>CAZCZR010000005.1:0-48385 GCA_964503455.1 uncultured Lachnospiraceae bacterium | reverse complement strand
TCATCTTTTTCAAATCTCCTTTATTGTAAATTAAATTCCTTAGTCTTTTTCAGATCGTGCCTTTTATAAAAAGCGTCAATATCCGCCTGAGAGCGAACGACTTCCGCAAGCTCCAGTCCTCCGTCGGCGCGTTCAAAGCCTATGATCTTTTCCCCTGTGCATATGCTTGATTCCATACGCACGTTCTCGTCGCTTTTATGACCTTCATGTTTCTTTTTTCCAAACATATCCGCCGCTCCTCATCCATTCGTCAATAAGCGAAAACACTGTTTTTTCCATATTTTCGTCCGCCGGTATCGGCTTTATCCTTTTGTCGCGCCGAAACCATGTAAGCTGACGCTTTGCGTACCGTCTTGAGCTTTGCTTTATAAGCGCTACGGTCTCCTCAAGGCTGCGTTCGCCGTTTAAATAACCGATGACCTCCTTGTAGCCTATGCCGCTCATTGACATATGCTCCGCCGTAAGTCCCATGCCGACAAGCCGCCTTACCTCGTCAACAAGTCCCGCCTCTATCATCATATCCACGCGCCTGTCTATGCGCTCGTAAAGCTCTTCCCGCTCAAAATCTATCATCATCATCAAAGCGTCGTAGCGTGATCTTATATGCTTGCTCTCCGCCTGATGCTCCGACATTTTTATTCCTGTCGTGCGGTAAAACTCTATGGCGCGTATGACCCTTTTGACGTTGTTTTCATGCACTGCCTCCGCTTGTACGGGGTCGATCTCCTCAAGCATATCATGCAGCGCGTGAGCGCCGTGTTTTTCGGCATACTCCCAAAGCTCCCTCCGAAGCTTGGGATCGCCTTCATTTTCCGTGAAATCCACGTCATTTATAAGCGAAGTGATATAAAGTCCCGTACCTCCGGCGACTATCGGCAGCTTGCCGCGCGCCGTTATGCCGGCTATGACCTTATGCGCCGCGGCTGTGTACTCCGCCACAGAATATCCTTTTAGCGGATCGGCAAAATCCATCATATGATGAACAATGCCGCGCTTTTCAGCCTCATCCGGCTTGGCAGTGCCTATATCCATATATTTATAAATCTGCATACTGTCGGCGGAGACGATCTCTCCGTTATAACGCACGGCTATCTTTACCGCGAGCGCGGTCTTGCCGGACGCCGTCGGTCCCGCCACAACTATAACGGGTATCTTGTCTGCTTCCATTATACTATACGCTTAAATTCCTTTTCGATCTCTTTCTTTCCCATGCTTATAACTACGGGTCTGCCGTGCGGACAGGTGTTGATGTTGTCCAGCTCAAAGAACCTGTCAAGCAAGGTGTACATATCGTTCATGGTGAGTTTGTGATTTGCCTTTATCGCCGCCTTGCATGAAGCGCTGTATAAAAGCTCCGTCACTTTCTTCGGCACCGCGTCCGTTTTATTGTCCGATATATTTTCAAGTATCTCCACTATAAGCGCGCCGGCGTCCTCGCTGTCTATTCCTGAAGGCACCGCCGCAAGATTTACCGCATCCCCGTCAAACTCCAGAAGGAAGCCGAGCTTTTCAAGCGTGCCGATATTCTCGCGGCACAGCACCTTCTCGCTCTCGGTCAGCGACAGCTCTTCAAAGCCTATCACATACTGCTGCGGCGGAACGACTCCCTCGCGGCATTTCATAAACTGCTCATAATTGAGCCTTTCATGGGCGGCGTGCTGATCTATCATAAGCATCTCGTCCCCGCGCTCGGCTATTATATACGTGGAAAACAGCTGTCCTATAATAACATAATCCCTGTCGCGCACATTGGACACTATCTCAGGCATATCTATGCCCGGATCCTCAACGCCGAAGCCTTTCATCGTGTCGGCGATCTTTTTCAGATTGTCATAGGCGCTTTTTAACTGCACTATACGCTTTTTCTCATTTTCACTGCTGCTTTCGCTGACGGCATTCTCCCACATTTGGTCGATAGAGCTTTTTCCCGTTGTTTGCTCATCCGCCGGAATCTCCTCCGCAGTTACTTCCTCCGCTTCAAGGGATTCGGAAAACAGCGACATCATATCATCGTCCGAAACCAACGGCAAGGGCATAGCGGTATATTCGCCGCTTGAGCGCGTTTTATCCGAAATATCTTCTTTAACGGCGGCCGGCTCCGTATTTACGGGCGCCGTGTCCGGTTCCGCCGATTCGTCGCCGAAAAGATCCGGCAGTCCGCCGATGTCCTGCGCATCCTCCGGCAGCTTCCGCTCATAGCTGTTTTCAGCGTTCCGCTCCGATGCCGTACTGTTCATGAACGGGTTTTTCGGGCGCTGTCTGCGCTCGTAGTCAACGGGCGGCTTTTTGGGGATCTCATATGCTATATTGTCAAGCACAAGCTGCTCCCTCGGCGGCTGCGGCTTGAAGCTGTCCGGCGCCGATTCTTCCGGCAAGCGCGCGTCATCGGCTGTGCGGCGGATTTCTGGGATGTCCATCTTCTCATAAAGAGCGTTCTTTACGCCGAAATACACCGTCCTGTATATAAGCTGCTCATCGGAGAACTTCGCCTCAAGCTTTGTCGGATGCACGTTTATATCCACATACAACGGATCAAGCTCAATATTCAGCACAGCCATGGGGTACTTGCCCACCATAACAATATTCTTGTACGCTTCTTCAAGCGCCTTCGCCATAACGGGGCTTTTTATATATCTGCCGTTGACAAAAAAGCTCTGATACGTCCTGTTCGGCCGAGATACCGCCCCTTTGCCGATAACGCCGGAAATATGCACATAATCCATATCATAATCCACGTTTATGCACGCCTTGGCGTAATCCTTGCCGTACACCGAATACACGGCGTTCATAAGATTGCCGTTTCCCGATGAATACAGCGTCTCCCTGCCGTTATTTTTATAGCGGAAGGCAATTTCGGGATGAGCGAGTATGAAACGGGTCATTATATCGGTGATGTAACCCGCCTCCGCGGCGTCCTTTTTCAGAAACTTCTGGCGCGCGGGGGTGTTGAAAAAGAGGTTTTGCACAATAAATGTCGTTCCCTCGGGAGCGCCGGCGTCATCGGATGCCGTAATCTCTCCTCCGGCGCAGCTTACATGAGAGCCGTACTCCGCGCCGTGTTCCTTTGTATACAGCTCCACCTCCGCGACAGCTCCTATGCTTGAGAGCGCCTCGCCGCGAAAACCCAGCGTATATATAGCGTCCAGATCCTCGTCTGTGTGTATCTTACTGGTCGCATGACGAAGGAAAGCGGCGGCTGCGTCCTCCGCGCTCATGCCGGAGCCGTCATCCGTCACTCGTATATATTTTGCGCCGCCGTTTCTGATCTCTACCTCGACTGAAGCCGCGCCCGCGTCAATGGCGTTTTCAACAAGCTCCTTGACTACGGAGGCAGGTCTTTCAACGACTTCTCCGGCGGCTATTTTGTTGGCAATTTCTTTGCCTAATACATGAATCTTTCCCATAATCTGTTCTCTCTGTTTTTACTGCCTCACGCAGGATCTCAAATTTCCTTTGCCCGATTTGATAATTTATACAGCATATTAAGCGCCTCGATGGGCGTCAGCGTGGTGACATCGGTGTTTTTCAGTTCCTCCGCTATTTCAGCGGCAATCGTGTCACCGAAGCCTATCTGCATATCCTGCGGCTCTTCCTTCACGGGTCTTACCTCTGTTTTGCGGGGGTTTTCCTCCTCAAGCTGCTTTAAAATAAGCTTCGCCCGCTTGATTACCTCCTGCGGCACTCCCGCCAAGGCCGCCACCTGTATGCCGTAGCTGTCATCGGTGCCGCCTTTGACTATTTTGCGCAAAAACGTTATATCGTCGCCTGATTTCTTTACGGCGATACGGTAATTTTTCACGCCGTCAAACATATCCTCAAGCTGCGTCATCTCATGATAATGCGTCGCGAAAAGCGTTTTCGCGCCCACTCTGCGTTTGTTTAGTATATACTCCGCGACAGACCACGCTATCGACAATCCGTCAAAGGTGCCGGTACCTCTGCCTACCTCGTCTAAGATTATAAGCGAGTTTTTTGTCGCGTTTTTGAGTATATTGCTGACCTCCGCCATTTCCATCATAAAGGTGCTTTGTCCGAGAGTTATATCATCCGCAGCGCCGACTCTTGTAAATATTTTGTCCACTATGCCTATCGACGCCGATTTCGCAGGCACAAAGCTTCCCATCTGAGCCATCAGCACTATAAGCGCCGTCTGACGCATATACGTCGATTTGCCCGCCATATTCGGTCCCGTGATTATAAGCAGCCTGTCGTCATCCTCGTTTAAATACGTGTCATTGGGTACAAAAACCGCGTCTGTCATCATATGCTCGACAACCGGATGTCTGCCGTTTTTTATATCTATAACGCCGCCGGAGTTTATCGACGGCATACAGTAGCCGTTCCTGTCGGCGGTTTCCGCAAGGGAGCATATAACGTCCGTCACAGCCACCGTGTCGCATACCTTTTTAAGTCCGGAAAGCTTTGACGCCAAAAACGCCTTTATCTTGTCGAATATAAGCCCCTCAAGCACCACCGAGCGCTCCGCCGCGCCAAGCATCGTATTCTCAAGCTCCTTGAGCTTCGGCGTTATAAATCTTTCACAGTTGGTAAGCGTCTGCTTTCTTATGTAATCCTCAGGCACATCGGCAAGATTTGACTTTGTGACCTCTATAAAGTAGCCGAACACCTTATTGTAGGCGACTTTCAGATTTTTTATGCCCGTGCGCTGCTTTTCGCTGTTGGTATATTCGCCAAGCCACTGCTTGCCGTTTTGCATAGCGTCCCTTAAAGAGTCAAGCTCCTTGTTATAGCCGTCCCTTACAAGTCCGCCGTCCTTCATTGTCGCGGGGACCTCGTCATTGACAGCCTCCGACAGGAGCTTCACAACATCCTCCAGCATATCCGCATCGTCGTTCATATCCAAAAGCAGCGCCGCCTTCGCGCGCGAAAGCTCATACGAAAGCTCCGGCAAAGCCAGCAGCGACTGTCTCAGCGCCACAAGATCCTTCGGCGTTACCGAGCCGACGGCGATCCTTCCCGCGATACGCGATATATCGTATATCTTTGCAAGCGTTTCCTCTATTTCATCGCGGAGTATCATATCGTTTACAAGATTCTCCACAGCCTGAAGGCGCTTGTTTATCATGATCGGGTCTATAAGCGGTCTTTCTATCCACCGCTTTAAAAGCCGCGCGCCCATGGAGGTCTTTGTCCTGTCAAGCACTCCCAAAAGAGAGCCGCGCTTTGACCTGTCGCGCATCGTTTCGGTAAGCTCCAGATTTCTCCTCGCCGAAACGTCCAGTCCCATATATTCCGTTATGCTGTAAAGCTTTATGCTGTCGATATTTGCCACGCTGCATTTCTGCGTTTCGGCAAGGTATTTGAGTATCATGCCCACAGCGCCGGAAACGGCTCCTCCGCGCTTCATTTCAGGCTTTTCGCAGATCTTATCTCCGAAGCGGGCGCATATAAGCTCGCCCGCCTCGCCTGCCGTACAATAGGAAACGGGTTTGCTCGAAAACACGGCGGGAAACCTCGATTTTATAACCGCCGACAATGATGCGGAAGCATCCTCTCTTGCTATGATCTCCGCCGGAGAATAGCCGGCTATCTCGTTTATTACCTCGCCCTCGTCGTCGGTCTCGGCGGCGGACAGCTCTCCCGTGGAAACATCGGCAAAGGCTATGCCGTATTTTCCGCCCTTGCCGGGGCATATCACGCACAGATAATTATTGCTTTTGTCATTAAGAGTATCCTCGTCCGTAAGGGTCCCCGGCGTTACGACTCTTATCACTTCGCGCCTGACAATTCCTTTGGCGGTTTTCGGATCCTCAACCTGTTCGCATATGGCTATTTTGTAACCCTTTTCAACAAGACGCGATATATATGTGTTCGCGCTGTGAAAAGGCACTCCGCACATCGGGGCGCGTTCTTCAAGACCGCAGCTTTTGCCCGTAAGCGTCAGTTCCAGCTCCCGCGACGCGGTAATGGCATCCTCAAAAAACATCTCGTAAAAATCGCCGAGTCTGTAAAACAGTATACAGTCCTGATACTGCTTTTTTGTTTCTATATATTTTTTCATCATCGGGGATAAATTTTCCGCCATGTCTTTTTATCCTTTCAATACAACCGTATCAGTGACAGCCTCCGCAGGAGCCGCAGTCGTGACTGCAGCCCGGCTGCTCGCCTGTTATATAGTAATTTAGTATCTGATTTACCTGATTTACCATGCCGTCAAGCACCTTTTTGGCATCAACGTATGCCTTTACGGTATCGCTTGATTCAATAACCCTCCGATATGCCTCATTGTTCTTTGTTATCGCCTCTTCGCGGGTGATTTTGCCGTTTTGCATATCGCGCGCGAGATTCATGCTCTTTAGGTTGAACTCCTTCAAAAGAGTCTGCGCGTTTTCATCCTGCTTCTGCTCCGCTTCGGCTGTCTTGTAGGCATCCATTTCGGCGGAATTTTGTATAAGCTCTCCCAGCTCTCTTGTCTTTTCCATTATTTCATTCATTGTTTTTACCGTTCCTTTCTTCTATGATACCGTTCAGGCTCCACGTATGCGCCTCGGTTATCCTTACATTCACATACTTTCCCGCAAGGTCGGCGCTGCCGGGGAAGTTCACTATCCTTGATGACGAGCATCTGCCCGAAAGCATTTTGCCGTTGGTCTTTGACACTCCGTCTACAAGAACCTTTTCCACTCTCCCAACATATGCCTCGTTCCTGCGCTTTGAGATCTCGTTTTGCACCTGTAAAAGGCGGTCGAAATTTTTGTGTATCTCCTCTTCCGAAAGCACAAAATCCATTTTAGCGGCGGGCGTTCCCTCGCGCTTTGAATATATGAACGAGAATATATTGTCAAACTCCGCTTTTCTCAAAACCTCCAAAGTCTGTTCGAAATCCTCGTTTGTTTCGGTCGGGAACCCGACTATAACGTCTGTGGAAAGCGATATATCGGGTATCGCCTCTCTTACGCGCGCTATCTTTTCAAGATATTCCGCCTTGGTATAGCGGCGGTTCATCTTTTTAAGCACCGCGTCCGAGCCTGCCTGAAACGGCAGATGCAGCTGATGACATACCTTGTCGCACTCCGCCATGGTCTTTATCAGCTTATCGCCGAAATCCTTCGGATGCGACGTCATAAAGCGTATGCGCTCAAGACCCTCGATCCCGTTCACCATTTTCAAAAGATCCGAAAAATCTATATCCCTGTCCAGATCCTTTCCGTAGGAGTTGACATTCTGACCGAGAAGCGTCACCTCCGTGACTCCCGATCCTGCAAGCGTGCGCACCTCCTCCAAAACGGCCTCCGGCTCGCGGCTGCGCTCCCTGCCGCGCACATAAGGCACTATACAGTATGAGCAGAAGTTGTTGCAGCCATACATTATCGATACCCACGCCTTGTCGCGGTTCTCGCGCTTTATGGGCAGCTCCTCCGCTATCCTTCCGTCGGAGTCCGTTATATCCACGACGGTCCCTCCGGCCTTCATCGCCTCGTACAAAAGCTTCGGAAGCTTGTAAAGCGAATGTGTCCCGAAAATAAGATCCACCTGCGGATGCACCTTTCGTATCTTTTCGGTGATATGCTCCTGCTGCACCATACAGCCGCACAGAGCTATCACCATCTCCGGGCGAAGCTCCTTTTTATGCTTGAGTATGCCGAGCCTGCCGAATACCTTCTGCTCGGCGTTTTCCCTTACGGCGCAGGTATTGTATATCACAAGATCAGCCTCGTCCGCGTTGTCTGTAAAGCCGAAGCCCGCCGCCTCAAGTATGCCGCGTATGCGCTCGGTGTCGTTCTCGTTCTGCTGGCAGCCGTAGGTTTCGGTCAGCGCCATACGGCGTCTGCCGTTTGCGCAGGCAAAATTATTGTTGTCGGCAAGAAGCTTCTTTGTATAAGACTCCTGCTCCTTTATTTCATCCTCGCTGACATGAAGTGCCATTTGCGTCTTCCTTTCGTATATCAAGCTCCGTGTGTTCAAGCTCACACAAGCCTCATTATATTATACCACATCCCGATCGCTTTTTCAATATTAATTTTCGTTTTTTCCCGCCTGTTTAATGTATTTTTTTGATAAAAGCGATTGTTTTTTTCAAAAGTATGTGTTATAATATTTATAAGATTAAAAAAAGGAACAGCTGATATGAACAAATCAAAAAGTATAACAGGCTTTATAAAGACAGCCGCGCTTGCGGGAGGCGTGCTTCTCGCCGCAAAAGGCTTGGACAACAGAATAGAGGTGACCCACTATACCATATCGGGCCCGAAGATCCCTCCCGAATTTGAGGGATTCAAGATACTTCAAATTTCCGACTACCACTGCGACACGGTCCCTGGACTTATAGAGGAGATACGCTCACAGTCTCCGGATATAATTGTGTCCACAGGCGATCTTGTTCACGACAAGGGCAGCTACGAGCCGGGCATACAGCTTGTAAAAAAGCTTCTTGAGATCGCCCCGTGCTATATGGTTACCGGCAACCACGATGTGTGGAGAAGCGACTATTCGGAGCTTGAAAGATACCTTGACCGCACTGGCGCTGTGACTCTCCATGACAAAACGCTGTACCTTGTAAGAAACGGCGCAAGGATAGCTCTTTCGGGCATAGACGACCCATTTACCCGCGACAGCGCCGCCGTAGCGAAGCGCGTGAAAGCCTCTCTTTCAAGAGTGCCGGTAAACAGGCAGCTTTTTAATATACTGCTTTTTCACCGCGCGAATCTTTCGGATATGCTCAAGGACAAGGGCTTCGATCTGATACTGGCGGGTCATATGCACGGGGGACAGTTCCGTCTGCCGTGGGTCGGCGGGGTGGTATCGCCGAAATCCAGCCTTGCCTCCGGCTCGCCGATGCTGTTCCCGAAATACGTCGGCGGCCGCTACCGCAGCTGCTCGACTGAGATCATCGTAAACCGCGGCATCGGAAATCCCATGATCATACCGCGTGTGTTCAACCGCCCCGAATTGGTTGTCGTGACCTTAAGACCCGGCGGAAAATCGCTTGAAACCTACAAAGACATTGGCAACGTATAATCAAATCATTGCCAAAATATAACTAAAGGAGAAACAACAACGTGAAAAGACTTTTAAAAACCGTTTACTACTGCTTCCCCGGCGGAAAGCATAAGGCGCTTACAATGAGCTATGACGACGGTCAGATATTCGACCGCAAGCTTGTCGATATTTTTAACAGATACGGTCTGAAGGGAACCTTTCACCTGAACGCCGGCATTATGGAGGAAGGTATCGGCAACAGGATAGACCTCTCCGAAATACCGTCGCTCTACGCCGGCCATGAGGTGTCGTCGCATACCTATACTCATCCGACAATAGGGCGCTGTCCCCTCGATCAGGTGGTCCGGCAGGTCATCGAGGACAGGAAAACGCTTGAAAAATACTGCGGCTATCCCGTGCGGGGAATGTCGTATCCCAACGGCTCATACTCGGAGGATATAAAAAAGCTGCTTCCCGCCTGCGGGATAGAATACTCCCGCATTGTGGGCGATTCGGAAAACTTTGCCCTGCCGAGGGATTTTCTTGAGTGGAAGTCCACCTGCCATCACGGCAATCCGCGTCTTATGCAGCTGGCAAAGACCTTCTGCGAGCTTTCCAAAAAGCAGTATCTGTATCTTATGTACGTATGGGGTCACAGCTATGAGTTCGACCGCGACAACAGCTGGAGCCTTATCGAGGGCTTTGCCGAATATATGGGCGGACGCGATGATATATGGTACGCTACCAATATAGAGATCGTGGATTACATAAACGCCGCTAAAAATCTTAAATTCACAGCTGATTCGTCCGTATGCTATAATCCGTCGGCTATGTCCGTATTTATCTCGGTTGACAACAATATTATAGAGGTCCGCGGCGGCGAGACCGTGCGCATCGATGCGGAAAATGCGTGAATCGGAGCTTTTCCCCGCTGTAAAGCGGCTTTTTGAAGAAAACGGCTACAGTGTGAACGCGGAGGTATGCGGCTGCGACGTCACAGCCGTAAAGGACGGCAGGATCACCGTAGTCGAGCTTAAAAAAAATCTTTCGGTGACGCTTCTCGCTCAAGGACTCGCAAGGCAAAAGCTCGGCTCTCTTGTGTATATCGCCGTACCTAAGCCGAAAAACTATTCGCCGAAAAAATTCAAGCCGACGCTTGACGTCATCAAAAAAATGGAGCTGGGACTTATATTCGTGACCTTCTCGGACGGAGCTTCCTTTGCCGAAGCCGTGACGGATCCTGAGCCGTACAGAGGCTTTTCGGTAAACAGCCGAAAGAAGAAAAAAGTGGCGGCTGAGATCGAGGGGCGCAGCTTCGACGTCAATACAGGCGGCGTGTGCCACAGAAAGATAGCCACGGCATATACGGAAAAATGCGTGTTCGCCGCGCTTCTTATGATGCGCTTCGGCGATATGACGCCAAAGCAGCTGCGCGAACACGGCGCCGATGAAAATATAGGGAGGATCATGAGCTATAACGCGTATCACTGGTTCCGCCGCACAAGCCATGGCGTATACGGCATTACAGACGAATGTGAGAACGGTCTGAACGAGTATCCGGAGCTATGCGAATATCTCAGGGCAAAAATAGATAAAGAGCCTTAAACCGAACAGAGGGCGCTGAAACGGACAGCACCCTCTGTTTTTTGTGTTTATGATTTTACATATCAAACAACGACACCTGATCGGTTTCCGGTATGCCGTCGAGGCAGTGATACTCCTTCAAAAGCTCTATTACCGAGCGTGTGGCGGCGGTGCGTTCCTTAAACTCGCTTATAGTGCGGAACGGCTCATCTCCTCTGCCCTCCATTATAGCGGTCGCCGCGTTTGCTCCGAGTCCGGGCAGGGCGTTTAAGGGAAGCAGTATGCCGCCTTCGGCGGGAAGAAAGTTCGTCGCGTGTGATTTATACAGATCCACCGGCAAAAAGCTTATCCCTCTGGCATACATTTCTATGCATATCTCAAGTATCGGTATGAGGCCCTCGTCCTTCGGAGTGGAGGTGCCGTCGCGCTTGCGCTTGTAAATATCCTCAAGCGCCTGCTTCGCGGTCTCCTTGCCGCAAGCCATGAGCGACGCGTCAAAATCATCCGCTCTTACCGAAAAATACGCTATATAAAACGCCGTCGGGTAATGTACCTTATAGTACGCTATTCGAAACGCGCTTGTGACGTATGCCACGGCGTGCGCCTTCGGGAACATATACTTTATCTTTTTGCAGGAATCTATATACCATTCGGGGACGTTATGCTCCCGCATTGCAGCCTCGTCCTTCGGTTCCAGACCCTTGCCCTTTCTGACGCTTTCCATTATTTTAAACGAGTGTCCCGCCTCAACGCCCATGGATATAAGATATAACATTATATCGTCACGGCAGCATATGGCGTGGGACAGATCTATCGTGCCGGAACGGATAAGATCCTGCGCGTTGTTAAGCCACACATCCGTTCCGTGGGACAGTCCCGATATTCTGACAAGCTCCGAAAACGTCGTCGGCTTTGTATCCTCAAGCATCTGCCGGACAAATTTCGTTCCGAACTCCGGAACGCCGTAGGTACCCATTTTGGAGCCTATATCCTCACTTATATTAAGCGCCTTTGTCGATACGAAAAGACTCATGGTTTCGGGATCGTCAAGCGGTATGGTGCGCGGATCAAGCCCTGTCAGATCCTGGAGCATCCTTATAACCGTCGGATCATCGTGACCCAGCTCGTCAAGCTTTAACAGGTTCTGGTCTATGGAGTGGTAATCGAAATGCGTCGTTATAATATCCGAGTTCGGGTCATCCGCCGGATGCTGCACGGGGCAAAATTCATGGATATTATTGGTATACGGCACAACGATTATGCCGCCGGGATGCTGTCCGGATGTGCGCTTGACCCCGACACATCCCGCGGCAAGACGTTTTTTCTCCGCGTTCCTTATGGTTATGCCGTGATCCTCGGCGTATCTTTGCACATAGCCGTAAGCTGTTTTTTCGGCGACGGTGCCTATTGTCCCCGCCCTGAATACAAAACCCTCGCCGAAAAACGTTTCGGTGTACTTATGTATTACAGGCTGGTACTCGCCGGAGAAGTTAAGATCTATATCCGGCTCTTTGTCGCCCTTGAATCCGAGGAAGGTTTCAAAGGGAATATCGTGTCCGTCTTTATTGTATTTGGTTCCGCACTTCGGACAGCTCTTGTCAGGCAAGTCGCAGCCGGAAATGCCGACCTCGCTTTGCACAAACTCCGTATTTTTGCAATTCGGGCATACATAATGCGCGGGCAGCGAGTTTACCTCGGTTATATCCGACAAAAACGCCACAAGGGACGATCCGACAGAGCCTCTCGATCCCACCAGATAGCCGTCGGAAAGCGACTTTCTCACAAGCTCCTGCGCTATCCTGTACATGACCGAGAAGCCGTAGTTTGTTATCGAATACAGCTCTTTGTCAAGCCTTTCCTTTACCTCCTTGGGCAAGGGCGATCCGTATATAGATTCCGCCTTGGCATGGGAGTCGTGTACTATGGCTTCCTCCGCCCCATCGACCACGGGAGGGCACTTTTCCTTCGGTATCGGACGCACGTCCTCTATCATGTCCGCTATGAGATTTGTATTTTTTACGACAACCTCATACGCTTTTTCCGCTCCGAGATACGCAAACTCGTCAAGCATCTGCTCCGTTGTGCGGAAATACAGCGGCGCCTGATCGTCAGCGTCCTTAAATCCCTTGTAATTCATCAGAATCTTGCGGAAGTTTGCTCCGGAAGGATCAAGAAAATGCACATCGCACGTGGCGCAGACCGGCATATTCATCTTCTCGCCTATATCGACCACCTTGCGGTTTAGGTTCATAAGATCCTCGTCCGTGTTTATATCGGGGAAATCATCGGAATTTTTCATATAGGCATTGTTTCCGACAGGCTGTATCTCAAGATAGTCGTAAAACCTCGCAATTTCCATAAGCCGCTCATCGCCGGCCCCTTCAGCGACGGCGCGGAAAAATTCGCCCGCTTCACACGCGGAGCCTATAATAAGACCTTCTCTGTGACGCTCCAAAAGACTTCTGGGTATTCTCGGAGTGCGGAAAAAGTACTTCAGATGCGACGCGGACACCATCTCGTATATGTTGCGTATGCCCTTGTGATTTTTTGCAAGCAGTATTATATGGAACGCCTTGTTCTTTTTCGCGGACATGGCAATGTCAAATTCCTCGTTGAGCTTGGCAAGACTGTTTTTGCCCTCCGCTTTAAGCGCGGCTGCCATTTTTACAAAAACGTCCGCCGTGGCCTTCGCGTCGTCCACCGCGCGGTGATGATGCTCAAGCATTACATGAAGATGCTTTGCCAGCGTGTTAAGCTTGTGATTGTTAAGCTCAGGGTACATACATCTTGCAAGAGTAAGCGTGTCGAGATAACAAAAGTCAAACCGCGCGCCGCACCGTTCCGCATTGACCTGCATAAACCCCACATCAAAGGGCGCGTTGTGCGCCACAAGCACCGACCCCTCGCAGAATTTCAAAAAATCGCCTATAACATCTTTTATTTCGGGCGCGTCCGCGACCATCTCATCGGTTATGCCCGTAAGCTTCACGATCTCCGCGGGGATAGGCTCGCCGGGATTTACAAAGCTTGACCACGTATCGGTTATCTTTCCGTTTTCAACCTTTACCGCGCCTATTTCGGTTATGCGGTTTTTATATTTGGAAAGTCCCGTCGTTTCAATATCGAACACGACAAATGAGCTGTCAAGCGTTTCCTCGGCCGCGTTATATACTATGCGTTTGCTGTCATCCACAAGATAACCCTCAATGCCGTACAGCACCTTTATCCTCTTATTCAAGTCGGACGCCTTCATAGCGTCAGGGTAGGACTGAACCACGCCGTGATCGGTTATGGCGATAGCCTTATGCCCCCATGATACCGCCCTGTCGATAAGCTCCTTTGTCGATGAAACGGCGTCCATCGCCGACATCTGGGTATGCAGATGAAGCTCCACCCGCTTTTCGGGGGCCTCGTCCTTCGGTATGGTTCTTATGGCATAGGTTTCCGCTATTCCGTTGGCGGTTACCATGACCTCACGGGCATATTCGTTGTACTTTGCCGTTCCCGTCACTATAACCGACATTCCCTTTTTAAGCGAGGATCTTACCTTTTCAAACAGCTCGTCATTCTCCTTTTTTTCCATAAACATCTGCACAGAAACAGAATCCTCAAAGTCGGTGACGTCAAACATCACTATGTGATATTCCTTGTCATTCTTGCGGCTTTTTATATCCTTGTATTCCGCCGCGAAGATCTCTCCGCGAAAAGTCACCTTGCCGGAATTTTCATTTATGGAATGTATAGGCATAAGATCGTCGTGCATGGTTCTGCCGTATATCATCTGTATTATCTCGCCCTTGTTAAGATGCCCGCGGCGCACGCCGCGTTCCGGCGATGTATATCCGGCTTCCTTAACGTAATACTTCACCGAATCGGAGCCGCGTTCCTCTTTGGCGTCCTCTTCCCCGCTGATAACGCGCACCTCTTTCAGGCGAAGCGTCTTTGCAACGGTATCTTCTATGCGCTTGCCGTCCTCCTCCGACACGGCTCCGCGCAGCAGTATACGCATACGGCGTTCACGCCCGGAGGCAAGTATTTTTTCTATCTCCGCGTCTCCGGCGGGCGGCTGCACTTCCGGAAACAGGCTTTTTACTCTCGGTCTCAATATTTCTTCTCCTAAATTCGTTTTATTATCTCAAACAGCAGCGCGGCAAAGCGTTTCTTTGTTTTTTCCGCGACGGCTATTACCTCTTCCTCCGTAAGAATATTGTCCGTTACGCCGGCAGCCATATTTGTTATGCACGACAGTGCGAGTATATCCATTCCCGCATGGCGCGCCGCTATAGCCTCCGGCACCGTTGACATTCCCACAGCGTCAGCTCCCAGTATTCTAAGAGCGCGTATCTCGGCGGGGGATTCATAGCTCGGCCCCGTCATGTAAGCGTACACGCCCTCTTTCAAGTCATTGTCCGTATCGGCGGCGCATTGTCTTGCAAGCTCCGAAAGCGCCGGTGTGTACGTCTTTGTCATATCGGGAAATCTCACGCCAAATTCCGCCGCGTTCTCGCCTATGAGCGGATTTTTGCCGGAAAAATTGATGTGGTCGGTTATCATCATTATCTCGCCGGGCTTATACGAAAGATTTATGCCCCCTGCCGCGTTTGTAAGTATAAGCGTCTTTACGCCCAAAAGCTTCAGCACCCTTACATAATACGCGCAGGCCGCCATATCGTAGCCTTCATAATAATGAAATCTGCCGCTAAGAGCGATGAATTTGTCGGTTATTATCATTTTCCCCGCATGAGAAGGCGCCGTCGAAACAGGAAAATTCGGTATCTCTCTATAAGGGATCTCGACTGTGTTTTTAAGTCCCTCCGTCATAACGCCAAGTCCCGATCCGAGTACTATCGCCGTTTCCGGAAGCCTCGGCGCTTTTGCGCGAATACAGTCCGCGCTTGCTTTATAGTCGTTGTATGTATACATGGCAGTTTACCTCCGTATCCTCCGTGGCGCGCATCACGGTATATATTTCGCGCCCCTATAATTATACCTCATTTCTTTTAAAATATCAACCTGTTTTTTTGTTTTTTTGCCGGCATACATAACAAGCACCGCAGGAATCGCGGCGGCACGCGCAGACAAATATTACAAGTTGTTACAAAATAATACAACATGATTACAAATGTTAATTTTCTCTTGACGTATTTTATTATATGTAATATAATAAGTGCAGAAAACATCGTAAAACAGTACTTTTTAAAGCTTTGCCGCATAAGTCGGCAATGACCGGAGGTAATATTTTGGCAATGAACATTCTCAATAATGTGGTTTCAGGACTTTTAGTCCTTTCAACATTTCTCGGCATACCCGCCGTAAAGGGCGCTCAAAAGCCCGTCGATGTTACCATAACCCGCACCGATGCGATAGAGGACTCGCAGGACGTAAAATACACGACAGTGCGTTCCAAGGATTCCTCGGCTCCCGATGAGGACGGGACCTACACGGCTACGCTCATGGCTGTCGGCGATAACCTGATACATGAGCAGATTTATAACTGGGCGCTTCAGGAGGACGGGACCTACGATTTTTCTCCGATATTTGAAAATCTTCACGATCAGATCCAAGGCGCGGATATTGCAGTTATCAATCAAGAAACCATACTTATTGATGACAGATCGCGTATAGCAAGCTATCCCGATTTCGGAACGCCTATAGAAATGTCCGACGCCATAAGCGATGCGGGATTTAATGTGGTGCTTCACGCGTCAAACCACACCATGGACAGAGGCGTGCGCGGCATCTATGATACTTTAAGCGTATGGAAGAACTACTTCCCCGATGTTACTCTTTTGGGAATAAACGACTCCGAGGAGGAAGCGAACGAGATACGCGTGGTTGAGAAAAACAACATCAGCTTCGCTATGCTTAACTATACCTACGGTCTTAACGGGGCGCAGCCGCCCGCAGACAAGAAATACCTTCTCAATACGCTCGATGACGAGGAAAAGGTCCTGAACGACGTTGACCGCGCAGAGGATATGGCGGACGTGACCGTATGTTTTCTGCATATAGGTCAGGAATACAGTCATACGCCTACCGCATATCAGAAAAGCTGGATAGAAAAGGTCATAGACCACGGCGCGGATATAGTTATATGCGCTCATCCCCATGTGCTTCAGCCGTATGACGCGGTAACAACCGACGCGGGAAATCAAGGCGTTGTGTTCTATTCGCTCGGCAACTTTATGTCGGCGCAAAGCACTCCGGCAAAGGTTCTCGGCGGCATGGCGAACATCACCGTCAAGAAACACGTCACCGACGAAGGCAGCTCGATTGAAATATCGGATTATTCCATGACCGCGCTTGTAACGCATCAGGAGGACAGGCAGCATTACACCGTATACCGTTTGTGCGACTATGACGATGATCTGGCGCGAAAAAGCGTTACATATTCGCGGGATCCGAGCTTCAGCTGCGATAAGCTGTGGAATCTGTACTCAAATATACTCGCCGGAAAAGCCGAGGATGAGAAATAACCGTTTCCCCACGGCTTTCCATGGCGTCACACATTCAAAAAAAGGCTTGACAAAGCGCGCGGTTTTTGCTATAATATTATCGTTGCCTGCAGATGTGGCGGAATTGGCAGACGCGCCAGACTTAGGATCTGGTGCCCCCGGCGTGCAGGTTCAAGTCCTGTCATCTGCACCACGTCGGAGCAAGCTTTACATCGCTTGCTCCGATTTTTTATTGCATAAAAGGCGCGTTCGCGGCAGCCGGACGCCTGTGCCTGTTTTTATTATTCGGGAAAGATCCGCGGGAGTTGTGACGGTATTATGACTTACGCAGTTACTGTTATATTTATTTCATATCTTCTCGGTGTGATTGCGGCAGTCGAGAGCGGAAGCTTCTTTTTTATCGGCGCCGCGCTTCTTGTTGTGCCCGTCACCGTTATAAAATACCATCTCGGCAGAAAGCGCGGCATCGCTGTTGCGGTGTACGCGCTTGTTTTTGCCGCTGCTTTTCTAAACACCGCTTCACGTCTTTGTCCCGAAGCTTCTCCTCTTTATCCCCATGCCGGCATACATTATATGACCGTTGCCGGACGCATCATCTCGGTACCGGAGCCTTATGAGGACGGTTTCAGATATACCGTTCGTTTGGGCGCTTTAAGCTGCGCCGGCGAAACGGAAAAGCTCTCGGACACAATTTATGTGACCTCTCCAAGCAAGCTTGAATGTGGCGATACCGTCCTTGCCGACGGTTTTGTAAAGCTTTACGGCGGCGAGATGAACAGCGGCAGCTTTAACGCCGGTCTTTCACGAAAGGCGAAGGGCATATTTTACAGAATGTACTCGAACACGCTTCGCAAGGCCGGCTACAATATGCGCGCCTTCAGTCTGCGCGCCGAAACCGAAAAGCTTCGCTCAAAGGCGATCTCGCTTATCACCTCACGTCTGCCGCAGCCGGAAAGCGGCGTTGCGGCGGCGGTTGTGACCGGTAATAAAAACTATATGGATTCTCAAGCGCTGGCGCTTTTCAGGCAATCCGGCGCCGAACGCGCTCTTCATCCGGCGTTTGCTTATATCGCGGCTATACTTGCGGCGGTATCTCTTTTTAAAAAGCGCGTTTCAAAAAATACGCGCACCGTCATAATATGCCTGCTGCTGACAGCTTTCGCCGCGGTATGCTCGGACAGACCCGTATTTGTAAAGGCCGCTCTCCTTTATATTGCGGCAATGCTTACAAAAAGGCGCTACGGTCACGGCAGTACGCTTGACGCTCTTTGCATCGCGCTCCTTTCCATAGGGATCGTCAATCCGCTTATGTATTATAACGCCGGTCTTATTCTGTCCTCGGCGGCTACGCTGCTTATCGCCGGATATACAAGGGAATTTCCTTACAATAAAAGAAAAATCTCTCTGTCCCGCTACCGCCTGCGCGCAATGACGATTTCTCTTACAATCGGACTTGCTCCTTTGACACTGTATTTTTTCAACGGCATAACCGTTTACTCGCTTATACTGTCGCTTGTGCTGCTGCCCGTTTCAGCCGCGATAAACGTGATCTTCGCAGCAGCTGCGCCGTTCGGGATTCCGGCTGTCTTTGCCGATTCGCTCAAAATCCTTTCGGACGTGCTTATATTCGGCGCGGGAATTATGAAGCGTGTGCCATTTTCTCTTGCGGCTTTGCCGAAACCCGATCTGTGGTTTATAGGCGCATGGTATTGTGCGGCGGGCGCTTTTATGTATTTCCGCCGCAGAAGAAAAGCCGCTTATAAGACCCTTGCTCTGCTTTGCTCGATATGTATAGGCATATCGGCGGGAAAATACATACAGTCGCGGGGACTGCTTGAGATCGGCTTTGTAAACGTCGGTCAGGGCGACGGCGCTCTTATAAAAATGCCCTCCGGCGAAAACATCATCATAGACGGCGGCGGTGGCGCCGCGTACAGCACCTACAATATCGGCGACAAAATCTTTGTTCCGTATCTTCAGTCGCATAACGCTCAAATTATAAACACAGCCGTGCTGTCGCATTTTGATAAGGATCATTGCGAGGGCGTTATATCCGCGGTAAAGAGCCTGCGCGTGGCAAGGCTCTATGTTCCGGCGGCGGCAGAGGACAGCGATATGCGGCGCGGTCTTCTTTCGGCGGCGGAGGAAAACAATACGGAAGTGATATACGTTTCCGACGCCATATCCCTGACCTTCGCGCACGGTGTTAGCGTCACTGTCAGACCCGCATTATCCGACAGCTCGGATTCCAACAATTCTTCTCTTATAACGGAGATCGGATACGGAGGCTTTAAGGCTCTTTTCACGGGCGACATAGAAAGCAGAGCCGAAAAAGCCCTTACGGAAAACGGTCTTGTATCGGATGTTGACGTTTTAAAGGCGGCGCACCACGGCTCGGCGACATCAAGCACGGCGGAATTTTTAAACGCCGCAAAACCCGAATGTGTCGTTATCTCCGTAGGCGAGGACAACACCTTCTCTCATCCGTCGCCGGAGGTCGTCAGCCGCTTTGAAGCTCTCGGCTCGAAGATTTTCCGAACGGACGAAAACGGCGACATACGCATAAGAGTAAGATCCGACGGTGCCTATTCGGCGGAGGTTCTTCGCCAAAACAGCGAATAGCCGTAATATTCGTATTGACACCGGCAGTAAAATCAAGTATAATATTCAATAGCTTACATCGAAGGGAGATGTTTTTTCGTAAAATGAAGAAAAAACTCAGTATAACAAAGGAAGGTTTTTTTATAAACGGTGAAAAGTACGAGCTTTATTCAGGCGCGGTGCATTACTTTCGGGTACATCCGGATTATTGGCGCGACAGGCTTTTAAAGC
Source organism: uncultured Lachnospiraceae bacterium (assembly GCA_964503455.1). Taxonomy (GTDB): domain Bacteria; phylum Bacillota; class Clostridia; order UBA1381; family UBA1381; genus CAZCZR01. The sequence goes on along the minus strand of CAZCZR010000005.1, from coordinate 28,574 downwards.
TTCGAGCCTGCGGTCTGAATACGGTTGAAACATATATAGCATGGAATGTGCAGGAGCCTATGCCCGGCGAGTTCGCCTTTGAAGGCTTCGCCGACTTTGAGCGTTTTCTCGACACGGCGGCGGAGCTTGGTCTTTACGCCATAGTGCGTCCGGGGCCGTTTATCTGCGCCGAATGGGAAATGGGAGGTCTGCCGGCATGGCTTTCGGAGATCGAGGGCATACAGCTTCGCCGCTTCAACAGACCGTACCTTGATAGAGTTGACAGATATTTTGACGCGATCATGCCTCGGATTGTCCCGCGCCTGTCTACAAACGGCGGCAATATAATCGCCGTGCAGGTCGAAAATGAGTTCGGCGGCTTCGGAATCGAGGACAGGGAATATCTCGAATATCTGAAAAACGGTCTTATATCGCGCGGAATCGACGTGCCTTTATTTACCTGTGACGGTGTTCACAACGGCGATCTTGAGCGCGGCTGCCTTGACGGAGTATTCATGACTGCCAACTTCGGCTCAAGATATGAGCTTGCCTTTGAACGGCTGAAATCCCTGCAGCCCGAGCTGCCTCCGGTATGTATGGAGCTTTGGAATACATGGTTCGATCAGTGGGGCGCTCCGCGGCACAAGCGTGATCCGAAAAGCGTACTGCACGAGGTCGGCGGTATTATAGACGCGGGCGGCGGCTTTAATCTGTATATGTTCCACGGCGGCACCAATTTCGGATTTATGAACGGCTCCAACTGCAATCCCGTATTCGAGCCTACCGTAACCAGCTATGACTACGGCGCTCCGCTGAATGAATACGGCGCGTATACCGACACGTATACCGGCATACGCGAGCTTATAGCCGAAAAGACAGGCGTCCGGCCGCCTGAGCTTCCTCCGGAGCCTGTATTAAAATCATACGGCAGCATCGGCTTTACCGCCTCGGCTCCGCTTTTTGATGTGCTTTCGGCGGTGTCTGACGAATACAGGGACGACAAGCCGCACAATATGGAGCATTACGGTCAAATGTACGGCTACATACTCTACACCGTGAACACCGAGCGTTTTTCGGGCAGGCTTGATATAGGCGAGCCGCGCGACAGGGTTATGGTATTCGCGGACGGGAAGCTCCTCGGTGTGATTGAACGCGACGGCAGACGCGATGACATAACCGTCACCGATGAAAAAGAACTGCGTATTTTTGTTGAAAACATGGGTCACGTCAATTTCGGGCAGCGCATCTACGACAAAAAGGGCATACTCGAATATATAAAGATAGGCGGCAAAGAAATCAGCGGCGTGACGGTCAACTGCATACCTATGACATTTAAAACGCTCGGCATTTCGGGGTTTGCGTCCTCGGCTGCGCCCATGCTTTACAAGGGCAGCTTTACCGTGTCAAAAAAAGCTGACACCTTTTTGTTCCCCGAAAGCTTTACGCGCGGCTCGGTGCTTTTAAACGGCTTCAACCTCGGCAGATATAACGCCGCCGGTCCGCAAAGAACGCTCTATGTTCCCGCGCCGCTGCTGCGCGAGGGCGAAAACGAGGTCATTATCCTTGATCTTGAACCTGCTTCGGAACCGTCAGCAAGCCTTCTTGACAGGCATATTCTTGAATAGCTCGAGTCCGCATCCGGACTTTAAAACGGCTGCCCGCATATGTCCAGGCAGCCGTTTTTTATCATGTTTATTATGTTCCTCTAATCCGTGAAATGCCCGAATACAAGCTGTCCCGACTCGGACAGATCTTCCGCGCTCCAAAGACTGCCCGCGCCGCTTCTTACGGCAGCCGATGACTCCGCCTTATCGCACAGCGACCAGTTCGCCCAGCTTATATTCCGTTCATTCATAAAATCCACCCATCTCTGCGCCTCATCAAGGAATACCCCGCCGTTTCCGTCAGCGGCTGACGTTCCCCATTCGCTTACGAATACCGCCAGTCCCTTTGAACGCACATCATCTATCCTGTCGCGCAGCCACTGCGTATGCGTGCCGGCATAGAAATGGCAGGTATACATTATGTTCTCAAACGCAAGCGGATCCGCTGCGGCTTTGTCTATGTCCTGACTCCATGTCGGGGAACCGACCAGTATCACGCTGTCGGGATCGTTTGCGCGTATCACGGGGATGATTCTCTCGGCGTAAGGCTTTACGTTACCCTCCCATGTGATCCCGCCGTTAGGCTCGTTGCATATCTCGTAAAGCACATTGGGACTTGACGCATAGCGCGCCGAAACCTCGTCAAAAAACGCCGCCGCTTCATCCGCGTGTGTCATCGGATCGCCGTCGCTTAGTATGTGCCAGTCGATTATCACATACATATCCTCATCTATTGCCGCATCAGCCGCTGTGTAAAGGCGCTGCTTCATCATATCCGGAGCCGACAGATACCCGCCCTCGGCTGTATACATCGCTATGCGGAACAAATTCGCTCCCGCATCGGCGGTCTTGGCTATAGATTCTCTCGATGCAAATTCCGCAAACCATTGCAGTCCGTGAGTAGACATTCCTCTGAGAACCACCGGCTCGCCGGCTGCATTTACAAGCTGCGTTCCCTCAACGCGCAAAGCGCCGTTTTCACTTGCGCCGCCGCTTCTTGCAGCGGACGGGAGCGTCGGCTGCGCCGTCGGAAGCTCTCCTTTGACCATTCCCGCCGCCCTTGAAACCAAGGCGCACGCCTCCGCACGCGTCAGAGATGCGTCAGGATTGAAATTGCCGTTTTCATCGCCCGTCAGTATGCCGTTATTGTAGGCGCGTACCACCAAATACGCATACCTGCCGTTTATGCCGTTAAAATCCCGTATCTCGTTCATATAACGCCAGTACACGCCGTCATCGTTCTCATTGTGCGGTATATCGAAGGCAAGCACGGTCAGCTTCACCGCCATATATCTCGGTATCGGCGCATCATATACGCTTTCGTTTATCTCGTCATAGTCGTACCAGCCGTTGTCGCGCGCATAAAGCATCGTCTCTGACGCCCAGTGGCCCTGCCCCGAATCGGCGCTGCCCGTCACGCAGCGCTTCAGCACCGTCGCAAACTCCGCATAAGTTATCCGCTCCTCCGGCTTGAACGTTCCGTCTTCATAGCCGAGCAAAAGTCCCTTTTCCGACATTTCGCTCACATTTTCAAAATACCATGCGCCCGAAAGCACATCCGTATATCCCTCTGCCGGCGTATATGCCTCCGGCGCGCAGCCGAACAGCATAAAGCACACCGCCGCCAAAAAAGCCGCAGCCGTCCTCTTCATTGCAGTACCGTCCTTCCTTCGAATTTGATTCCTTGCGTATAAAAAAGGGAGCTGATTAAAAAGTCATTTTTAAACAGCTCCTTTTCTGCCGATTTATTTATCTTGTGAATATTTACCTATTACTCATTCTATATATTTCCGCCTTTTTGCGGTCCGGAGTTTTTTAACATCCCTCCGTTTTTATGATTTTTGAAATGACTTTTATTTTGTCGGCTTTTTCCTGTTTCGCAGACTCTTGAACTCGCGGGAATTAAGCTTTATATCAGCTCCGGGATTCGCCTGCTGTATGATGTATATTATCTTCGCAAGCGCCGCCGGATCAAAACCCGCTATCGGCATATAATAGCACTCGCCGTTAGTCACGCCGATATAGATCATGTCCGCCGAGCGGATAAAGCTTTTCTGGTAATAATCCTTCGTTACCTCATACTTCTCTATCGCCTTATGAAACGCCGAGCCCTCGGGAGTGTACTTCTTGATAAAATTCTTTGTGCCCAGCAAAACGCAGTTTATCTCGTTTATCGGTATCTGAACGGTCTTTGTCTTTGCCGGTATAAACTCGCGCAAAAGCTTTATCTTGTTGTCCACGTCATATGACAAAAAATCATTTCTCCAGTTGCGCATATACACACGCAGATCATCTATCGCTATGTACGTGGAAAACACGCTGTTTATACGTATAATCACATATGTGAAGCCGAGGATTATCGCTATAAAATAGCTTATACCGAACAATATCCTTCTGTTAAGGAAATTGTATATCGACATAACAAGTCCGAACAGCGACAAAATACCGACTATACCTATTATTATGATATTTTTTGTTCTGTACTTTTTATTCGTTTCAGCCTTCTGCAAATAACTTCTCGCCATAATTTTTCTCCCCGTCAAGCGTTTTGTCCGCGCGTCAGTTCGTCTGTGTCTGAGCTGATGCGTATATCCTCTTTGCGCCCGCGTATTCTCTTGTGTAATAATCGGTTTCTATCGACTGGATCTTGACCACCTCGCCGGTATGCGGCGCATGGATCATCTTACCGTCGCCGATATATATCCCGACATGATGCACCACGCCGTTTTTCTGGAAGTATATAAAGTCGCCCGGCAGCAGCTCGCTCTTGGTGACAAACGCTCCGTCCGACGCAAACTGCTCCTGTGAAGTCCTTGAGATAGTTCCCAGTCCCAGAGTTTTTGCGATATAGCTTGTAAAGCCGGAGCAGTCAAAGCCGCTTGGCGTGCTTCCGCCCCATACGTAAGGCACTCCCAGATACTTCATAGCCTCGGACACTATCGCGCTGCCCGTTTCCGTTCCCATGGACAAATACGGCTTTCCGTCTGTCTTTTCCGGCCGCGGAGCTATCGCCGCCAGCGCCTCATAGTTATGAGTAGAACGTATCTTCTTCTTTATAATCTTTTTAGTATAGGAAACCGTTCCGTTCGATGCCGTGTGAGGAACAAGCTCCTCGTCATAAAAGTTTAAGTACTTCACCCCGTCCTCGTATTCCTCGTAAACAAAGGTGTACTCCTCATCCTCGGCAAGCTCTATTTCGGTTATTTCCGGTTCCTGCTCCACTATTTCAAAATCCGCCCACGCGTTGCCGACAGGCTCATTGCTGCCGCGCTTAAACGCCGTTATGCACATACTGTATTTGCCCGGGTCGAGATCCTGTATAAGCGCCGATCTCTCGTTTGTGACAAAGGTATTTACTATAAGCTCATCCTCAGGCGTGTAAACGTCTATGCCGAAATTGTAGTATGACGAGCTGTCCCATGTTACCTCGATATAGTCGTCGTAAGTCATTCCTCCGTCAAAGGGGGCAACTATCGAAACGGGATTTGTCGCGGTTCCTCTCGTAAAGGTTATGTCGGGACTGTAGAATACCTCGCCGTCCTCCGAGCAGGCGCCCACCGTAAGAGTGTAGTCAACTCCCGAAGCAAGCGCAGCGCCCGGTATAACTATCTTATCCTCATCGGTAACTATGTACGCGTTAACGTCATTTTTCAAGCTCTCGGAGTTGCAGAGCCTTACGATATACTTCGTTCCGACGCTTTTTTCAAGCTCTATCGTTATATCATCGTCGTTTTCCGTAACCTCGCCCGCATACGGGGATTTTATTTCGGGCGCTTGCGTGGCGCTTACGTTTTCCACGGTTTTGACGGTGTTGTCAAAAACCGGTTTTTCCGCCTTGACAGCCGTGCCTGTTTTCATTCCGTCGGCTATAACCGACATTATAACGCTGTTATCGCTGCTTTTTTCAGCGGATATTCCCAGCGCCGTATTTACGGGCGAATCCGTATACAAAAGCTCATAGCCCTCGTTTGACGCCAGATACTGGCGGTATATCTCAAACACATCCTCGCCTATATTCAGCATGGTGTCAACGGGCAGTCCCGCTTCCTCGGCGCTTCCGTAAAGCGCTTCGGTCTTTTCCGCCTCCGCCGCGCTCTCCTCGGAATCGTCGGAGCTGTCTATGCGCGCAGCAGCCAATGAGGAAAGCTCCTTGCTTACGGTAAAGGTTTTCTCGCCGTGCTTCGCGCGGTAAACATTCAGTATATCCAGAAGCTCCTCATCCTTTGCGGATATATTGTCCTCCGTCATATCTTCGCGGCTGCGCTTGTTGTAATACACGGCGTCAAGGGTTCCGTCGCCGTTTGTGATCAGCTTCAGTCCGCTTATGTAATCATACGCGTCCATATCCTCGTACTTCTCACCCGAAACATAATCTCCGAACTTAAAATCGGAGGAGTTGGTGAAAAACGCGCAGGTCAAGCCGTTCTCAACGCCCACCATCGCAAAGTCCGATGCTGTATTTCCAAACACATACCATTCAAAGCTGTACTCTGTTTTGTCTATCCTCTGCGGTTCGCCGAGAGCTTCAATGACATTCTCTATCCTGTCGCCGGAATATATTACCTTATCGCCCATGTAAAAATACACGTCTTTATTAAACCGGTCATACACCGAATCGAGTATATCCGCGCAGCCGCTCCATGAGATCTCCTTGTTAGGCTCGCTGACGCGTCCGTCCTCTATGACGCCGTAGCGCACCATACACGCATACGCGAGTCTGTTTTCCTCGCTTACAAGCGCGTTGTCAAGGCAGCTGTTGAGTATCGCGTCAGCCTCATCTGACGTAATCGCAAGCTCGGGATTGTATTTCAAAAGAGCCTTGTATATAAGCCCCATAAGCTCCTGCTTTGTTATAAGCTTTTCGTCCGTGTAATCCGCAAGCTCCGATGTGCTTACACAGCCGAGCATAACAGCCTTAAGCTCACTGTCGGTATATTCCTGTTCCGGAGAGATCCCCTCTGGCAAAGCTACTTCCGTTCCGGTTATCTTTTCATAAAGAGCTGTCACCTGGCTCAGAGCATCCTCCGCCGAAATAGGCGCCGATGTGCCGTAATACTCTCCGGGCTGCGCCATCGCGGAATCATATCTGCTCACAGGCACAGTTCCGGCGGCAAGTATTGCCACGGCTATCATCACGCAGACCCTGCGCTTCGCTTTTGACATAAATTTTATCTTTGATTTTCTAAAGCTAAACAAACCAATGCCTCCTTGCTGACAGAAAAAGCTTTTCCGTCGCGAACAATTAAACATTATATACGTATTTTTATAAAATGTGATTTTACGAATACCATTATATCAGATTTTTTTGTAAATGTAAATAAATATTTTGTGAATTTTTTGTGTACAAATTTATTTTGTTGACATACGCATAAAAATGGTGTAAAATATAGTTAAATATATATATAAATTTATGGGCGATTGCAAGGGTCGCATCCGGATAATTTCGCGTTTGCCGATGTTTCCGCGTAAAAGCAGTGCGGCTGCGGGTATTTACCGGACTTTGCAATCCCTTGATGTAAATTTATCCAAGGAGTTTTTGAAATGTTTGACAAGCTTGAATCGCTGGAGGAAAAATTCAACACGCTCAGCGAAAAAATAAGCGATCCGGAGGTGATCGCCGACCAAAACACATGGCGCAGACTGTGCAAGGAACATTCGGACCTTGATCCGATCATAGCAAAATATCACGAGTACAAGACCGCAAAGCAGACCATCGCCGATGACAGAGATATGCTTGCTGCGGGCGAGGATAAGGATCTCGATGAGCTTATAAAGGCGGAGCTTGCCGAAAACGAGGAAAAGCTTCGCACAGTATCGGAGGAGCTTAAAATACTGCTGCTGCCGAAAGATCCCAACGACGACAAAAACGTTATTGTAGAAATACGCGGCGGCACCGGCGGAGACGAAGCCGCCTTATTCGCTGCCGATCTTATGCGTATGTACTCGATGTACGCCGAAACGCGCCACTGGAAGCTGGACGTCCTCAACTCAAACGCCACCGACATAGGCGGCTATAAGGAGGTATGCTTCTCGATAGAGGGTCAGGGCGCTTACAGCAGGCTCAAATATGAAAGCGGCGTTCACCGCGTGCAAAGAGTCCCTTCAACCGAATCATCGGGACGCATCCATACCTCCGCGGTGACGGTGGCTGTCCTCCCCGAAGCCGAGGAAGTCGAGGTTGACATAAATCCCAACGATCTGCGTATAGATGTATTCAGGGCAGGCGGCCCCGGCGGTCAGTGCGTAAACACGACCGATTCGGCTGTCAGGATCACGCATATCCCCACCGGCATAGTGGTATCCTGTCAGGACGAGAAATCACAGCACAAAAACAAAGACAAGGCCATGAAGATACTCCGCTCAAGGATATATGATGTGCTTGAGGCGGAGCGCCATAAAGAAATTGCCGACGAGAGAAAATCTCAAGTAGGCTCCGGCGACAGAAGCGAGAGAATACGCACCTATAACTTCCCTCAAGGACGCGTTACCGACCACAGGATCAACCTGACGATATACAAGCTCGACCAGTTTCTCGACGGCTCCATGGACGAAATAATCGACGCTCTTATAACAGCCGACCAGACCGCGAAGCTCTCCGCTCAGGACTGACCGCGCAAATTTTGCCCAATTTTAAAAAATATGCCCGAAACACTTGAAATAAAAGTAAAAAAGTAGTATAATGTATGTAATAATATGCGAACCGTATTTTCCAAAAAGGTTCGCCGAATATAAAGGAGAGAATACCAATGGCTACAATTATTGAAAAAATCAAAGCTGCCGCCAAAAAGGACATCAAGACAATTGTTCTTGCCGAGGGCGAAGAGCTTAGAACGATCAAAGCTGCCGAGATCGTTATGAAGGAAGGCTATGCAAGGCTTATACTTGTCGGAAATCCGGACAAAATAAACGCTATGGCGCAGGCCGAAAACGTAAACATCGCGGGCATCCCCATTGTTGATCCCGAAAACAGCGTCAAGGCCGAAGCCTATGCGAACGCTTTTTATGAGCTGAGAAAGAACAAGGGCATGACCCCCGACAAGGCGTGCGAAACTCTTAAAAATCCGCTGTATTACGGCTGCATGATGGTAAAGCAGGGCGACGCTGACGGCATGGTTGCGGGCGCCGTAAACTCGTCGGCAAACGTTATCCGTCCCTCGTTGCAGATCCTTAAGACGGCTCCCGGCACAAAGCTCGTATCGGCGTTCTTCCTTATGAACGTTCCCGACTGCGAGTACGGCGAAAACGGCACGTTCGTATTCTCGGACTGCGGCCTTAACGAGAACCCCGACTCCGATCAGCTGTCGGAAATCGCATTGGCGTCCGCGGCTTCGTTCAAGAGCCTTGTAGGCGCCGAGCCGAAGGTGGCTATGCTTTCGTACTCGACATACGGCAGCGCAAAGAACCCGCTTGTGGACAAGGTTGCCGAGGCTGCAAGACTTGCAAAGGAAAAGGCTCCAGAGCTTCAGCTTGACGGCGAGCTTCAGCTTGACGCCGCAATCGTTCCGAGCGTAGGAAAACAGAAGGCTCCCGCTTCAAATGTGGCGGGACAGGCGAATGTGCTTATCTTCCCCGACCTCAATGCCGGCAACATAGGCTATAAGCTTGTTCAGCGTCTTGCAAAGGCGGAGGCTTACGGTCCCGTTCTTCAGGGAATCGCAAAGCCGGTAAACGACCTGTCAAGAGGCTGCTTCGCGGAGGACATCGCGGGCGTTATCGCTATCACGGCGGTTCAGGCACAGAACAACAAGTAATCCATATATAAAAATCATACACAAAAAATTTAAAGAGAGGACGTAATAAATGAAAGTATTGGTTATAAACGCCGGCAGCTCTTCACTCAAGTATCAGCTTATCGACATGACAAGCCACGATCTTCTCGCAAAGGGTCTTTGCGAGAGAATAGGCATAGAAGGCTCGAACCTTCAGCACACAAACGTTAAAAAAGACCAAAAGGTCAAGCTCGAAAAGCCGATGAAGGATCACGCTGACGCCATACAAATGGTAGTTGACGCTTTGGTTGATCCCGATCACGGGGTTATCGCTTCAATGAGCGAGATCGGCGCTGTAGGTCACAGAGTCGTACACGGTGCGGAGGATTTCGCGGATTCCTGCATAATTGACGGAGCTGTAAAAGAAGCTCTCGAACGCTGCACACCGCTTGCTCCCCTTCACAACCCGCCGAATATCATAGGCATCAATGCCTGCGAAAAAATCATGCCGGGCGTTCCTCAGGTCGCTGTATTCGATACGGCATTCCATCAGACAATGCCGGCGAAGGCGTATATGTACGCGCTTCCCTACGAATATTATGAAGAGGACAGGATCAGAAAGTACGGCTTCCACGGCACAAGCCACAAGTACGTATCGCAAAAGGCTGCCGAGGTCCTCGCAAAGCCAGCATCGGAGCTTAAGATAGTTACCTGCCACCTCGGAAACGGCTCGTCGGTATCGGCTGTTGACGGCGGCAAGTGCGTTGACACCTCAATGGGCTTTACTCCTCTTGACGGCGTTGTTATGGGTACAAGAACAGGCTCTATGGATCCCGCTGTAGTTACATACCTTATCAACAAGGGCATGACAGCTAAAGAGGTCGATGATCTTATGAACAAGAAATCAGGCGTTTTCGGCGTGTCCGGCGTTTCGTCAGACTTCCGCGATCTGTCGGCGGCTTCGGCTGCGGGCAATAAAAGAGCGGCTTTGGCGCTTGATATGTTCACATACAGCGTTAAGAAGCTTATCGGCTCATACGCCGCGGCTATGGGCGGCATAGACGCTGTAGTATTTACAGCCGGCATAGGCGAAAATGACGCCGCCACAAGAGCTGCCATAGTAGACGGTCTCGGCTTTATGGGCATCAGCATCGACCCCGAAAAGAACTCGGTAAGAGGCACAGTTGACATATCGGCGGACGGCGCTTTGGTAAAGACTCTGGTCATCCCCACAAATGAGGAGCTTATGATAGCTATCGACACCCAAAGACTTGTAGAGGGCAACTGATGTATAACCGGCTCTTTTGAGCAATATACCGAAAATTTCAGCGGGTGACGGCGTGTCCGTGAAGATGCGTCTTTACCCGCTGTTTTTCGATAACTGCGCGTTTGCTCTTAATGCCGGAATATCGCAGGTTATGAATGAGGTTTTTATGAGAATTTTAGGAATAGACTACGGCGATGCGCGTGTAGGCGTTGCGGTATCGGACGCTCTCGGCTGGACGGCTCAGGGCATACGCACCATAAAGAACAACGGCTCCAAATCGCTTTTGGCGGAGCTTAAAGAAATTATAGACGAGTATTCGCCCGAAACCATAGTTATAGGACTTCCGAAAAACATGGACGGCAGCGAAGGCTTCCGCGCGCAGGCGACATATGAATTTGCCGACAGGCTCAAGGAAATATACACAGGCGAGATAGCTTTTTGCGACGAGCGTCTTACAACGGTCAGCGCCGCGAGGGTATTGAACGAAACAAACACGCGCGGCAAAAACCGCAAAAAGGTCCTCGACACCGTTTCCGCTTGTTTTATTCTGGAAACTTATCTGAGAAGTATTGACAAAAAGAAAAATATGTAATACAATAATAGTCGCAGACATATAACTAAAAGCAAGATGTTCCCGTCTTTAAGGCGGCGTTCCGCTTGTTTTTTCCGCGGGAGATGCGATTTCCCGCGAAAGCATTGAATGACGGGCAAAGCCCCTTATTGAATAAAAATGTTCGGGAGGAGAACTGCAATGAACGATAATATAATTCTTTTGGAGGATTCGGAAGGCAATACAATTGAGTGCGAAACATTGGACGTTTTCGAGCTTAACAGCGAAACCTACTTCGCTCTTTTGGAAATCACCGATGAGGAAACGGATAACGATGAGGTTATTATCATGAAGGTCACCGGCGAGGGCGAGGATATGGAGCTTATCTGTGTCGAGGATGACAACGAGCTTGACGCAGCATTCGCCGAGTTTTTACGGCGCGATGAAGAATTGGGAACCGCTGACGTTGAGTAATATTCGTGTAATATCGATGTCATTAAAAAGTAATGAAAAATATATAAATTTCCTATTGAAATTTATCGAAAAATGTGTTATTATATAACCAACAAAAGAGATGCACTGTAAACGATTTGTACAGGACGGCACTCTTAATATTCCTGCGGTTTCGCGTGATGAGTCAATTTTTTTACCAACACTTCTTATAAGGGATCTGCTCTCCGGATGCGGCGTATACGCCTCCTTTCCCGTTTGGGACTGCCAGTGGACATATAATGTATTCGGGACATTGCCCACCTGCATTTGCAGGTAGAAAACTCGACTGCTACACGGTTACCGCGGGATATTTTTATATCCGCGAAATTTTTGACGGACTGTTTCGAACATATATTGCAAGCGCATATATTCCCGCGCGCTAAACACACAAAAACACCCTCCGTAAAACCGTTACCGGCTTGCGGAGGGTATTCTTATATGCTGTTTATTTTACGGCTATACCGTTTTTTTCTCAGTTTTCTATCTGCTTTTTGACAACGCTTTCGCCGCAATAGATCTGCCTAAGCTTCGGTTTTTCTATCTTGCCGGTGGCGTTTCTCGGAACATCCGCGAAGATTATCTTCTTCGGGCGCTTATATCTGGGCAGCTCCTGACAGAAGTCCATGATCTCCTCCTCCGTACAGACGTGACCCTCTTTAAGCTGTATTATCGCGGCGGCTATCTCGCCCAATCTCGGATCGGGCAGACCGATAACGGCAACATCGTTTATATGATCGTTCTTTCTTAAAAAATCCTCTATCTGCACCGGATACAGATTTTCTCCGCCGGAAATGATAACGTCTTTAGCCCTGTCAACAAGGTAAATAAAGCCATCCCCGTCCTCTTGAGCCATATCTCCCGTCATAAGCCAGTCGCCCTTTAAGACCTCCTCCGTGGACTTGGGATCGTTATAGTAGCAAAGCATAACGCCGGGGCCCTTGACAGCCAGCTCGCCGACTTCGCCGCGCTTGACCGTGTTCCCTTCGGGATCAACGATCTTAGCTTCCCAGCCGTAGCCGGGGATCCCTATAGCTCCCACTTTATGTATATTCTCCACACCGAGATGCACACAGCCGGGACCTATCGACTCGCTGAGTCCGTAATTTGTGTCATATTCATGATTCGGGAAATACTTCTTCCACCTTTTTATAAGCGACGGCGGAACAGGCTGAGCGCCTATATGCATAAGCCTCCACTGACTAAGATTATAATCGTCAAGATTTATGTCGCCGCGCTCTATAGCGTCGAGTATATCCTGCGCCCACGGCACGAGCAGCCATACTATCGTACAATGCTCCTCGCTTACGGCTCTAAGTATCCACTCCGGCTTTACGCCCTTTAGAATCACAGCCTTTGATCCCGACATAAGACTGCCCATCCAATGCATCTTCGCGCCAGTATGATACAGCGGCGGTATGCACAGGAAGGTGTCATCTCTCGTCTGTCCGTGGTGCTTCTGCTCCACAACGGCAGCATGGACAAGGCTTCGGTGCGCGTGAAGTATCGCCTTGGGGAAGCCTGTGGTTCCCGAAGAAAAATAAATCGCCGCATGATCATCGTCCGTTATAGTTACGTCGGGAGCAATGCTTCTGGCAAATTTTACAAGGTAGTCATAGCTCTCCGCAAATGTCGGGCAGTTGGCGCCCACATAGAATATCTGCTTCACCTTTGGCATTTTGTCGCAGATCTCCTCGACTCTGCCTATAAATTCGGGGCCGAACACCAGCACGTCCGCGTCGGAAAGTCCGACACAGTATCTGATCTCCTCGGCGGTATATCTGTAGTTTAGCGGCACAGCTATCGCGCCCGCTTTAAGCACGCCGAAATATATCGGCAGCCACTCAAGGCAGTTCATAAGCAGTATCGCCACCTTGTCGCCCTTTTTTATCCCTCTTGACAGCAGCAGATTCGCAAACCGGTTGGCTCTTTTGTCAAAATCCCTCCATGTTATCTCTGTTCTTCCGCAAAGCATGGGGTTTGTTTCTATGAGCGAGTACTCCTTCCACGTCATCCGCGTATGCTCCATTACCTTGGGGTTGATCTCGATCAGAGCCGTTTCGTCCCCGTATAGCCTCGCGTTTCTGTCCAGTAATTCCGTAATCGGCATTTATTTCATCCTCTCGTTATCCAATTCCGTATGTTTATGCTGTAAACACGCTTTTTACAAATTTATCGTCAAATTTCTTTGTGAAAGCCGATACAACAGGCACTACCGCTACAGATACCGCCATAGCAGCCACACCCATTTCAGGAGCTTTCTTTGCCGCTATCTTGAACGCCGCGCCTATGCTGCCCGCGTCAAGGTTCATGCACGTAAGCACTACAGTCGTAACAGCCACAGTGGCAAATCCGCATATCATGCCCGCCCATGAGCCTGCTTTTGTAACCTTCTTTGAGTAGATACCCCATATGTACGGGCCTATGAAGCAGCCGGAAATAACGCCCCAGCTGAAAGACATGATGTTTACTATTATAGTGATATTCGTCGTTGCGAACACGTATGAAAGCGCCACGAACAAAAGGCACAGTCCTCTTGTTATAATCATCTGATTCTTCGGCTTATAATCCTTCCTGACAGCCGGTATAAGGTCAACGCTTATCGCCGATGACGACGCCAGCACTATTGATGAAAGAGTTGACATCGAAGCCGATAAAAGAAGTATAAGTATAACGGCGAATATAATCGTAGTCACAATATTCGATGTTCCCAAAGCCGCTATAAGCGTTTCGGGGATAACGGAGTCAACTCCTCCGGCGGGAAGATTGTTGTTTAAGACAAGTCTTGAAAGCGAGCCTATGTAATACGCGCCGCAGCCGATTATAAGCGCGAACACGGTAGATATTATCTTTGCCTGCTTTATCGACTTTACATCCTTTATCGCGTAATACTTCGATACCATTTGAGGGAGTCCCCATGTGCCGAATGACGTGAGCATGATATTCACGCACAGGAACTTGAAGCTGCTGCCGCCGAACCAGCTCGTCAGCTGAGCGCCCGTTATGCCGTCGCCGTTATCGGGTATATTTTTAAGATTTTCAAAAAATCCGCCGAAGCCGCCGACATTGGGCGAGTTTGTGATAGCTATAACCATGGCGAACACGCCGACGATCATGATAAGCCCCTGCACAAAATCCGTGTAAGCAGTCGCCACATAGCCGCCCAGCACAAGATATGCCGCCGTCAGCACAGCTATAACAAGCATCCATATATTGGTAGAAACATTCGGGAATACCGATGTGAACATCGATCCGAGACCCTTGTATACAGCGGCGCTGTAGGGTACCAAGAATACAAATATGATGACAGCCGCAAATATCTTGAGGGCCTTTGAGTCGTAGCGTGCCTCAAAAAATTCGGGCATTGTCTTTACGGAAAGCGAGTGAGTCATGGTTCTGGTACGCTTTGCAAGCAGCTGCCACGCCAAAAGGCATCCCAAAACCGCGTTTCCTATGCCAATCCATATGGCGCCGATACCGATATTCCAGCCGTGCTGACCGGCATAGCCGACAAACACAACGGCCGAGAAATACGAGGTTCCGTAAGCGAACGCCGACACCCACGCGCCTATGCTTCTGTTTCCGAGTAAAAATCCGTCGATAGTCTTTGTTCTGCGCGAGCTTATAATTCCTATCAATATCATCGCAAGCGCAAAAATAACAAGCGCAACAATAGTTACCGCTTGTGTTTGAGCAAGATTTGTTTCCATATTGTTCCATCCTTCCGTTCTGATAATAAAATATTTTTTGCCTTTTAGATATACCGTCTGTAACGCTCTACCGCGGGATCTTGTCCCTGCTACAGTTCCGCCGCGATTTTATCTTGGCGAAATACTACATGTTTTATTATATCACATTTTATAAATTTGTAAAGAGGTTTTTTAAATTTTTTTGTATAAAATTAATATTTTTTCAAAAAGAGTGGAAATCGGCTGCCAAATGTGATACAATGAAAATATATTTATCTGAAAGGACTTTTTTTCATGAGCCTTAACACCTTAAATCCCGAACAGCTCAAGGCTGTGCGCGCCACCGACGGTCCCGTCCTTATACTTGCGGGCGCCGGCAGCGGAAAGACCACGGTGCTTGTCGAGCGCATAGCTTATATGATAGACACTCTGGGTATAGACCCGTACAATATACTCGCGATCACCTTCACAAACAAAGCGGCGCGTGAAATGGAACAGCGCGTCGAGGACCGCATCGGCGACACCGCCTCATGGGTATGGATAAGCACCTTCCACTCCCTGTGCGTCCGCATCCTTAGACGGCACGCGGAAAATATAGGCTACACAAAGGATTTTGTTATCTTCGACTCCGGCGATTCTCTTACAGCCGTTAAAGAAGCAATACGCGAGCTGAACATAGACGAAAAGCTTTTCTCGCCCAAATCGGTGCTTCACACCATAAGCTCTATCAAGGATGACCTTCTGGAGCCGGAGATATATTTAAAGACCGTCAGCGAATACCGAAAGGTAAAGATAGGCGAGATTTACCGCGTATACGAGCGCAAGCTGCGCGCCTGCAACGCGATGGACTTCGATGATATAATCCTGAATACCGTCAAGCTGCTTTCGGAAAATCCGGATATACTTGAGCATTATCAGCGGCGGTTCCGATTTGTCATGGTGGACGAGTATCAGGACACCAACAACGCTCAATATGTGCTTATAAGCCTTATTTCGGGCGGCGAGCGGAATCTGTGCGTGGTGGGCGACGATGATCAGAGCATATACAAATTCCGCGGAGCGAACATCCGCAATATCCTCGACTTTGAGGAAGAGCATGACGACGCTCTCGTTGTTAAGCTTGAACAGAATTACCGTTCAACACAGAACATTCTGTCCGCCGCAAATTCCGTCATACTCCATAACAGCGGCAGAAAAGACAAGCGTCTTTGGACGGATAACGGATACGGGGATAAGGTACACTGCTTCGTCACCTCTAATGAGCATGAGGAAGCCTCCGTTATAGCGGAGCTGATAAAAAAGAGCCACTCCGACGGAAACCTCTATTCCGACTGCGCGGTTCTCTACCGCACCAACGCGCAGTCCCGCGTGATAGAAGAAATCTTCATTAAAGAACAGATCCCCTACCGTGTTCTTGCCGGACTGCGCTTTTTTGACAGAAAAGAAATAAAGGACATAACGGCATATCTGCGCTTTGTGCTTAACCCCGACGACGATTTCAGCTTAAGGCGGATAATAAACGAACCGAAGCGCGGCATAGGCGACGCCACGATCGCCCGCGCTCAAGCGATAGCACTTGACAGGGATTCGAGCATTTACGATGTATTGTGCAATGCCGGAGATTACCCAGAGCTTTCGCGCACCGAAGCAAAGATCGGCGTGTTTGTACGCATGATAGAGGAAATACGCGAACGCGCGGCGGAGGGTATGAGTCTTGAGGATCTGGTAGCTCTTGTAATGACGAAAAGCGGCTATATGGACGCGCTTGCGGCGGAGGATACCATAGAATCAAAAACAAGGATAGAGAATCTTAACGAGTTTATCTCCGTTGTAAAGGATTACTCCGCGCGCGAGGCAGGAGAAGCCGAGCTTTCGGGCTTTTTGGAAAACGTCGCTTTGGTCGCCGATATAGATTCATATGACGAGAACGAGGACTGTGTCGTTATGATGACCGTACATTCGGCAAAGGGACTTGAATTTAACCGGGTATTTATACCGGGTCTTGACGACGGTCTGTTCCCAAGCCTGAGGATGAGCGCTACCGAGGAGGATATTGAAGAGGAGCGCAGACTGTGCTACGTGGCGTTTACCCGCGCGAAAAAGGAGCTTTATCTGCTTACAGCCTCATATCGGATGCTCTACGGAAAATCGGAAAGTACCAGACCTTCAAGATTCTTAAAAGAAATCCCCGATGAATTTAAAGAGGTCACCGGCGGGGAGCGCCGCCCGCGATATGAAAGCGCCTTTACGCGCCACGCGCCTTTTTCAGCCGGTCTTTCCCCTACACAAAGGGCCGCCAAAAACACCTCGCGCACCTCAGCCGTATTAAGCGCGGAAATAGATTTCGCCCCCGGCGACAGAGTGCGTCACAAAAAATTCGGCGACGGCACCGTTATCGCTTCTCAGCGCTTTGCAAATGACGCGAAGGTCGAGATAAGCTTCGATACCTGCGGCAAAAAAATACTTATGGCGGCTTTCGCCAAGCTGAAAAAAATCAAATAGCTCCCGCGCCTCTAATTATGAACAAACTGTGAATATTTAGCACTCACCTGTAAAGAGTGCTGATAACCGCTTGACAATTTTCTAAAAAGCGGTTATAATGTTATCTATAGTTAATAATCACGGGGATACCCGATTTCAGACAGGAGTTGTTTTTAAATGGCAAAGGGCAATATTTCGGTAAATTCGGAAAATATGTTCCCTATTATAAAGAAGTGGCTTTACTCGGATAAGGACATATTTTTAAGAGAGCTTGTGTCAAACGCCTGCGATGCGGTGACAAAGCTTAAGAAGATGGTAAGCTTGGGCGAGGCTGAGATAGAGGACGATCCCGACTACAGGGTCACGGTGACTTTGTACAAGGAAGCCGGTCTTGTCACAGTATCGGACAACGGCATCGGCATGACGGGAGATGAGATAGTTAAATATATCGCTGACATAGCCTTCTCGGGCGCGGCGGATTTTTTGGAAAAGTACAGCGGCGAGGAGGGTGACGCCGCACAGATAATCGGTCATTTCGGACTGGGCTTCTATTCGGCGTTTATGGTTTCATCGCCGGTTGAGGTCGATTCGCTGTCCTACGCTCCGGGAGCGAAGGCTGCGAAGTGGGTATGCGACGGAACCATGGAATACGATCTGTCCGATGGCGAGCGCACGACGCGCGGCACCACTATAACTCTGCATATTTCGGATGACAGCAAGGAATTTCTTGATATATTCGAGCTTAGAAAGATCCTTAACAAGTACTGTGCGTTCATGCCTGTAAGTATATACCTTGTCGATGCGGACGAGGAAAAGAAAAACGCCGAAAACGCCGAGAAGAAAGACGATAAGGGCGAGGATAAGGGCGAGGATAAAACCCCTCCGGAAGAGCCTAAGCCCGTAAACGACACCAATCCCTTGTGGATGAAGAAGCCGTCGGAGTGTACGGATGAGGAGTATAAGCAATTCTATACAAAGGTGTTCTCGGACTTTAACGAGCCTTTATTCTGGATACACCTGAATGTGGACTACCCGTTCAACCTCAAGGGCATACTGTACTTCCCCAAGATCAACCCCGAGTTCGCGATAAATGAGGGGCAGGTAAAGCTGTTCAATAATCAGGTATTTGTGGCGGACAACGTAAAAGAGGTAATGCCGGAGTTTTTGACTCTGTTAAAGGGTGTGCTTGACTGTCCGGATCTGCCGCTGAACGTTTCGAGAAGCTTTTTGCAGAATGACGGCACGGTAAAAAAGATCTCGGCGCATATAACCAAGAAGATCGCCGACAAGCTTACGAGCATTTATAAAAACGACCGTGAAGCCTACAACAAATATTGGGAGGACATCAACATCTTTATCAAGTACGGCTGCCTGCGCGATGAAAAGTTCTATGACAAGATAAAGAATATACTTATATACAAAACGATAAACGATGAGTATATCACCCTTGACGAATATCTTGACGGCAAGGAGTCAAAGACGGTATACTACGTATCAGATATCAAGCAGCAGTCGCAGTATATAAATATGTTCAAGGAACAGGGCATCAACGCCGTTATTCTGCCTTCAATGATGGACAACCACTTCATGTCGTTTATCGAGATGAAGGAACAGGGCGTAACCTTCAGGCGCGTTGATTCGGAGATAACCGGTCTTGCGGACGCTCCCGAAGATAAAGAAAACAACTACGATGCTCTTATAGAGCTGTTTAAACCCTCCGTCCCCGAAGATACGAAGATAGAGGTAAAGGCGCTTAAAAACGACAGCGTCCCCGCAGTCATCACTCTGAGCGAACAGTCAAGAAGAATGCAGGAGATCTATAAATCCTACGGGCAGCAGATGGCAGGCATGGCGGATATGTTCAAGGACGAGTACACCGTAACGCTCAACAGCGAAAACGCTATAGTAAAGAAGCTTTCGGAGCTTGACGCCGACACTGCGCGTCTTGTATGCGACCACATATACGACTTGGCTATGATAAGCAATCGTCCGCTTTCGCCGGAGAGAATGACTAAATTTATTGAAAGAAGCAACAGCCTCCTCGGCAAAGTTCTGTAAACGGCGCAAACGTCGGAATTTGCACAAATGGCATTTAAATTCTGTTATTATGTACGGGCGGATATTTTCCGCCCGTTTTTGCTGCCGCCATTATCGGGAAAATTCGGCACAATTATGTATTGCGGCGGTCAAAAAGAGGACTGACACGATCCGCTTTTTTGTGATAGTAAACAATTCAAGGCGCAAAAAAGTTAGAATTTTTTTTCTTTTTACTATTGTATTAAGCTAACTTTTATGGTATAATATTTTCACGGAGCGCTGTATAAGCATTTTTATATGCTTTTGCCGTTCCTTCTGTGAGAAATATTCCGCTTTTGCGGACATACGGGCGGGGAGCTTTGATGTGTCCTCCGGCCGTAAAGGAGTGTAATGAATGAACGCCGCATATGCGTATCTGCAGATCTACAGACTTTTCGACAGTGTTACTCCGACAGCTTTCGACTGCGGGCGCTTCTGTAAAAAAGCGTGCTGCAAGGGCGACAGCGATTCGGGTATGTACCTGTTCCCGTGTGAGGAAAGCGTGTACTCCCTTCTTGATCCGGACTGGGCAAGGATAACGGATACCGACTTCACCTATGAATACAAGGGCAGGAACAAGACTGTAAATATGCTTATCTGCGACGGGCATTGCGACAGATACCAGCGTCCGCTTGCGTGCAGAATTTTTCCGCTCACACCATACATCGACAAAAAAGGACATCTCAGTATCATAACAGATCCCAGAGCAAAGGCGGTATGCCCGCTTACGGATCCTGTTTTGGAGAACGATCTCAATCCGCTTTTTGTTTCAAATGTCAGAAAGATTTGCGCATTATTGGATAAAAACAGCAGGGTTCACGCATTTTTCAAGGCATATTCAAGGCTGCTGGATGAGTATTCGGACTTCTTTATCTGATGCTGATTATTTGGATGCAAAGGGGTGACGTGTAATATGTCAGACAATAACAAAGACGGCTACTTCGATGACGATTCGGATCTCAGCTGCGATTCCGGCGTTCCCGAGGAGGAACCCTCCGCAGAGGAGGAAAACGCTTCGGAGGAGGCGGAGGCTCCTTCGGACAGCGAAAACGAGCCTTTGGACGGCGATATTGCCGCCGGCTACGGCAATGACAATGACGATAATAGCTATGATAATAATGACAATGACGGGTACGATGATGAGGATAATAACCGCGTAACGATCGGAGGCGGCGCTGTTGTGAGGATTCTCAAGGGCGCCGGTATCGGCGTCGGAATACTTCTGATCATATTTATAGTGGCGTGTGTCGTGATGATCTCCTCTATTCCCAAGGATACCGTGGCGGAGAACGTATACGTCGAGAACTTATATCTGGGCGGGCTTTCCTACGATGACGCGCTGGCGTCTATAGAAAAGACGTATCTGCTTGAAAACAAAAATATAACGGTAAGCTGCAACGGGGTCACATACTCCATTGTCGGCAAGGATATAGGGATCGGCGCAGACGCGTCAACGACCGCCGACAAGGCGTTCGCATACGGCAAGGACGGCTCAAAGCTTAAAAACGCCGTCACAATGCTGATGCTCAAATTCAAAAAGCACGTTATCGTCCCCACTGCCGTGGTGAATGACGAGCTTCTTGATGAAAAGCTGAACGAGTTCGGCGTTATGGTATACGGACCGCTTGTGCAGCATGAGATCACAGTCGGCGACACCTCGGCGACCCTTATTCCCGGAAAGCGCGGCTATGACGGAGATCCTGTCGAGGCGCGCGGCGAGATAAAGTGGCATATAACCTATGAATCCTTTGACAATATAGATCTTTCGGATAAGCTCAAGGCAGCGGATCCGGATCCTATATCCATGGATCGTCTTGACGGAACGGTATATCTCGATCCCACCGATGCGTACTACGAAGTCAAAAACGACAAGGTGACCATAGTGCCTGAGGTCAACGGACGCTTTATCGATAAGAACGAGGCTCAGGCGATACTTGACGTCTTCAATGCGTCTCCCGCGGAGATGACGGTTCCGGTATATCCGGCAGCCGCCTCGGTAAAGGCGGAGGATCTTCAGGCGAAGCTGTTCAACGCGACTCTTGCCACCTTCTCAACCTACTACGGAAGCTCCGCCGCCGGAAGAAAGACCAATGTCGGGATTGCCACAAACCATCTTAACGGAAGGGTAGTCGGTCCCGGTCAGACGTTTTCATTTAATAGCGCCGTAGGACACAGGACCACGGCAAACGGCTTTAAGGAGGCTCCCGAATACAATAACGGTACGAGCCAAATAGGTATCGGCGGAGGAACGTGTCAGGTCAGCACAACGCTTTTCAATGCGCTGCTGCTGTCGGATATGAAGATAAAAGAGCGCTATAACCATTCGCTGCCCGTGCATTACGTTCCGATGGGACGTGACGCTACCGTATCGGACGGCGGCGCCGATCTGAAGTTCGTCAACTCAACCGATTATCCCGTAAAGCTTGTGACCTCGGCGAACGGTTCGACGTGTACAATATCGGTTGTAGGAACGGCGTATTCTCCATCGAGAAACGTGCAGCTGAACGTCACGGAATCCAACGGGGTATATACGCTTACAAGAAAAGTCATCGCCGACGGGAAGCAGATACGCGACACCGAAAGCTGGAGAAGCGTATATAAGTCGCAATAAATAATAATATAAAAAAATATCAGGCTGCAACGGAGCAGTGCATATCTCCCCTTGCCGTTTTTGGGCGGAGGGGATAATGTTCCGTGTGCAGCTTTTTTATTTCAACCACTTTTAAAACGAAAGGACATGATGCAATGTTTGACGCAAAGCTAACAAAATATCTTGCCGATTTGAGCAAGATAGAATTCAGCGAAGCCGAGCTTGAAAAAATGACGGAGGATATGACGGATATTATCTCTTTGATGGATAAGGTGTGCGATTTTGACAGTTCGGTCAATACCTACGCACTCGACGCGGTATCGTATGCCGACTTAAGACATGACGAGCCGCAGCCGTCCTTCCCGACCGATAAAATAATCAAAAATGCCAAGAATGTTAAAAACAACAGCTTTGTTGTTCCGAAGGTGGTGTGACAAATGGCTTTAAAGGAATTGAGAAAACAGCTTGACTCGAAACAAATAGGCGCCGTCGAGCTTACAAAAGCATATCTTGATAAGATCAGCGCCGTAAACGATACCTTAAAAGCCTTTATCACCGTAACGCCGGAGCTTGCCGTAAAACAGGCGGAAGCGGCTCAGGAGGCGATAGATTCCGGCAAGGCGGGCGCTTTTTGCGGCATCCCGATCTCCGTAAAGGACAATATCTGCACCGACGGCGTTCTTACGACCTGCGCGTCGCGTATGCTTGAGGACTTTATCCCTACCTATAACGCGACCGTTATAGAACGGCTGAACGCCGAGGGCATAGTAATGCTTGGAAAAACCAATATGGATGAGTTCGCCATGGGCGGCTCGTCACAGACATCGTACTTCGGCGGCGTGAAAAATCCTTACGACACAAGCCGTGTCTCCGGAGGCTCGTCCGGAGGCTCGGCGGCGGCAGTCGCGGCGGGTCTGTGCGCGGCGTCGCTCGGCTCTGATACAGGAGGCTCGGTCAGACAGCCGGCGTCATTCTGCGGGGTTACGGGACTTAAACCGACCTACGGAGCGGTATCGCGCTGGGGACTTATAGCCTTCGCCTCATCTCTTGATCAAATAGGAGTGCTTGCGGCATCAGCCGCCGACACAGGCTATATCTTAAACGGGATCGCCGGCTATGACCGCAACGACGCGACCTCCTCGCACAAGGCGGGAAACTGCGACTATACCGATCAGATAGACAAAACGGATTTCGGCGCGCTTAGGATAGGTATTCCCAAGGAATTTTTCTCCGACGGCATCAGCGATGAGGTAAAAGCGGCGGTGCTTAAAGCGTGTGATTACTATAAATCTCTCGGTGCGGAGCTTGTCGAGGTTTCCATGCCCAGTCTTGAATATGCGGTGTCGGCGTACTATCTTATCTCGTCAGCCGAGGCGGCAAGCAATCTTTCCAGATTTGACGGGATCAAATACGGTCACAGAGCGGGTCTTGGAGAGGACTTTAACGACCTTATAAGCCATTCAAGGAGAGAAGGCTTCGGCAATGAAGTAAAGCGCAGGATTCTTTTGGGCAACTATGCCCTTTCCAGCGGATACTATGACGCGTATTATAAAAACGCCTCGCGCATAAGAACAAAAATACGCTCGGAATACAGCGCCATATTTGAAAAGTGCGACATTATTATCACTCCTACGGCTCCGACTACAGCATACAAGACGGGCGTTCAGGAGAACGATCCTGTCAAAATGTATATGGCGGATATATGCACCGTAACCGTGAATATAGCCGGACTTCCGGCGGTGTCCACAACCTGCGGATATGACAGCGACGGTATGCCGATCGGCATGAGTATTGTGGGCAGGGCGTTCGATGAGGCGCTTATCATAGCGGCGGCGGATCGCTTTGAAAAGGATCATGAAAGACAGGAGGCGAAAGTATTATGAGATACGTTCCGGTCATAGGACTTGAAATACACGCGGAGCTGTCCACCGACTCAAAGGTGTTCTGCGACTGTGCAAACGAATTTGGAGGAAGCGAGAACACGAGAGTATGCCCCAGATGTTCTGGACTTCCCGGCACTCTGCCGATACTCAATCAAAATGCCGTGACACTCGCGGCAAGAGCAGGCTTCGCCACAGACTGCACCGTACACAACTACTCGGCTTTTGACAGAAAGAACTACTTCTATCCCGATCTGCCGAAGGCGTACCAGATAACCCAGTTTGAATCGCCCATATGCACTGACGGAAAGATCACCGTTTCGGACGGCACCGTCATTCGCATAAACCGCATCCATATAGAGGAGGACGCCGGAAAGCTTGTGCATGACGATTACGAGGGTATTTCCATGGCGGACTACAACCGCTGCGGAGTGCCGCTTATCGAGATCGTCACCGAGCCGGATTTCCGCACGGTGGAACAGGTACAGGACTTTGTGGAGCAGATAGCTCTGCGGCTTAAGTACGCCGATGTGTGCGACGCGAGAATGGAGCAGGGTTCCTTGAGGGTGGATGTAAACATATCTATAATGCCCTACGGCTCCGATGTTTTCGGCACAAGGGCGGAGATCAAAAACTTAAACTCAATAAAGGCTATCGGCAGAGCGATAGAGTATGAAATATCGCGTCAGGCGGAAATTCTTGACAACGGCGGCAAGGTCGTTCAGGAAACGCGGCGCTTCAATGATAACCACGGCGATACAAAGGCTCTGCGTTCCAAGGAAGAGGCTCACGACTACCGCTACTTCCCTGAGCCGGACATACCGCCGGTGTTCATCACCGACGAGGAGCTTGCCGAAATACGCGCCTCCGTTCCCGAAATGCCGCAGTCGCGCTTTAAGCGCTACACCGAGGAATACGGTCTCGGCGCGGATGACGCGAAGCTGCTTATAGCTTCAAAGCGGTTCTCGGACTTTTATGACGCGGCAGCGGCGATATATCCCTCCTATAAACCGCTTTCAAATATGATGCTCGGCGAAATAAGCCGCGGCTTTAACGACACGTCAAACGGCATCGATACCATTGAGGATGTAAAATTCACGCCGTCACAGCTGGCAGCTCTTATCAAGCTTGCCGATGACGGCATTGTGAGCAAGAACGCCGCTAAGGATATTATGCGCATAATGTTTGAAAACGGCGGCGAACCTGAAAAGATTGCAAAGGACAACGGCTTTATAATGGACTCCGACACAAGCGGCATCGAGGCGGCGGCAGATAAAGTTATAGCCGAAAACGCCGACAGCGTAGCCTCGTACAAGGCAGGCAACCAAAAAATATTCGGATTCCTTATGGGACAGGTAATACGCATAGCCGGCAAAGGCGCGAACCCGCAGGCGATAAAAGACATCCTGACAAAAAAACTGAAATAACAGGAGGCTATTGTTATGAAGAAAATCGATGGCAAAACTTTAATATCAGAGCTTACGCTTGACAGCGTGAAGGCGGCGTGCGGAGGAGAAATATCGTTTCCGGCGTGCGTGCATAAAATAAAAAAGATGGGCGGGTTCTCGTTTGTGAACCTGCGCACCGGCAGGTACGTTCTGCAGGCGACTTATACTCCCGGCGAATGTTCGGGCGATTTTGGCGCGCTTTGCGAGGGAGCGTATGTAAGAGTGACCGGCGCTGTCACGGAGGAGCCGCGCGCCGCATACGGCTATGAGATTGCCCTTTCCTCTTTTGAGATCCTTTCAACACCTGCGCGGGAATACCCGCTTCGCGTATCAAGCCGCGAGCTGGGCTGTTCGCTTGATACCAATCTTGAATACAGAAGCGTTGCGCTTCGCCACCCTCTTGAAAGAGCCGTGTTTAAAATTTCCGAGGGAATATGCTCGGCGTTTCGTGAATTTATGACAGACAACGGCTTTACAGAGATCCATACGCCTAAGATAGTGGCTGCCGGCGCAGAGGGCGGCGCGAATATCTTCAAGCTGAAGTACTTCGGCAAAAATGCTTTTCTCGCCCAAAGTCCGCAGTTCTATAAACAGACCTGCGTCGCATTTTTCGACCGTGTGTTTGAAATAGCGCCCGTATACCGCGCTGAAAAGCACAACTCGACGCGTCACTTAAACGAGTATATCGGTCTTGATTTTGAAATGGGATTTATCGACAGCATGGAGGACGTTATGGCAATGGAAACGGCTATGCTTCGATATGTTATGGACTATCTTCCCAAGCATTACGCCCACGAGCTTGAAATGCTTAACGCAAAAATACCTGTAATAGACGAGATACCCTCTGTGACCTTCTTTGAAGCGTTGGATATTCTCGGAAAGCAGCATAATCAGTTTGACCTTGATCCCTCTGACGAGGTGCGCCTGTGTGAATACGCCGAATCGGAATACGGCAGCGACTTTATATTTATAACAAAGTTTCCCGGCTTGAAACGGCCGTTTTACGCAATGGATTCAAAGGAGGATCCCAAGCTTGCGGAAAGCTTTGACCTGCTTTTTCGCGGTCTTGAGATCACTACCGGAGGTCAGCGCATACACGATTATAACGATCAGGTCGCAAAGCTTGCCCGCTACGGCATAGAGCCGGAGGAGCTTGCGTCCTATCTCGATATTCACAAATACGGGATGCCCCCTCACGGAGGCCTCGGCATTGGTCTTGAGCGTCTTACAATGAAGCTGCTCGACCTTAAAAACATACGCCAGGCAAGTCTGTTTCCGAGAGATATACATCATCTCGATCCGTAAGCTTGACACCGCGCGTTTTTGGGTGTATAATTACTTCCGAACAGGAGAGATTAAAAATGAATGATCTTATAGACACATTATACACCGAAAAGGATCTTGACAATGAAAGCCTTAAAGCTCTTATCGATACAAAAGATACCGCCCGTCTTTTCTCAAAAGCAGATGAAGTGCGGCGGCATCGGTACGGCGACGCCGTTTATACGCGCGGACTTATCGAGTTTACAAACTATTGCAAAAACAATTGCTACTACTGCGGCATACGCGCGGATAACAAAAACTGCGAGCGCTACCGTCTTAGCAAAGAGGAGATCTTGGAGTGCGGCGACATAGGCTATGAGCTTGGTTTCCGCACATATGTGCTTCAGGGCGGCGAGGATATGACGTATTCCGATGAGGATATATGCGATATTGTATCCTCCTTAAAAGACGCGCATCCCGATTGCGCCGTCACCCTTTCCATAGGCGAACGCCGCCGCGAAAGCTATGCCGCTTACCGTTCGGCGGGCGCTGACAGATACCTGCTTCGCCACGAAACCGCCGATCCGGCTCATTATGCGAAGCTTCATCCCGCGTGTATGAGTCTTGAAAACCGCAAGCGCTGTCTGTGGGATTTAAAGGAGCTTGGCTATCAGGTGGGCGCGGGATTTATGGTCGGCAGTCCGTACCAGACGCTTGACTGCATCATTGAGGATCTGCGCTTTATGCAAAGGCTTCAGCCGGATATGATCGGCATAGGGCCGTTTTTGCCTCACGCGGACACGCCCTTTTGTAATGAGTCAAAGGGCAGCCTTGAACGCTGTCTGAACCTAATCGCCATAATGCGTCTGATGTTCCCATACGCTTTGATACCGGCAACAACTGCCCTCGGCACTATACATCCTCTCGGACGCGAGATGGGTTTAAAAGCCGGCGCGAATGTTGTTATGCCGAACCTTTCGCCGGTAAGCGTCAGAAAGCTTTACACTCTTTATGACGACAAGATCTGCACAGGCGAGGAAGCCGCCGAATGTCGCGGCTGTCTTGACCGGCGTGTGGCTTCAGCCGGATACCGGCTTGTAACCGATATAGGCAATGTCGCAGACCACTGATAAATTGCATATAAACGTCTCCGCAGCCGGTAAGACTTACAGCGGAGGCGTTATTTTTATGCGCCGCTATCCCCTTTTGCCGCGAAAAAAAGAAGCTCCGCATTGTACGGAGCCTCTTGTTAATCTGCATTAGCGATTATTCATTGATTATTCATTAATAGAAGTAACAACGCCTGAACCGACTGTTCTGCCGCCCTCACGGATAGCGAAACGAAGACCTTCTTCGATAGCGATCGGTGTGATAAGCTCAACATCCATTACAACGTTGTCGCCGGGCATACACATCTCTGTACCCTCCGGCAGCGAGATAACGCCTGTAACGTCAGTTGTTCTGAAATAGAACTGCGGTCTGTAATTGTTGAAAAACGGTGTGTGACGGCCGCCCTCTTCCTTAGTCAGAACGTAAACCTGACCCTTGA
>CAZCZR010000004.1:0-50143 GCA_964503455.1 uncultured Lachnospiraceae bacterium | reverse complement strand
AAAAGCTGTTTGATGAGAAGTCCTGGAAAAATTATGTTATTGAGGTACACGCTCTGAAAAGCACTTCAATGACCATAGGCTCAGGGAAATACAGAAAGGCCTGCGTCCGGTATATTCAAAGGGAACTGAAAAATCCCGATAAAATTGATAAAAAGAGAGCTTTTATTACATATGTGGGGTGCAGCATGAAAATGCTGAATCAAATTGAAACCGATATAGAAAGCAAATGCTATTTTGACAAGCTGATACGCAAAAAGGCTTCTGCTACAATTTCGAGCAACTGTGGGTCAAACACTTTTGGGGTTCTTTTTGTCAGAAATGATACCTGACGGAGTGTGAACTATGAAACATATTCTTGTTGTTGACGACAATAAAACAACTCTTTCAGTGGCTAAATTCACCCTTTAACGACGAGTATAAGGTCACAGCGGTGATGTCGGGCGCACAGGCGCTGAAATTTCTTGAAAGCAATTCCTCGGACGTATACTTTTTGACATAGATATGCCCGAAATGGACGTCTTTGAAGTTCTGAAAAAAAATTCGGGAAAACAAGGAGCGAACAGATATCCCCATAATCTTTCTCACTGCTGACAGTAACGCGGAAACCAAAAGCCGCTGCCTTGGAAGCCGGTGCGATGGACTTTATCGCAAAGCCCTTTGTACTCAATGTTATCCGTTCCCGAACAAGCCGCATACCGGAGCTTGATGACCTGCAGAAAAATCTTGCCGAAAAGCCGGAAGAGAGAACTCAGCATATAATAAGTCAGATACAGCAGAGGATAGTTTTTGGGCATGGCGACTATGGTGGAAAGCCGCAACAACAGCACAGGCGGACACATAAAGCGTGCAAGCATGGTAGTCGAGACCTTTGCGGGAAAGCTTTCCTTGCCGCCTTACGGGCTTTCAAAAAGCTTTCTTAAAACGGTGATGCGCGCCGATTTGGGAAAGTTGCAGTCGATGACAGGATACTCCGCAAGCGGGGGAATTTTACCGATGAGGAATACATGGAAATAAAAAACATTCCGAAAATGGAGCAAGGATAGTAAAACAAATACTTGATGGCGTGGAGGAAGATGAATTTGTAAAAATCGCCGTGAATATCGCCCACTATCACCACGAAAAATGGGACGGCACTGGCTACCCCCACGGGGTATATCGGGAGATGATATTCCGGTTGAGGCGCGTATTATGGCGCTTGCGGATGTTTTTGACGCTCTTGTGAGCAAACGCCTACAAAAAGGAGGCGTTCAGCTATGACAAGGCTTTCGGGATAATTTGGGAATCTCTCGGCTCTCACTTTGACCCGAAGCTTGGCAGGATATTCATAACCTGCCGCACCGAGTTAGAGGCGCTGTATGACAGCTTACAAGAGCGAAAGAAAGCGCGTTATGAAATGTTCCTATCGTTGACGATAAAGTTCTGCCATCCCCTACGGCGGGAAATCGGGCGGATGAGCGTTCTGCATATTCTTTATGGCGGGAAACACACATGGGCATAGCAGCGAAAGCATCCCTTGGGTCGTTGTTTTTTAAACTTGCCCCGGCGGAAAATGCGATATACTGCAATCAAAAAGAAAACGGGAATAATATGGAGTCTGAATTTATGCCCTGTTTACCTTATAATGACCCGTTTCAATGACCCATTTTACATCATCGGCGCTTGCCTCGTGCCGCCTGTTCATCTCGCAAACGCCGGCGATAAGCTCAAGTATTCTTACTCCGTCTCTGCCGTTTTTGGAATATGCCGCTATCATTTCAAGGCAGTTTTCTTCTATTTCTATATCAAGGCTTTTGGCTGCGTTTTTGACTATGGTGAGAATATCCTTATACGTAAGAGGATTAAAATATATCTCCATACAACGTGATCTCACGGCTTCGGGGATCTCCTCCGGCTTTCGAGTTGTAGCGCCTATAAGTCTGAAATCAGCCGGCATACCGTTTTGGAAAATATCATGGATATAAAGCGGTATGTTTTTGTTATGCTCGGAATAATATGCGCTTTCAAAATACACGCATCTGTCCTCAAGCACCTTTAAAAGCTTGTTCATTTGTACTGTATTCAGCTCGCCGATCTCATCTATGAACAGCACGCCGCCGTGAGCCTTTGACACAGCTCCGGGCTTTGGCTGAGGTATTCCGGCGTTGCCATAGGCTCCGGCGCCCTGATATATGGGATCGTGAACCGAACCTATAAGCGGGTCGGCGATGCTTCTTTCATCATAGCGCATAGTTGTGGCGTCAGCCTCCACAAAACGCGCATCCGGTTTAAACGGAGTCCCCTCCGAGCGTTTTGCCTCCTCAAGCATAAGCCTTGCCGCAGCGGTCTTGCCCACTCCCGGCGGTCCGTAAATAAGTATATGCTGCGGATTCCTGCCGCACATACAGGCGCGCAGCGCTTTGATCCCGTTTTCCTGACCGATTATCTCGGACAGATCATGCGGCCGTGTCTTTTCCGTAAGCGGCACAGACAGCCTTACATGACGCATCCTGTTGATGTTTTCCGACTCGCGCTTTGAGTCCTCCGCCACCGCCGAACGCACACTCCCCGTGCCTTTAAGCTGCGAAAAAAAATATATTCCTATTATGATTGTTATCGCAAACTGTATTATGTTCATTACCTGCTGCATTTTCTCTCATCCTTTCCGCGCAAATCATATATAAGAATGCAGATCGTATATACCATGTATATTATTAACACTTTATACTTGTAATATTCAACCGTAATATTCAATATCAATTTTTCATTTTACTATTGACAAACACCTGTTTGGGTGGTATAATGTGTATATAAACAAACGTTTGAGGAGGATGCTGCGGATGGAGCAGAGCGTATTTGAAAAACTTGAAATATTATCAGCCGCGGCGAAATACGACGCTTCATGCGCTTCAAGCGGCAGCGACAGGCGCAATACGCCGGATGGTATAGGAAATGCGGCAAAGTGCGGCATATGCCACAGTTTTTCGGCGGACGGAAGATGTATTTCTCTTTTGAAAATACTTATGTCGAACGCCTGTGCGTATGACTGCCAATACTGTGTGAACAGGCGTTCAAACGATGTAAGGCGCGCGA
Source organism: uncultured Lachnospiraceae bacterium (assembly GCA_964503455.1). GTDB lineage: Bacteria > Bacillota > Clostridia > UBA1381 > UBA1381 > CAZCZR01. The sequence continues at coordinate 47,074 of CAZCZR010000004.1, read as the reverse complement.
CATTTGAGCCGCGCGAGATAGCGGATCTCACAATACATTTTTACAAGCGCAACTATATAGAAGGACTGTTTTTAAGCTCCGGAATAATAGGCACTCCCGACAATACGGCTCTGCGCATGATAGAATGTCTTTCCATATTGAGGAACGAATACCGCTTTAACGGCTACATACACGCCAAGGCTATTCCGGGCGCGGCAACGGAGCTTATAACGGCGCTCGGAGCTTTGGCGGACAGGATGAGCGTCAATATAGAACTGCCTTCAAGCAAGTCTTTGGCTGTGTTCGCGCCGCAAAAAACAAAACAGGCGATACTTTCTCCGATGAAAAAAATATCCTCCGCAATAATCGAATCAAAGCACGAGCTTGCGGTATATAAACACGCGCCTCAATTCGCGCCCGCCGGTCAAAGCACACAGATGATCATCGGCGCAACGCCGGAAAGCGACAAACAAATTCTCACCCTGTCCGAGAATCTCTACAACCGCTTCGGTCTGAAACGTGTTTATTATTCGGCTTATATCCCTATCGGCACAAATCCGCTGCTGCCTGTGACGGCTCCTCCGCTGCTTCGGGAACATCGGCTGTATCAGGCGGACTGGCTGCTTCGCTATTACGGATTCACGGCATCGGAATTGCTTGACGAGGAACATCCGAGCTTTAACAACCTTATAGACCCGAAATGCGACTGGGCGCTGCGCCACCTTGAATTGTTCCCTGTCGAGATCAACCGCGCACCTTATGAGATGATACTGCGCGTGCCGGGCATCGGCGTAAGATCGGCGCTTAAGATAGTAAAGGCGCGCCGTACAGCAAGGCTGAACTTTGAAGATTTAAAAAAGATGCGGATTTCAATGAAGCGGGCAAAATATTTTATAACCTGCGGCGGGAAAACATACGGTGGCATATGGCTTCGTCAGGAGCTTATAACTCCGCTTTTGCTTTCCGACGGCAGCGGATACGGGCAAATGAGTCTTTTTGACGAACCTGCGAGAGAGGATGGGATAAAATGTCTGACAGGAGAGATGTGATCTATGTTTACGACGGAACCTTTGACGGGTTTCTAAGCGCCGTACACGCGGCGTTCTATCGGCATGAGGATCCTCTTGAAATGGCAGCGGACGGAGATAATGTTCAGCAGCAGCTATTCTGCGATATATACCATGTTTGTACCGATCAGGTAAAGTCGGCTAAGGTATATGCAGCTGTCGGCAGTAAGATTTCGCCACGGTCAAGATATAACACATTCTGCGCCTTTTTATCCGATCTGCCCGACAAAGAAACGCTTCTGCTTCAATATTTGCGCCTCGGCTTCAAGCTCGGCAAAAACACCGATTCCTACCTTACGTCGGATATTATCAGGCGAGTGAACGACACGGCAAAGCGCGTATCCAACGAAGCTCATCTGCACAAAGAATTTTTGAGGTTTTCGGAGCTTTCAAATGGGGCGCTTTACGCCGAGATTTCTCCCGTGTGCGATGTTTTGCCTCTTATAATGGGTCACTTCCGTGACAGGCTCCCGTGCATCCCGTGGATGATAAATGATCTGACCCACGGTCAATGCGCGCTTTATAACGGAAAGGAATGTGATATAAGATACGTGGACTCGGCGCCCGTATTGAGGTATTCGGATGAGGAAATAAAGTACCGCCGGCTCTGGAAGATGTTTTATGACACGGTAGAAATAAAGCCGCGCCATAATGAAAAATGCCGGATGAGTCATATGCCGAAACGCTATTGGCAGCATATGACAGAGTTCTTGCCGGACAATGCGTAATCTTTTCATTTTGCGCTTATAACGAAATATGTATGGGGCAAAGCCCCCGTAATCAGCTTGTATAGTCAAGCGGATTGACATATTTGCCGTCAGAGATCATTTCAAAGTGAATGTGGGGATCCGTGGTGTTTTCCTTAGCGTCAGAGGCAACCGTTGCCAACGGCTCGCTTTCGGCGATCTCATCTCCCGCTTTAAGACCCTCTCTCGGCACAACATTTGAATAGCGTGTCTTATAGCCGTTTTTATGATCTACAGTGATTGTGGTGCCGAGATAGTCTTGCGTTATGCTTTCTACAACACCGGCAGCCGCGACCATAACATCACTTCCCTCTTCTGCGCGAAGATCCACTCCGTTATGCGCTCTCCAATCGCCCAGATACTCATTATACACAAGCGCGTCAGTGTAATGGCATAGTATCTCTCCGTCATTCGGCAGAATGAACTGTTCCACAGTTTCACCCGCGACCGGCTCGGAATATATCAGGCTTTCGTCTACAACAACATCGGCTGACGCAGGCTCGTCCGGTTCGCTTTCTTCTTCGGGTGCTTCGGTAGGTTCCGGCGCTTTTGTCGGCTCCGGTTCCAAAACGATAGTTTCTCTGTCGACCGCTACCGCATCGGGAGTATACAGCGGCGCAAGCGTGCCGGAAGGTGTATATACAGGTTCCGCTGTCGTTTCCGACGCTATATCGCCGTTGTCCCTATAATCGGAGCGGTTAGTGAGGTATCCCATAACTCCTATGGCAAGCACACAGCAGCATACTGCTATGTAAAAGCCTGATCCTCTGAAAAAACCTCTTCTTCTTGATTTTTCTCTCATTGCTTTTCCTCCTGTCGGTTTGATAATGGTATTATTTCCATATAGGGGATTTCTATACATGAAATTTTATATGCATTGCGTTAAATAATCGTCCTCCCCGACAAAAGAGCGCAAAAAAAGCAGATGCCTTCTGATTACATCTGCCGACAAGCTTACGGAAAAGCAAAAGAGGCTCTGCTTTTAAAAGAGCCTCTTTGCCCGTTATTAAATTTTAGGTGAATTATATGAAAATGAATTATGCGGTATTAAAAATTACTATTTGCTGTCTGTAAACGGGACAACCCACCAAGGCATATATTAAACGCCTTTCCGGCAGTAATTTTATAAGTGCGCTTACTATGAAGGTACGTTTTCGATAATACACTCATATGCACCGCTCAAACGATGCAGCCTGCACAAATAAGCCGATCTTGTATTAAGAAAAATTTGGTGTATAGGTTATCTTGCCCTTTGGGGCTTCCCAATGTTTAAACCTGCAGCCTGAAATGATCCGTCATTTAATCCATTTTCAAAAAGCTGTTCCTCGATACTGTTCATCGGCATCCCCTCCTTCTCTTTCTTGGCTCTGTTTTTCGGGAAGCTTTATCTTCCCTTCTTCTGATTATAGTATACATCATCTTTGCACAAAAGTCAATAGTTTTTTTAAAAAATATTTGTGAAATTCGCTTTAAAAATGCACAAAAATTTCTTGTTGTATTTGTGCATTTTTTTATTGGCGTTAAGACAAGCATTTTAATTGAAAGTTTATCCAAACGAGGCTGAAACCGGAGGCATAAAACAGGGCAAAATAGAGAATATAATAGAAAAGAGCATTTTTTATAAGAATAGTGTTGACAAACCATTAAAGGCATAGTATAATAGCTTTTGGAAGCAAAACAACATGATAAGGTATATAGTATATAGCCGATATACAATATATAGTGGTATGCGTCTGTCTGACGGACGTGTATAAGGAGGAAAACAGCATGGCGAAATTTCAGTACGCTCCCGAATGGGAGGGCTTTGTTAATGGAAGCTGGGCGCTTCGCGTAAATGTACGTGATTTTATACAAAGAAACTACACCCCCTACGACGGCGACGGAGAATTTCTTGCAGATCCTACAGAGGCTACAAAAAAGCTTTGGAGCATGGTAACGGATCTGTCGGATAAGGAAATAAAAGCGGGCGGCGTTTTGGATATGGACACAAGCGTCGTTTCCACGATCACATCGCACGGCGCGGGATATTTGGACAAGGACCTTGAACAGATTGTCGGCCTTCAGACGGACAAGCCTTTCAAAAGATCGCTCCAGCCATTCGGCGGGATAAGAATGGCTCAAAATGCCTGCAAGCAGTACGGCTATGAAGTAGATCCCAAAATAGTCGAGATATTTACAAAATACAGAAAAACTCATAATCAGGGCGTGTTTGACGCATATACTCCCGAAATGAAAAAAGCCCGTCACGCAGCTATAATCACCGGTCTGCCCGATGCTTACGGCAGGGGCAGGATCATCGGCGACTACAGGCGTGTGGCTCTTTACGGCATAGACAGGCTTATAGAGGACAAGAAGCATCAGCTTGACACCTCGCTTGTCAGAATGACTTCAAAAAATATAAGACTTAGAGAAGAGCTTTCGGAGCAGCTGCGCGCACTTGATGAGCTTCGTCAGCTGGGCGCGATATACGGTTATGACATCTCGCGTCCGGCAAAGACCGCAAAGGAAGCCGTACAGTGGCTTTACTTCGGTTATCTTGCGGCGGTCAAGGAGCAAAACGGCGCAGCGATGAGTCTTGGAAGAACATCTACCTTCCTTGACATATATATCGAAAGAGATCTCAAAAACGGAATTATCACAGAGGAGCAGGCGCAGGAGCTTATCGATCACTTTATAATGAAGCTGCGCATGGTAAAATTCGCAAGGACGCCCGAATACAACGAGCTGTTCTCGGGTGATCCGACATGGGTAACGGAGTCTATAGCCGGCGTCGGCATCGACGGCAGACACATGGTTACAAAAAATTCATTCAGATATCTGCACACTCTTGACAACCTCGGAACAGCGCCGGAGCCTAATATGACGGTGCTGTGGTCGGTAAATCTGCCGGAGAACTTTAAAAACTACTGCGCTTCAATGTCAATCAAGACCTCATCTATCCAATACGAGAATGATGATCTTATGAGAAGCGTTCATGGCGATGACTATGCTATCGCCTGCTGCGTATCTTCCATGAGGATAGGCAAGGAAATGCAGTTTTTCGGCGCGAGGGCAAACCTTGCAAAGTGTCTGCTTTACGCAATAAACGGCGGCGTGGATGAAGTGACCAAGGAACAGGTGGGACCTAAGTACAGATGCTGCGAGGGCGAGTACCTTGATTACGATGACGTAATGGAAAAGTATGACGCCATGATGGAATGGCTCGCGGGACTTTATGTCAACACTCTTAACGTAATACACTATATGCACGACAAGTATTGCTATGAGCGCGTTCAGATGGCTCTGCATGACAGAGATGTAAAGCGTTATTTCGCTACGGGCATAGCCGGACTTTCAGTCGTTGCAGACTCGCTGTCGGCTATCAAGTACGCCAAAGTAAGACCCATACGCGATAAGGACGGCATCGTTGTCGATTATGATATAGAGGGAGACTTCCCCAAGTACGGCAATAACGATGACAGAGTTGACGACATCGCATCGCATATAGTATCGAGCTTTATGGACAAGATCAAAAAGCACCATACCTACCGCGACAGCGTCCCCACAATGTCGATCCTTACTATCACATCAAATGTGGTATATGGCAAAAAGACAGGCAACACTCCCGACGGAAGGGCGCAGGGTGTGCCTCTGGCTCCGGGAGCAAATCCGATGCACGGCAGAGACTGCTGCGGCGCTGTTGCGTCGCTGTCATCGGTGGCAAAGCTTCCGTTCAGGGACGCTCAGGACGGTATATCGAATACTTTTTCGATAATACCCGACGCTCTCGGCAAGGATGATATTATATATATGGGCTGCTGATTTACATCGGCTCAGGAATAGGACTACAAGGAGGAATTTAAAATGTCAAAGGCAACACCTCAGGTTGAAAATCTGGTAAATCTGCTCGACGGTTATTTCCAAAAGGGCGGACATCACTTAAACGTAAACGTATTCACTCGCGAGACGCTTATAGATGCGCAAAAGCATCCGGAAAAATATCCGCAGCTGACCGTAAGAGTATCCGGCTATGCGGTGAATTTTAACAAGCTTACAAAGGAGCAGCAGGACGATGTTATCTCGCGCACGTTCCATGCGTCCGTATGAGAGGCATAACGGGCAGAATACACTCTACCGAATCCTTCGGGACCGTTGACGGCCCCGGAGTCAGATTCGTGGTCTTTATGCAGGGCTGTCCCATGCGCTGCCTGTACTGTCATAATCCCGACACTCAGGACGTTTCCGGCGGAAAGCTTACAACTCCGGAGGAGATATTGAAAAAATACGATTCATGCTCCGAATTTTTTAAAAAAGGCGGTATCACTGTCAGCGGCGGTGAGCCGCTTTTGCAGATAGATTTTGTTACGGAGCTGTTTCGTATGTGCCGCGAAAGGGGCATACACACAGCGCTTGATACCTCCGGCGTCACATTCAGACGCAGCAGCGCGGATATACTCGCCAAATTTGATACTCTTATAAAGTATACCGATCTGGTGCTTCTTGATATTAAACACATTGACAACGATGGGCATAAAAAGCTCACCTCTTATTCAAATGAGAATATACTCGATTTTGCCAAATGGCTGGACGAGAAAAAAATTCCTGTTTGGATACGCCACGTCACTGTGCCGGGGATAACTTATGATGACGAGCTATTATACAGGCTCGGACGCTTTGTCGGATCGCTTTCAAACGTACACGCCATAGAGGTGCTGAAGTATCACGACATGGGCAAGGCTAAGTACGCGCGCCTTGGCATGGAATATCCTCTCGGCGACACTCCGCCGCTTACAAAAGAGCAGGCGGGTCATGCGCGCGAGGTAATAATGCGCGGAGTGAATGACGAAAAGAATAAAAATACACTTTAAAAGGAGCCGGTGCAATGGCAAAGACAAAAAACGCGTTTATCTGCTCGGAATGTGGGTATCAGACGCCGAAATGGATGGGCAAATGCCCTTCCTGCGGAAAATGGAATACTATGCAGGAAACGATCCTTGAACCCGCAAAGCCGTCCGGCGCGGCGGGCATATTGAGAAACACTCGTCCTCTTTCGGCATCGAAAACACCTAAACGTATTGCAGAGGTCGAGGTCAATTCAGAGGCACGGTACAAGACAGGGCTTTCGGAGCTTGACAGAGTTTTGGGCGGAGGTGTTGTAAAAGGTTCGCTTGTTCTTGTGGGCGGCGAGCCGGGCATAGGCAAATCCACGCTCCTGCTCCAGATATGCAAAAGCATCGGTGAAAAAAGAAGGGTCCTTTATATATCCGGCGAGGAATCCGAAAGTCAGATCAAATTAAGGGCGGAGCGCCTTGGCGTGAATGACGGAGAGATCTATCTAATATCCGAAACCGACGTTATTACCATAACGGATATGATCGCGGAAATAAAGCCGGAGCTTGTTATAATCGACTCTATACAGACCATGCATCGCGAGGATATTTCTTCCGCCGCAGGCAGTGTGCCGCAGGTGCGGGAAGCCGCCAATGCTTTTATGCACATAGCAAAACGTTCCAATATCGCCATGTTTATTGTCGGTCACGTGACCAAAGACGGCTCCATCGCCGGACCGAGAGTTCTTGAACACATGGTGGACACGGTGCTTTATTTTGAAGGCGATGGCAATATGACCTTCCGCATACTTCGCAGCGTTAAAAACCGTTTCGGCTCGACAAATGAAATAGGCGTGTTTGAAATGGGGGCGCGCGGCTTGTCGGAAGTTGAGAATCCGTCGGCTATGCTTTTGGCGGGAAAGGTCAATGATGTGTCGGGCAGCGCGGTCATATGCACTATGGAAGGCTCCCGCGGAGTGCTTGCCGAATTGCAGGCTCTCGTTACGCCGACAGGCTTCGGCAATCCCAGAAGAATGTCATCCGGTATTGATATGAACAGGCTGCTTCTGCTTATAGCCGTGCTTGAAAAGCGCGCGCGTCTGGGTCTGGGGAATACTGATGTATATATGAACGTCGCGGGAGGTCTCAGAATAGACGATCCCGGAATCGATCTCGGCATATGCGCTGCCATTGCTTCAGCCGCAAAGGATGTTGTACTGCCGCCGAATATGCTGTTTCTCGGCGAGGTGGGTCTGGGCGGAGAACTTCGCAACGTGGTCAGGCTTGAGAAGCGCCTTTCAGAGGCGGCAAAGCTTGGATTCACCTCCGCTGTCGTACCGAAGATAGCTTTAAGGGGCATCAAACTGCCAAAGGATTTTGCCGTTAATGGCATTACTCATATAAGCCAAATGATAGCCATGCTCAAGCGCAATAAACAATAGACCGTTAAAATTAACATTATTTTGTTATGTTTTTGTGCTAAATATATAATAAATCGTATAAAGTGCAAATATTTTTAAAAAAAGGCTTGACTTTTTTAGAAGAATATGTTATTATACAGTTATAGTGGGTGTGAGAACACTCACTATCATATACCCTTTTATCATATATACCACCACCATTGAGTGCCCCCTGTCTTAAGACGGGGGGTTCTCAATTTAGGGCGTCTTTTGCGGCTTAAAATCCTCTTTCAGATATCCGGCTATATCCTTCATATCTATCGGAAATTCCACCACGCCTCTTGCATAGTATGACAACTCATAGGGCTGATAGAAAATAACCAGTTTATCACCCTCAATATAAAAGTTTTCTTCCTCCTTTTCGCCTACAGACGGCTTTTCCCATAGCTCGGAGTACTCATCGGGATACCTCGCCGCAGTCTCGCTCATTTTTCGCTCAAGCACCTCGGCATAGTCCGTATCAGAAAACATATTCGAAAGTACGAATGTTTCGCCGGATGGTATGTATATATTTTCAGCCGTACGCGTCAATGTGCCGTGGGCGCCGCCGGTGTAGATATATTCCTCTTTTACAACGCTTAAAATATCCCTGTCATTGCCTGCGGTTTCGATCACACCGGTGTAGGAGTATTTCTCGCCGTTTACGCGTTCGCGCTTATCGGCGGCGGCAAGCTTTTCGCTTATATCGGAGAGATCGCAGGCATATCTTTCATTCAGATATGCCTCAAGCTCCGCATTGCCCGTGCCGGAAAACTCCGCCGTATCACATTTCACTATCATCTCATCCGTTTCATACTCCGCCGTATCCTTTTTTACCTTTACTCCGTCCGAAGCGCATGACGATACAAGAAGCATCGCGCACAAAGCAGCATATAACGCTTTTATCACTCTGTTCACCGCACGCCTCCTATAAAATTATGCAAATCAATCCGCTGCAGCCCTCATTTATGATCCTTGTCAGAGTATCTTTCAGCTTCAGCTGCGATTCCTCCGGCATTTTCCCAAGCTTGTTATGCAGTCCCTCGTTTACAAGCTCATACACCGACTTGCCGAAAATATTTGAATCCCATATTTTTTTCGGATCAGTTTCAAATTCCTCAAGAAGGTACTGTATAAGCTCGCGGCTTTGCTTTTCGGAACCGACAATGGGACTTACTGTAGTTTCTATGTCGGCGCGTATCATATGTATCGACGGAGCCGATGCTCTCAGTCTGATGCCGTAGCGTCCTCCCTGCTTCATTATCTTCGGTTCATAAAGCGTCAGCTCATCGGTGGTGGGAGATACTATTCCATATCCCTTTTCTCTTACTTCGCAAAGCGCCGTTTTTATTTTGTCGTATTCCGCCTTTATTCCGGAAAGCTCCGTCATAAGCGATATAAGCCGCTTTTCATCAGGAATGTCAAAACCCGAAAGCTCCCCAAGAGTTCTGTAAAACAGAGATTCCTCAAACGTCAGATCTATCTCAATATTGCCCTCTCCAAGATCCATTCCCTCAATAACGGCACGCTTCGCAAATTCCGCCGCTGACAGCTTGTCGCACATACCGCGCGCTCCGCGTACCTTTGTCATATTTGCGGACGCCTCGCTTACAGCCTGTATTATCTCTGTCTTTAAGGCATGATTCTTTGGAAGCGAATCCACCCATGAAGGTATTTTAACATTTATTTCGCGGACAGGGAACTCAAACAGCACCGCTTCGATAATATTGTATATGTCCTCAGCTTTAAGCTCCGCGCAGTTCGCGCACATTACCGGCACACCGTATCTTGCGGATATGTCCTCTTTTAAAGCCGCCGCCTTTGCGGATACGGGCTCGACGGAGTTTAAAAGCACTATAAACGGCTTTCCCATAGCCTTAAGCTCGCCTATAACCCTGCCCTCAGCTTCAACATACGCCTCGCGGTTTATCTCGGTTATGGTGCCGTCGGTCGTGATGACAAGTCCTATGGTGGAATGTTCGGTAATGACCTTTTTGGTGCCTATTTCCGCCGCCTCATTAAAGGAAATGGGATGATCAAACCATGGGGTGCTTACCATTCTGGGGGAGTCCTCCTCCGTATAGCCTATTGAACCCGGAACTATATAACCCACGCAGTCGATCATACGCACCCGAAGCCGCGCATTGTCGCCTAAAGATATTTCCGCCGCCTCATTGGGAATAAATTTAGGCTCGGTGGTCATAATAGTGCGTCCGGCGGCGGACTGGGGAAGCTCGTCAACCGCGCGCTGAGCCTCATACGGATCGGCTATATTCGGTATAACAAGCATATCCATGAACTTCTTTATAAACGTAGATTTTCCGGTTCTTACGGGTCCCACAACGCCGATGTATACATCTCCCCCGGAACGCTCGGCAATATCGCGGTATATATTGTATTCTGCCATTATTAATCCTCCCTGCGTCATATGACGCTGTTTAAATTTTCTGCTTCTTGGATATATATATGCTCACGCAGGAAGGATATGACGAAAAAAATAACAAGAAAATAAAAAAGCCTTGACCTGTTAAGACCAAGACTTCTTTAATAGCGGTATATATTTATATCTCATCTTTGACACGCTTTAACACCATATCAAAAACGTTCAAAACCGTCATATCCCTTACCTTTTGTCGGCTGCCCTTGATATTAAGCTTTCTGACATACGTGCCCTTTTTTGATGCGACAGCGGCGTATACAAGTCCAACCGGCTTTTCGGCAGTGCCTCCGCCGGGGCCCGCTATTCCCGTAACAGCGGCTGCTATATCCGCTCCGGTATTTTTCAAAAGTCCCTCCGCCATTTCACGCGCCGTTTCCTCGCTTACGGCGCCATGAGCCGCAAGAGTGTCCTCAGATACATTAAGATACTTTACCTTAGCCGCGTTTGAATAAGTCACGATTCCCTCGCCGAACACCTCTGATGAGCCGGGTATATCTGTGATCTGCTTGGCTATATATCCGCCTGTGCAGCTTTCGGCGGTTGCTATAGTCATGCCCTTTTTCATAAGCAGATCAACAACTGTTTCGCACAGACTCTTTCCGTCGGAGGAGTATATATATTCCCCGACCTTATCGTATATCTCGCGCTCGACCGAGGATATAATACGTTCGCCGTCAGCTTTATCCTTGCAGCGCGCCGTCACTCTCAGACGCACTTCTCCCGTTTTGGCATATGGCGCAACAGTCGGATTTTCCGACTCGCGCATAAGACGGTCAAGCTTTTCAGCCGCCGCGCTCTCTCCTATGCCGAAAAGACGATATACTTTTGAATAAAACATATCCGGAGTCTTTTTATTGAGGTACGGAACAACGTACTCCTCAAACATAGGCTGCAGCTCGTTCGGAGGACCGGGGAGCATTATCAGTATTTTGCCGTTTTTTTCGATTATACAGCCTGGCGCTGTGCCGTGATTGTTCTGCATTACAAAAGAGCCTTCGGGCATCATAGCCTGCTTGACATTGTTTTGTGTCATCTGCTTGCCGGAGCTTTTAAAATAATCCGTCATGCGCGCAAGCGCCTCATCATTTTTTATAAGCTCCGCGCCCGCGTACTCCGCAAGGACTTCTTTTGTAAGATCATCTGGCGTTGGCCCGAGGCCGCCTGATGTGATCAGTACATCCGCTCTTTCAAGCGCTTCAGCGACAGCCGTCTTTAGCCTGTCGTGATTATCTCCTACAACTGTATGACGGTATACATTGACGCCTATCTCCGCCAGACGTCCGCTTATATACTGAGCGTCCGTATTCACTATTTCGCCCATAAGCAGCTCTGTGCCTACGGCAAGTATTTCCGCATTCATTTTACTATCGACTCCTCTCATAACAGCGGCGGCTTATGCTTCGGGCAGGATCTCTATCCTTTCTATACCTGCCATCGCAGCCTCAATAAGACCCTCAACATCAAGACGCTTTTCCGCTTTTTCTATATTTTCGCGCTTGGGATTAACTGTCGGATGCTTCGGAGTGAACACCGTGCAGCAGTCCTCATAGGGAAGGATCGACGTTTCAAAAGTGCCGATCTTCTCCGCGCGTTCCACTATCTCATTTTTGTCCATGCCTATAAGCGGACGAAGCACAGGCATATCCACAACGGCATTTGTAGTATCAAGCGCCGCAATTGTCTGACTTGCCACCTGTCCCACGCTTTCGCCAGTGATAAGCGCCGCAGACTTATGCCGTCTTGCCACACGCTCCGCTATTCTCATCATAAAGCGGCGCATGATAACAGTCATATACTCCTCAGGACAGTTGTCGCGTATAGCAAGCTGTATCTCCGTAAACGGCACGATATATAAATTCATTCCCGCCGTATACTGTGATACTATCCCCGCAAGCTCTATGACCTTTTCCTTGGCGCGTTCGCTTGTGTAAGGGAAGCTGAAAAAGTTCACCGCGTCTATTGCCACGCCGCGTTTTGCTATCATATGCCCCGCAACGGGACTGTCTATGCCGCCCGACAAAAGCAGCGTCGCTCTTGAGCCTGAACCTATAGGCATACCGCCCTGCCCCATGACCTTGTTCTGCTCTATATACACATACGCGGCAAAATCGCGTATCTCGACCTTAACCGTCACCTCCGGATGATGCACGTCCACTATAAGTCCCGGAAAGTGGTCATGCAGATCACCGCCCAATGACATGGATGCCTCGGTGGAGGTCATCGGAAACTGCTTGTCGGCGCGCTTGGTTTCCACCTTAAATCGCACCCCGGGCTTTAACTCGTCACCGCAGTAAGCGACAGCGGTTTTGAATATGCTTTCCATATTTTTTTCGCACACAGCCGCGCGCGCTATTGACACAATACCGAACACCTTTTCAAGACGTTCGATTATAATATCCGTTTTGTTTTCATCCTCCGGTTCGATATATATCGTTGCCTGCATCAGTGTTAGCTTTGCCGAGGCGACATTTTTTATGGAGTTGCGTATATTTTGCAAAAGCAGCTGTTCAAATCGCGGTCTGTTTCCGCCCTTTAATATAATCTCCCCGTATTTTACTAAAATTATTTCTTTCACTCTGTTCTCCTCCGGTATTTTCAGCGTCCGGTATACTTTCTCACCTGGGCCACGTATTTTTTTAGAGCATCCGCTGTCTTTTCTATTTCTTCCATAGTTGTAAAGCGCGAAAAGCTGAAACGTACAGCGCCATCGATCTCCGCATCGGTTCTGCCCATGGCAGCGAGGACATGACTTTTTTGCGGTTTGTGGGACGAGCAGGCAGAGCCTGTAGACACGTATATATCCTCGCCTTCAAGGTAGTGCAGAAGTATCTCCGATCTCACTCCGAGGAAGGACACGTTCAGTATGCTGCCGGCGTTGTTTTCATCCGCGCCGTTTATGCGTATGCGATCAATATCCTCTGTTATGCGCTGCTTCAAACGCTCACGGAGCGCCTTCATATAAGTCATATCTTTCACAGGATCCGTCTCCGACACAGCAGCCGCAAGCGAACAGGCAAGCTCCGCGCTTTGAGTTCCCGATCTCATACCCTCCTGCTGACCGCCGCCGAGTATGTACGGCGCTATCCTCCTGCCGGCATATAGTATGCCTGTGCCTTTGACAGCATGAATCTTATGACCGCTCGCGCTTAAAAGATCCACTCCCCATTTTTCCGGAGTGACCGGTATTTTTCCGTAGCCCTGAACGGCGTCTGTATGCAGAAGCGCCCTCGGTGACCTTTCCCTCATCATCGCCTTTATTTTATCAACAGGCTGTATCATGCCCGTTTCGTTATTTACAAGCATTACGCTGACAAGTATGGTATCGGGGCGCAGAAGGCTCTCAAGCTCGTCAAGGCTTATAACTCCGTCAGTATCCACATTCAGGTAATCAGCCTCAAAGCCGTCCTCCTCAAGACGCTTAAAAGCCTCCGTCACCGCCGGATGCTCGATCTTTGTTGTTATAATATGCTTGCCGAATTTTTTGTAAGCGCGCGCGGTTCCGAATATAGCCGTATTGTCCGACTCGGTGCCTCCCGATGTGAAAAATATATTGGCGGGCTTCGTGCCAAGCGACTTTGCTATAACGCTGCGGCTTGAACGTATCAGCCGTTCCGATTCTATGCCCAGACGATAAAGCGATGACGGGTTTCCGAAATTCTTTATTCCTTCCAAAAAACCGGCTACCGCCGCCTCTGACGGTTTAGCGGTAGCCGCATTATCCAAGTATATCATATCCGATTCTCCATATCCCTTGACAGAATAACAAAGCTTTCGCCTTTTTGGGCGGTTATTCTGCATTTATCCTCTGTGATGATATTGCTTACTCCTCTGCTTTCGGCAAATCGGAGCGTTTCACCCGAAAGGGCGTATTCCAATCCCTCGGTAACTACCCCCTCCATATCTCCGCCGACAGGAATTATTGACAGAACATGACCTTTCTTTTTATGTATTGTTATTTCTCCGTTCATATAATATATATCATTTTGCTCGTCTGTAATAACCGCTCTGTAAGCCGGCGCTGCAAAACGCAGCAGAAGCATATTGGCTATTTCATGATCAAGCCTTCCGCCTGTAGCGGCAAGAACCGTTATGTCGGTATAGCCGTTGTCAACGGCGTAGCGAATAGCAAGCTCGCCGTCGGTGTAATCCTTCCTTGACGGATAGCGTATTACGCCGCAGGGAGGCTCGGCGGACGCGGAATCAAAATCGCCTATGGCGGCATCGGGCATAAGTCCCATGGCAACAGCGCTGTCACAGCCTCTGTCCGCGCAGATTATCCTTGCGCCGTCGGGTATCACGCTCTTTATGTACTCCTTATCCTTTATAACGCCGCCCAAAATGACCGCGGCTTTCTTTTCTATGCCAAGCCGCTGTTCCGTCTTGCACGCTATGTGTTTAAATTCACGCACGGCTTTTTTTATATCAGAGCCGAATATGGCAGAACCCGCTACTATTACATCAGCGCCCGCCTCAAGTATGGACGCAAGATTTGAGGGCTTGACGCCGCCGTCAACCTGAATTTTAAGATTCGCGCCCATTTTACGGCGCATATACCTTATCTTGTCGTTGACCTTTTCCATATAATCCTGTCCGCCGTAGCCGGGCTCCACGCTCATTACAAGAACCATATCTATGTTTTCAAGATACGGTTCTATTTCTGATACGGGCGTGTCAGGCTTTATTGAAATACCCGTTTGAAGTCCGCGCTCTTTTATAAGCCTGATGCACTCCTCCGGCTTTTTTGTCGCTTCTATATGGAATGTAATGCCGCTTGCTCCTGCATCCGCAAACAGCTTAATACTGTTTTCGGGAGACTCCACCATAAGATGCACGTCCAAAAATGCCCGTGTATGCTTTTTCAGTCCGCGCACAACAGGCGCTCCAAAGCTTACCTCCGGCACAAAACATCCGTCCATTACATCTACATGGATCCATGCCGCTCCCGCCTCATATGCCTCTTTCACCTGAGAATCCAGTTCTCCGAAATCACAGCCAAGTATAGATGGCGATAATATCATTTTTCAAATTCCTCCGATCGTATGGCCGCCCGTAAGCGTGTCTACTGTCTGTCCTGAAGCTGCCATTCTTTTACGTTTTTAAGCTGCTCATACAATGCCTTATAGCTTTCAAAACGTTCCTTTGCTATCTCGCCTCGCTCCAAAGCATCACGCACACCGCAATCAGGCTCCGACAGATGAGAGCAGCCCCTGAAACGGCATACGGCATTTGCGCGTATTTCGGGAAAATACTTTCCAAGATCCTCCGCTTTTACGCCGGTTATCTCAAGCGATGAAAAACCGGGCGTGTCAAGCACATATCCGCCGCCTTCGAGCGGTATAAGCTCCACATGGCGCGTCGTATGTCTGCCGCGGCTTATCTTTTCCGACACAGCGCCGGTTTCCATACTTCCGCCGGTTATTAAATTGAGCAGACTGGATTTGCCCACTCCCGAAAGTCCCGCAAACGCGGTGCATCTGCCGCCGATATATTTTTTAAGCTCCTCTATGCCGCTGTTTTCATACACTGACACTTCAAACACCCTGTATCCGGCACTTTCATATATCTCGCGAAGCCGCTTCGTGTCGGCAAGCTCACTCTTATTAATGCAAAGCGCGGGAGTAATGGCGCAAATCTCGGCATTTATAATCATTTTGTCAAGCAAAAACAAGCTCGGGTCGGGAGATGCGGCGGCAGCCACTATAAGCAAAGTGTCTATATTAGCTACAGGCGGACGCTTCATATATGAGCTGCGCGGCTCTATCTCCGTTATATTGCCCTTTCCGTTTTTGAATATCTGAATCTCTGTTCTGTCACCTATGGCGGGAGTTATACCCTCTTTCCGGAAAACGCCGCGCGCCCTGCACTCATGGATCTCGCCGTCGGACGTTTTGACGTAATAAAACCCGCCGATGCCTTTGATGATAATTCCCTTCATCAGAATGTTATATCCTTTGATGATGTCAGTTTCCCGTCAATAAACACTTCAACGGTCTTGGTACCAGATTCCGTTATATCAATGTTTACGCTCTTGTCCTCTCTCGGATGCACCTTATTGTAGACGGTGCTGCCGTCCACGGTTATCTTAACGCTTACGCTGTCCTCCCCGTCCTGAGGGATATACGCGGTAAATGTTTTTGTCGTTTTTTCCGAATTGTCGGAATTGTCGGAATTGTTGGAGCCGCTATTGCTGTCATCCTCGCTTGAAGGCTTTTTGGTTGCCTCCGAAGTCTCCGGCTTATCCGTGGGCTTCTCCTCGCTGCCGGCAGAAATTACAACACTTACCGTTCCGCCCTCTGAGATCTGCTTACCGGATTCGGGGGTCTGGCTTATTACAGTTCCCTTCGTCCTTTCGGAAGGCTGCTGCTTCACGCTTCCCAATGAAAGTCCGGCGCTTTGCAGAAGTTCCTTCGCCTTGTCTATCGAACCGCCGACAAGATTTGGCACGTTCTTCTTTACAACAGGAGGCTCTGTAGCGGTACGCACACCCTTGCTGACGTACAGCTTAATATTTTCGTTTTTATTGACCATGGTGCCTTTTTCGGGAGACTGGCGTATAACGATGCCTTCCTTCACATCATCGTTAAATTCCTCGATCAGCTCGTAAGTAAGCCCGCGCTCAACTATGATCTCTATCGCCTTTTCAGCGGTCATATCCGTAACATCCGGTGTTTCCGTATCTCCGCCGGTGGCACCGATCGAAACAGTGACGCGGATTTCCTTGCTGCCCGATACTCTCTCCTTCGCCTCAGGATCCTGAGATATTATCCTGCCGTCCTCTATCGTATCGGAAATGGCATATTCTATCTTGTCCGAAATCGTAAAGCCCGTTCCGTTTAAGGCTGTCTGCGCCTCTTCAAGCGTTTTGTTGACTATATCCGGCACAGCCGCTGTCTTGGATCTCTGAAAAAGCGTATATCCGCCGAAGATAGCCGCAGCAAACACAATTATCGTTACAAATGCGAGAATGGTGGCAAGCTTGTCCTCTTTTTTCTGCTGTTTTGTCTTTTTAGTCTTTTTCGGTTTTTTCTTCTCTTCCGAACGCTTTTTCTTTTTTGCCTTTGAGTTCACTTCATCAACATCCTCGTAAAATTCATCGTCATAATCGTCATCATGTTTTTCTTCTTCCGGCTTGATGCTTTCCTCCTGCGCTGTCTTGTCAGCGTTCTGCTTAGTCTCCGAGCGAAGCTGCTTCACCTTGTCAACATCAATCTTTTTTGTGGATTCGTCAGAGATAGCGTTCTCTTCCTCGCGGCTCGGCAGCACCTCCTCTGCAAGCACCGCGCGAAGATCGCTTGCAAATTCCTCCGCCGTCTGATAACGGTTCCTCTGCTCCTTAGCCATAGCCTTTGATACCACATATGAAAGCTCCGTGGGTATATTAAGGCTCACGCATTTTATAACAGGCGGATCCTTTTCAAGATGCTGCAGCGCTACAGCCACAGCCGTTTCGCCATTGAACGGCAGCTCACCGGTAAGCATCTCATAAAGCACCACGCCGAGAGAATACAAATCGCTTCTCGCGTCTGTAAAGCCGCCCCTTGCCTGCTCGGGCGAAATATAATGCACCGAACCGAGCGTATCTCCGCCGACAACTATCGTTTCCGCCGCAACGGCTTTCGCTATGCCGAAATCGGTAACCTTGCACACCTTGTCATGCGTAAGGAGAATATTCTGCGGCTTTATATCTCGGTGGATAATATTTTTTGCGTGTGCCTGTTCAAGAGCCTGGCATATCTGTATTGCAAAATCACACGCCTGCTGCCACGGCAGACGGGTATTTCTCTTTATGTATTCCTTCAGCGTTATTCCGTCAACATATTCCATCACAATAAAGCTGATACCGTCCTCTTCGCCCACATCGTACACCGATACAATGTTATTGTGCGACAGACTTGCAGCCGCCTGTGATTCCTTGTAAAAATTCTTTACAAACGCTTCATCGCTGCGAAGAGAGCTTCTCAAAACCTTTATAGCCACGTCCCTGTTAAGCATATGGCAGTGCGCCTTATATACGGTAGCCATGCCGCCGCTGCCGATAAGCTCAAGTATTTCATATCTATTTAAAAGGGTTCTGCCCACTAAATTCTCACCATTCATATTATCAATTCCTTTCCAAAAGAAGCACGGTTATGTTATCATTTCCGCCTTTGTCATTAGCCATGTCCACAAGCATTTCCGCCGCTTTCTGCAGGCTGCCGTTCCCGTCGATAATTCTTTTCATGCTTTCGTTATCAACATAATTGAACAGTCCGTCGCTGCATACGGCGATCACCTCGCCATTATAGGCGCGTATGTTTATATCCACCTTAACAATTTCCTCGGTGCCTATAGCTCTTGTGATGTAATTTCGTTTAGGATGATGCTTTGCCTGCTCCGGCGTTAAAAGTCCGCGCGCAACAAGCTCCGCCACATACGAATGATCTTTTGTTATCTGCTTTACCTCTTCACCCACTGCATACGCGCGTGAATCTCCCACATGAGCCGTTATAATTCGGTCCTCATATATCATGGCAAGGGTAGCTGTTGTTCCCATGCCCATAATATTGTCGTTATACTTCGCGTATGTATATATAAGATTGTTCGCCGACAAAAAAGCCTGACGCACTATCTCAGACATCTCCACATAATCAAGCCCTTCTTCAGCGCGGTTTTTTATGTGGTTTTTTACAATATCGACCATCATTGCGCTGGCTATCTCGCCTGCCTTATGACCGCCCATGCCGTCGGCTACTATACCGTAAAGAAGATCTTCATCTTCGTTTACATAATAGGAGTCCTCATTAAGTCTGCGAACCCTGCCGACGTCTGTTTTGTGTCCTGTTCTCAATTTGTATCACCTCGCTCTGTTATTCCAAATGCCTTCTTGCGCAGCTGACCGCAGCTCGCGTTTATATCCGAACCAAGCTCGCGCCTTACAGTCGCGTTTAGACCCATGCTTTCAAGGTGTCTGCGAAAACGTTCGATATTTTCGGCGGTGCTTTTTTCATAGCCGCGTTCTTCGACCTTGTTTACGGGTATCAGATTTATATGAGCCGCCAGACCTTTTACAAGCTTTGCGAGTTTTTCAGCACATTCGGGAGTATCATTCACTCCCCTGATAAGCGAATATTCAAATGTCAGCCTTCTGCCTGTGGCGCTGATATAGTATCTGCACGCCTTTATCAGTCTTTCCAGAGGATATGCCCTGTTCACCGGCATAACAGCGGTTCTTTTTTCATTATCGGGAGCATGAAGCGATATGGCAAGCGTTATCGGAAGCCTTTCCTCCGCTAAAGCCTCTATCTTATCAGCAAGACCGCACGTTGAAAGTGTTATATGCCGGTATCCGATGTTCAGTCCCTTTTCATGATTGACATTTTTTAAAAATCTTATAACATTATTGTAATTATCGAGAGGCTCTCCTATACCCATTATCACAACGTTGCCTATCCTCTCTCCCATATCCTTTTGAGCCGCGATTATCTGACTTATTATTTCCCCCGCTGTAAGCGACCGCACAAGGCCGCCGATGGTTGAAGCGCAAAACCGGCATCCCATTTTGCATCCCACCTGCGAGGATATGCAAATCGTCAGTCCGTGATGATAGCGCATTACAACGCTTTCTATACAGTTGCCGTCATCAAGCTCAAACAAATATTTAACAGTGCCGTCTATCGCCGAAACGTACTTTTCTCTTATTCTTATACCGGATATGTACGACACTTCAGCAAGTCTTGCTCTTGTCTTTTTTGATATGTTCGTCATATCGTCAAAGCTTTCAGCGCCCTTGTATATCCATTCAAAAACCTGTCCCGCCCTGAATTTCGGTTCGCCGAGGTCTGTTATTAAGTTTTCAAGCTCATCGTAGGTCAGGTTTTTCAGATCCGTCATGTTGCCTTCCTCAGCTTCGCCGCAAAAAATCCGTCGGTACCGTGTACATTTGGAAAAAACGTCATCATGCCGCTTTGCCCTCCGGCTCCATGCGGCAAATATTTTTCTATGCTTTCCGGACGAAAGTCCTTGTTTTTTTCTAAAAATTTATTTACCGTATCCTCATTTTCTTCTTTTCTCAAGGAACAGGTGCTGTATACAAGCACACCGCCCGGCTTTGTATACCGTGCCGCGTTTTCAAGTATCGCAGCCTGTATTTCCAAAAGTCCCGATATATCCTCGCGGGAATATTTAAGCTCCGGCTTTCTCCTCGCTATACCGCTTCCGGAACACGGCACATCCGCAAGCACACAGTCGGCGAACGCGGTATATTTTTCATCATATACAGACGCGTCCGAAGCGCGCGCCGATATTATAGTTATACCGAGACGTTCAGCATTGTCCCTTATAAGTCCTATCTTATTTTCATGTATGTCAAAGGCTCTTATTATGCCCTTATTTTCCATTAATTCAGCAAGATACGTTGTCTTGCCGCCCGGAGCCGCGCACAGATCAATTACAGTGTCGTCCGGCTTCGGATCAAGTATTCGCGCAGCCGTCATAGCAGCCGCGTCCTGTACGGTAAAATATCCGCTTTTATAGAGGCGCGATGATGCCGTATCAAGTCCCGAAACATCAATGCCGTCCCCGCAAAAGCTGTTCTCTTTTGCTCGTATGCCATCCGCTTCAAGCCGCTTTACAAGATCGGCTCTGCTTATTTTGAGCCTGTTCGCCCTTATCGTCATGGCAGGCTCCCTGTTAAGGGATTCCATAAGCTCCGATGCAAATTCCTCTCCAAAGCGTGATATATAATATTCGACCGTTTCCTTCGGGAACGAGTACCTCACCGACATACTTTCCAAAGGATCGGCGGGCATTTTTATATTGCATTTATCTCGCGCCACGCTTCTTAAAACTCCGTTTACAAACCCCGCCGACGCGCTGTGTCCGTAACGCTTGGCAAGCTTCACCGACTCGTTTACTGCCGCGCTTTGCGGGACTTTATCCATATAAAGCAGCTGATATATACCCAGCCGCAATATAAGAAGTATATATTTTGATATTTTTTTCAGTTTGATTTTTGAGTACAGACCTATTATATAATCAAGAGTCAGCCTTCGGCTTATAACGCCGTAAACAGCTCTCGACACAAAGGCGCGGTCGCGAGGATCGAGTCCGTCAAGGCCGTTTTTCAGCGCGATATTTGAGTAAGCTCCCCCAAATTCAACGTTGTAAAGTATTTTTATTATCCTTTCACGCATACTTAATCTCTTCTTCGGTTCAGTATCGTAAGCAGCCTGAGTATCTGCAAGGCGGTAGAAGCCACAGCAGCCACATATGTCATAGCCGCGGCGGTAAGAACCTTTCTCGCTCCTTTAAGCTCCTCGTCATACAGCATATTATTCTGTTCAAGAATATTCAAAGCGCGTCTGCTGGCATTAAACTCCACAGGCAGCGTCACAAGCTGAAATACAAGCACCAGTGAAAACAGCAGCACTCCGAACAGAGCCAGCCCTGTCATTCCCAAAATCAGTCCTATAAAGAACAGCGGCAGTGCGGCTGTGTTGCCTATATTCACCACAGGTACTATGGCGTTTCGCAGCTTTATCGGCACGTATCCGACAGCGTGCTGGACTGCGTGTCCGCACTCATGCGCCGCAACGCCTATAGCCGCGACTGAATTTGAGCCGTAGGTACTGTCCGAAAGCCTTACAACATTCGCCTTTGGATCAAAGTGATCGGTAAGATCACCCGCGACACGCTCAATGCGTATCTTGTAAAGACCGTTTCTGTCAAGTATCTGTCTTGCGACATCCGCAGCGGTATATCCTCTTGAAGAATACACCTTCGCATACTTTGAGTAAGTGCTTTTTACGCCGAACTGCGCTATCAAGGTGAGCGCAAAGCCTATTATTATCAGTATATATGTTGAATCAAAATAATATCTATACATTATCCGTTCCTCTCGCAACATTATATCCGTTCGCCGAGTACAGCGTTCATATCAAACTCATGCCCGCGTATATAATCGATTATCGGCATACGCTTTGTGCCGGCAAACTGCGCGGTTTTAATGATATATGTGCCTTTTCCGGCGGCGATCTCAAGTCCCTTGCCTTTCACGGCGCCGATGACAGAGCCGGGCGGGCAGCAGCTTTTTTTGTCCGTCCATTCTCCCTCGATTATCTTCATTACGGCGCCTTTATAGTAAGTATACGCCAAAGGCCATGAATTCATTCCGCAAACCAGTTTGGATATTTCTCTCGCCGGACGTGTCCAGTCTACAAGCGCCTCTTCCCTTTTCACCGGAGGAGCATACGTATGCGCCGCGTCATCCTGCTTTTCAGGAATTACGCTTCCTTCTTCTATTTTGTCAATCGTTTCCAAAAGCAGCCTTGAGCCTATCACGGCAAGTCTTTCAAACAGTTCGGCGGAAGTTTCATATTCCCCTATTTCCGTTTTTTCAACACTTAAAATATCTCCCGTGTCAAGACCCGCATTCATCTGCATTACGGTAACTCCGGTTTCTCTGTCGCCGTTTATGACGGCTCGCTGTATCGGAGCCGCGCCGCGAAGCTTCGGCAACAGCGACGCATGAATATTCACCGCGCCGTATTTCGCGTAATTAAGCGCTTTTTCGGGAATGATTTTTCCGTATGCCGCGACAACCGTAAGTTCAGGAACATATTTTTCGAGTATTTCGTCAAGCTCGCCGTTTCCTATCCTTTCCGGCTGATATACCGGTATATTATTTTCAAGCGCGGTAACCTTGACCTCCGGCGGCATAAGCTTATGTCCGCGCCCCTTCGGCTTGTCCGGCCGAGTTATGACAGCCGCAACCTCGTGACGGCTGCTTATAAGCGCTTTTAAAGCCGCATCGGCAAAATCAGGCGTTCCCATAAACAATATCTTCATTACAGCTCGTATCCTTCCACATGGCTTATAAACAGTATGCCGTCCAAATGCTCCGCCTCATGCAAAAGCGCCCTTGCCATAAGTCCTTCGCCCTCTACCTCAAAACGATTGCCGTTCCTGTCCTGCGCCCTTACCTTCGCATAGTTGGGACGCGTCACATCATACCATTCTTCAGGTACGCTCAGACAACCCTCTTTATCGGTCTGCTGACCTGATGTTTCGATCACTTCAGGATTTATAAGCTCCAGCTTTCCCTCTCCCACATCTATTACAACCGCCCTTTTAAGTATGCCTACCTGCGGCGCCGCAAGCCCGACGCCCTCAGCCTTGCTCATCGTTTCGTACATATCGTCAAGCAGCACCCAAAGCCTTTCGTCAAACTTTGTCACAGGCTTGCAGACCTTGTTCAGGATCGGGTCTCCTTTTATTCTGATATTTCTTAATGCCATATCTGTATATCATCCTTTCTCCGGATCTACATTCCGTTGGGATTTTTATCTATAACTATCGTAAGCTCATCCGCCGCCGCGCCCTTCATGCACTCCGCCTTCGCGTCGAGAAGTATCTCATTCAGTCTGTCGGCGGACGGTGCCTTTATTATGAGCTGCCAGCGGTAACGGTTTTGGACTTTTGACACAGGCGCGGGTATGGGTCCGAGAATACGAACGGTATCCGCGCTTTCCCACGCCGATACAAAGCCTGCAAATTTCATTGCTGTTTCGGCGGATCTTCTCTCCGAGAGCGAGCTGACGGTAATGCCTATAAGCTCACAGTACGGCGGATAGTAAAGCTCCTGTCTTGTGCTGATCTCGCTTTTAAAAAACGCCTTGTAGTCATGGGTCTTTACCAATGCCACAGCCTCGTTTTGAGGAGTATATGTCTGGATGACGGCCCTTCCTTTTTTGCTGCCGCGTCCGGCTCTGCCGCTGACCTGCTCAAGCATCGCAAAGGTGCGCTCCGAAGCGCGGTAATCATTGAGATTGAGCATGGTGTCGGCGCTTATTACCCCGACAAGAGTCACGTTTTCAAAATCAAGTCCCTTAGCGACCATCTGAGTTCCTATCAGTATATCCGTTTTTTCTTTTTCAAATCTTTCAAGAAGCTTTTCGTGTCCAAGCTTTCCCGAAGTGGTGTCCACATCCATTCTAAGCACCGAAGCCTTAGGAAACATCCTGTGCGCCTCGGTTTCCACCTTCTGTGTTCCTCCTCCGAAGTAGCGTATATATCCGCTGCCGCAAGAAGGACATTTTGTATAATTCGCCGTTTCAAAGCCGCAGTAATGACACCTTAGCATATTCCCGTAGCGGTGATACGTCAGAGTTATGCTGCAATTCGGGCATTTTGCCGTATAGCCGCACTCCCGACAGGACACAAACGTTGAAAAGCCGCGTCTGTTTAAAAACAGTATGGTTTGCTCGCCGCGCTCGAGATTTTTTTCCATCTCGCCGCGAAGCGCTTCGGAAAACATGGACCGGTTTCCCATCGCCAGCTCGCTGCGCATATCCGCCACTATTATGCGGGGCAGAATATCGTTGTTCACGCGTTTTGTCATCTCAAGCAGCGTTGTTTTTTTATCGAGGGCGTTTTTATAATCCGTCACGGAAGGCGTCGCCGATGCGCTTATCACGGGAATACCCGCAAGCTTTGCTCTCATCACGGCTATCTCCCGCGCGTCGTATCTCGGAGACGACTCGGATTTGTATACCTCCGAATGTGATTCGTCTATTATGAATATGCCCGGATCGGAAAACGGCGCGAATACTGCCGACCGCGCTCCGACTACCACGCTCTTTTTGCCCGAACGCATAAGTCTCCACTGATCGCATCTTTCGCCCATTGAAAGTCCGGAATGGTAGACCGCCACTTTATCGCCGAAGCGTTCGGTAAAGCGTCTTACCATCTGGGGAGTAAGGGATATTTCCGGCACAAGCATAACAGCCTGACCGCCCTTTTCAAGCACATGATCTATAGCGCGCAGGAACACTTCCGTTTTTCCGCTTCCCGTCACGCCGTGAAGCAAAAACTCCTCGAATCTTCCCTCATCAGAAGCCTTGTATATCCTCTCAAGGCAGGCGCTCTGTTCCTCTGTCAAAACCGGAGGTTGTGAAGGCTGCGTTTTCAGATTCTTATAGGGGTCACGCACTATTCCGCGCTTGAATATCTCTATTATGCCGTCCTTTTCCACAGCGCGTATGACCGCGCGGGAGCAGACGGTAAAATCACATATATCCTGTACTGCGGCAAAGCCGTTATATAAAAGCAGCTCCGCAACAGCGGCTCTTTTTTTCGATTTGGCAGAGCGTATATACTCTTCCGCTTCTTCCTCCGGCACAGCAAGCCTTGCCATACTCTGCGTCTTTTCGCCTACGCGCTTTGAACGAAACGCAGCGGGAGATATTGTACGGATAATATCGTAATACCCCGCAAGATACTTTTCGCGCATACGGTTTATAAGCACGAGCATACTTTCATCAAAAGCACGCTCCTCAGATACAGAAAGCACCTCTTTTATAGCCATGTTTTTAGCCGTAGACGGTTTAATAAACATTATATAGCCCTCAACAGGCTTATTACCCCTGCCAAACGGCACCGTCACCCTTGAACCGACACGAGCCGTTTGCGCATCCGCTTCGCTTATGCTGTAATCATACAGCTTATCGGTCGCTGAGGTCTTGCTGCCGACGGCAACACTTACTATCATTTATATATTGCCGTCATTAAGCTCCGCCGCCTCTTCACGAGCCGTTTGATCGGCAGCAGCGCCTATATTGTTTGTTTCCGACGATAAAGCGCTCTGTGTTTCCGGCGCTCCGCCCAGACCGTATGTGTCAAAATCAACATCATCGGTTATATACTTGATAGGGCCTTCGTAAGCCTTATCTGTCACAACCGCTCCATTGTCTGTATGCCGCACATAATCGATCTTTCCCGCAGCAATCTCGTTTACGGCTATCGATACAGGCTTATCCGACTCACAGTCAACCAGTCCTTCGCC
This sequence comes from uncultured Lachnospiraceae bacterium, assembly GCA_964503455.1. Taxonomy (GTDB): domain Bacteria; phylum Bacillota; class Clostridia; order UBA1381; family UBA1381; genus CAZCZR01. The sequence goes on along the minus strand of CAZCZR010000004.1, from coordinate 20,775 downwards.
GGACTCGCCTATCATCCTCGCTCTTTTTGCCGTCATAGTAACAAGAGTGTATCTGCTGTCCACATATTTTGAAAGTACATTGATCGAGGGATTTGTTATCATGATTATCATTCTCCTTATAACCCGTCTATATGAAATTTATATATGTATTTATTTTTTATACCGTTCCGCGTCTTTATGAAAGCGCCGAGATCACGGCGTCCTCTTTCATTTTCTGATCTATATAATCCATAACCTCGTCCACGCAGACATTAAGGTCATCGTTTACTATGATTCTGTCATACTTACGTGCCTGGGCAAACTCCCATTTCGAAGCTTCAAGACGCTCCAGTATCTGTTCTTCGGTTTCTCTGCCTCTTTCAATCAGGCGCTTTTTAAGCTCCTCCATGGAAGGCGGGACTATAAATATCATATTCGCCTCCGGAAAAACCGCCTTTACATTCAGTGCGCCCTGAGGTTCTATCTCCAAAAGCACAGACCTGCCGTTTTCTATCTGCGTATGTATGGCTTTTTTCGGTGTGCCGTAGTAGTTGCCGTTGTATACCGCCCACTCAAGCATCTCGCCGCTGTCTATCATATTTTTAAACTCATCGGCACTTACATAAGTATATGTGACGCCATCGGTCTCGCCTGCCTTTATGGGACGCGACGTTGCCGATACGGATAAAAACAGATCCTCCCGCCTTTTCATAAGCTCCGAGCATACCGTGCCCTTGCCTGTTCCGGACGGTCCCGACATTATGAATATCAGTCCTTTATTCATTTAACAGCGCCTCCGTTTCTTCTCCTCCGCCAAAGCGGTTACCTATGGTTTCCGGCTGAAGCGATGACAGTATCACGTGACCGCTGTCAGCCACTATGACCGAGCGCGTTCTTCTTCCGTAGGTCGCGTTTATCAGCCTGCCCTTTTCCTCAGCTTCGCGTATTATCCGTTTTATCGGAGCGGATTCGGAGCTTACCACAGCGACTATCCTTTCCGCGATAACCATATTTCCGAAGCCAATGTTTATCAGTTTCATATAAGCAGCCATCCTTTCAGTATGCCCTTTATTCGATATTTTGTATCTGTTCTCTCAGCTTTTCTATCTCCGCCTTAAGTTCCACGACTTTCTGCGCTATAAAAAGGTCGTTCGCCTTAGAACCGATCGTATTCGTTTCGCGGTTTATCTCCTGAATGAGAAAATCGAGCCTGCGTCCCGCCGGAGCATCCGATGAAAGTATCTCGTAAAACTCATCGAAGTGACTCGCCAGACGCACAATCTCCTCATTTACAGCCACCTTGTCAGCAAATATCGCCACCTCGGTAAGCACTCTCGCCTCGTCTACGGTTCTGTCATCAAGCACTTCTTTGATCTTTTTATAAAGTCTGTCCGAATACTCCTTCACCGTTTCCGGCGAACGGCTGTTAATCTCGGCAGCCACGGTTTTCATGTACTCTACCCGCGCTCTCAGATCCTTGCCTATTCTCTCGCCCTCGCGAATACGCATATCGGTGAAAGCTTCGACAGCCTCATCCGCAACCGTTTTTACGGCCTCCCATAAAGCGTCCTTATCATCCTCGGCGCGCTCAACCTTAAATATGTCGGGATTTTTCGCAACGGTCATAACGGAAATATCATCCTTCAGTCCGAACGTGTCACGCAATTCCTCCAAAGCAGCTATATACTTTTTAGCGAATACCGTGTCAAGCGCAATATTTTCTTCCGAGCCGCCCACATCTTCAATATTTAAAAACACATCGGCCTTGCCGCGCGTTATATGCTCTGCGGTGTACTTCCTAAGCGGATCCTCCAGATACGAGTAACACCTCGGCACCTTGAGCGAGATGTCCGCAAATCTGTGGTTTACAGACTTGATTTCGACAACGATTTTTTTGCCTCCGATCACCGCTTCTCCTCTGCCGTAGCCGGTCATGCTTCTGATCATCTTTGTTTCACCGTGCTTTCCGATCTTAATCATGCGCCGTATGGAGCTGAAAAAGCTCTGTACGCAAACTATACATTTAGCGCATTATATTCCTATTATATCACACTTTTTGGAAATTGTACAGTGCTTTGAAAAAATTTTTCGTAAATTTTTGCGGTAATTTTTAAAATCAGGTGTTTTTACTGTTTTGCCAAAAATGCTTCTGCCGCTGCGTTGAACTCTGCCGGATTTTTATTTGCCGCAAAGTGGTCGCCGCTGACGAATTTCAGAGCCGCGTTCGGGATAGAATCGCATATAAGTCTTGTATGCTGTTTTTTTATCATATCGTTAGTACCCGCGATCACAAGAGTCGGCGATTTTATCCTTGAAAGCTCCTCCGGTTTTATATCGGGATCATTTACCATAAGACCGAGCATTTCGGCTCTGCGCGCGGCCTTTTCGCTTTTCGCCGCAAACAGCGACGCGATTTTAAAGCCTATGATTATCGGTATCTGCACCGACGCCTTCACTCCCGAACCGAAAAGATTTCCGCCGTTCAAAATCAGCCTTCCGGTCATTTCTGGATACTTCATGGCAAATATCATCGCCGTATTCGCCCCGTCTGAAAATCCGAGAATGTCTGCATTTTCAATATTCAGCTCTTTCATAAAATCATGCAGATCCTCCGAAAAACGCCTTATGGAAAACTCGCCGGAGCCTCTGGGCGTTTTGCCGTGTCCGCGCGTGTCGGGAGCTATGACGCGGAACCGTTTTGCAAAGTACGGTATCTGATACTTAAAATACGAGCTGTCCTCCCCGTTGCCGTGCAGAAGTATCAGCGGCCGTCCGCTGCCCGCTTCGGTATAATGCATATGTATATCCACAAAATTCCTCCTTAAATGCAAAACGACCGCGCCCGAAAGGTCCTCTTCGGGCGAAGCCGTTTTCCTGCCGTACGCGGACAGGCTCTGCTTATCTTATTGCAGCCGAGATGCCGCGCACAAAATCTTCCACGTAAGGAACACAGTCTCTGCCGTGTTCCGCTATTATCTTAACTATAGCCGAGCCTATTATAATTCCGTCAGACTCAGCCGCTATCTGCGCAGCCTGCTCAGGCCCCGATATGCCGAACCCTACAGCCGCGGGAATATCCGTGTTTGCGTGTACCGCCGAAACCATGGAGCCTATATCGCTTGTAATGCTGCTTCTTGCGCCTGTAACGCCCAAAGATGACACGCAGTAAACAAAGCCTTCGGCCTCCTTTGCGATCATGGATATTCTGTCACGCGATGTCGGGGCGATAAGCGATATAAAATCCAATCCATACGCGCGGCAGACCGACGCGAACTCCTCTTTTTCCTCATAGGGAACGTCAGGCAGGATAATCCCGTCCATGCCTATATCGGCTGCCCTTTTTACAAACCTTTCCGTTCCGTAGGAAAAGACAACATTGGCATACGTCATAAACACCATAGGTATGTTAGTTTTTTTACGCACGTGCGATACCATATCGAATATTTTATCCGTGGTTACCCCCTGCGCGAGAGCGCGGATATTCGCCGCCTGTATCACAGGCCCCTCCGCCGTGGGGTCGGAAAACGGTATGCCAAGCTCTATTAAGTCAACGCCGTTTTTTGTCATGGCTTCGATCACCTTTTCCGTCGTTTCAAGGTCAGGATCTCCGCAGGTTAAAAACGCTATGAACGCCTTTTTATTCTCAAATGCAGATCTTATATTACTCATAGATATTCTCCCCTCTGTAACGCGCTATGGCTGCGCAGTCCTTGTCGCCTCTGCCCGATACCGTGATAATCATTATCTTGTCTTTGTCCATTTGCGGGGCGAGCTTTATGGCGTAAGCTATTGCGTGGGCGCTTTCTATGGCGGGTATTATGCCCTCCGTCCTCGACAGGTACTCGAAAGCGTCTACCGCCTCATCATCGGTAATTGCGACATACTCCGCTCTGCCGGTATCGTAAAGATCGGCGTGTTCCGGCCCGACGCCGGGATAATCAAGCCCCGCCGAAATAGAGTACACCGGAGCGATCTGACCGTACTCGTCCTGACAGAAGTACGACTTCATGCCGTGGAATATGCCGAGCTTTCCGGTGTTGAGCGTTGCCGCCGTTTCGAAGGTGTCAATACCTCTTCCCGCCGCCTCGCAGCCTATAAGGCGCACGGATTTGTCATTTATAAAATGGTAAAAGCTTCCTATAGCGTTGGAGCCGCCGCCGACACAGGCAAGCACCGCATCCGGCAGTCTGCCTTCTTTTTCCATTATCTGTGCTTTTGACTCACGCGATATGACCGACTGGAAATCCCTTACGATCGTCGGGAAGGGATGCGGCCCCATGACCGAACCAAGACAGTAGTGCGTGTCGTCTATGCGGGTTGTCCACTCGCGCATAGCTTCGGACACGGCGTCCTTTAACGTAGCTGTGCCTGATGTTACGGGAATCACCTCCGCGCCGAGCAGACGCATACGGTATACATTAAGCGCCTGACGTATCGTGTCCTCTTTACCCATAAATATAACACATTCCATGCCCATAAGCGCAGCCGCCGTAGCCGTTGCCACGCCGTGCTGACCCGCTCCCGTTTCCGCGATAAGACGCGTTTTTCCCATTTTCTTGGCTAAAAGCGCCTGACCCAACACATTGTTTATCTTGTGAGAGCCTGTGTGATTAAGGTCCTCTCTTTTTAAATATATTTTCGCCCCGCCGAGATCCTTAGTCATTTTCTCGGCATAATAAAGCCCCGACGGTCTGCCGGCGTATTCGTCGAGCAGCTTGGTAAGCTCCCTGTTAAATTCAGGGTCGTTTTTGTAGCGGTTGTACTCCGCTTCAAGCTCATTTACCGCATTCATCAGCGTTTCGGGTATGTACTGCCCGCCGTGAATCCCAAATCTTCCTTTAGACATTTCTGATCCTCCATGCCGTTTTGCAACGGTCCTATTTTGTGTATGCCCTTGCCGCTTTTATAATGGCGGCTATTTTTTCTTTATCCTTTACTCCGTCTGTTTCGGCTCCGGAGCTTACATCTATCCCCCACGGGGAAAACATTTCGCAGGCATTTGCAATATTGTTTGGCGTAATGCCTCCCGCAAGGATAAACTCTGACTTTATCCCGCCTGCGAGCGACCAGTCAAAGCACCTGCCGGTTCCGTAGCCGTTGTCGAGCAGCACTCTGTCGGCGCTGCTTTTTTCGGCTGCTTCAATATCTTTAGCCGAGCGTATTTTAAACGCTTTCCATATCTCGGCGCCCGAAGCAAGATGTCTAAGCTCGTTTATATACGCATCGCTCTCATGCCCGTGCAGCTGTATCACATCAATAACGCCGTCGTTATAAAGAGCCGCCGTATGCTCCGCCTTATCATCAACAAACACTCCGACCGTTTTGATATTCCTGTCGATACGCCCGCGAAGCTTTGCGGCAAAATCATCCGTTACAAATCTTTTGCTGCCGCTCCAGAACACAAACCCAACATAATCGGGCTTTGACTCGTTCACATAGTCCGCATCGCACTCCCTGAAAAGTCCGCATATCTTTATTTTCATACCGACGCCGCCCTTCTCAGACTTCTGAGCAGCTCCGGCTTGCTTTTGCTCCGCATAAACATCTCGCCTATCAAAACCGCATTGGCGCCGAGCCTTGAAAAAGCGCTCACGTCCTCCGCGCTCTGTATGCCGGATTCCGCGACAAATATCCTGTCGGGCGGCACCGCGTCCCTCAGACGCTTCACAACGTCAAGATCTACACAGAAATTCTTCAAATTCCTGCTGTTCACGCCTATTATAGCGGCTCCGGCCGAAACGGCGGATTCGATTTCCTCGGCTGTGTGCGTTTCCACAAGCGCGTCCATTCCAAGCTCATTGCAGATACCGAGATATTTTTCTATCACCGGCGTATCAAGCAAAGCGCATATAAGCAGTACGCAGTCCGCTCCCATACATTTTGCCTCGTATATCTGATACTCGTCGATGGTGAAATCCTTTCTGAGCATAGGCGCGGACGCTATGGCGCGGACATCTTTGAATATATCGTCAGAGCCGAGGAACCATTTCGGTTCTGTCAGACACGAGATACAGTCCGCTCCGGCTTCTGTATATTCGCGCGCTATAGCCTTGTAGTCAAAATCCGGATCGATCACTCCCTTTGAGGGTGAGGCTTTTTTTATCTCGCATATAAATGAAAGCTCTTCTTTTAAAAGGCTCTCCTTAAAACGGAAATCCCCCGCCCGTGCCGACAGCGCGCGTTCTTTCATTTCCTCCGCCGGTACAATGCGCTTTGCCGCCGACACTCTGGTTTTCGCGTGATCCGCTATGGTGTTCAGTATGGTACTCATATCTCGTTGGTCGCTTTCTTGATTTCTTCGAGCTTTTCCATGGCTTTGCCGCTGTCTATGATCTGCGCCGCAAGGCTTATTCCCTCTTTCATGGATGCCGCCTTGCCCGCTATATAAAATCCCGCGCCGGCATTCATAAGCGTAATATTCCTTTTGTGGCCCTTTTCGCCCGAAAGCACCGAACGCACTATATCCGCGTTCTCGCTTGGCGTGCCGCCCAGAAGGTCTGACTTATTGCATCTTTCAAAACCAAATTCTTCCGGCGTGATGATGTATGAGCTTAGCTTTCCGTTATTTATCTCGCACACGCTTGTGGGAGCGCTCAGCGATATTTCATCAAGCTTATCCATGCCGTAAACCACCATGCCGCGCTTTACGCCCAAGGTAATAAGCACTTCCGCCAACGGCTTTACAAGCAGCTCGTCATACACGCCCATAAGCTGCATGGAAGGCTTCGCCGGATTGGTAAGAGGTCCAAGTATATTGAACACCGTTCTTATGCCGAGTTCCTTTCTGATAGCGCCCACATATTTCATTGAAGTATGATATTTCTGAGCGAAAATAAAGCAAAAACCGTATTTGTCTATAAGCTCTGCGCACTTTTCAGGTTCCAGATTGATGTTTATGCCGAGAGCTTCAAGACAGTCGGCTGTGCCGCATTTCGATGACGCGGCGCGGTTTCCGTGCTTAGCCACCTTTACCCCTCCCGCCGCAAGAACAAATGCGGCTGTGGTCGAGATATTAAAGCTGTTAGCTTTATCTCCGCCGGTGCCTACTATCTCAAACACCTCCGAGGTGTGAGGCAGCGGCGTGGCGTGTTCGCGCATTGCCTCGGCACAGCCGGATATTTCGGCTATTGTTTCAGCTCTTGTGCTTTTTGTTGAAAGCGCCGCCAGAAAAGCCGCGTTCTGCGTCTGCGTCGTTTTGCCGTCCATGATCTCGTTCATTACGGTATACGCCTCATCATATGTAAGATCCTGCTTGTCCACTATTTTCTCTATTGCCTGCTTTATCATTTTTCTTCCTCCTCTATGCTCTTTTTATATTTAAAAAATTTTCCGCTATTTTCTGCCCGTCCGGCGTCAGTATGGACTCCGGGTGGAACTGCACCCCGTATATCGGGTATTTCCTGTGTTCAACCGCCATGATCTCGCCGTCATCCGTACTCGCTGTGACTTTAAGACATTCCGGCATCGTATCGTTTTCGGCGGCAAGCGAATGATACCTCGCCACCTGTATCTTTTCATTCATCCCATCGAACAGTCTGCTTTTATTGTCAACGGCGGCAACGGACGACTTTCCGTGCATAAGCTTTTTCGCATGGCTTATCTTCGCGCCGAACGCCTCGCATATCGCCTGATGACCCAGACACACTCCAAGTATAGGATACTTGTCCCCAAGCTTTCTCACCGCTTCTGTGCATATGCCGGCATCCTTCGGATAACCCGGCCCCGGCGACAGTATTATATGCGACGGATCAAGAGCGCGTATATCCTCAACGCTTATCTTGTCATTTCTTACCACCTTTATATTCGGGCAGACTATCCCAAACATCTGATACAGATTATATGAAAAGCTGTCATAATTATCTATTAAAAGTATCATTCCAGTCCCTCCCGCGCGATGCCGAGTGCCGAAACGACTGCTTTTGCCTTGTTTATGCACTCGTTGTATTCCGATTCCGGCACACTGTCAGCGACTATACCGGCTCCGGAGCGTATGAACACTTTGCCGTTTTTCTTGTACGCTATCCTTATTGCGATGCAGGTATCCATATTGCCCGTAAAATCTATATAGCCTATGGCGCCGCCGTAGATTCCTCTTTTATTGTTTTCAAGCTCGTTAATTATCTCGCAGGCGCGTATCTTAGGCGCTCCGGAAAGCGTTCCCGCCGGAAGCACCGAGCCTATAGCGTCAAGCGCGTCACAGCCGTCCCTTATCTTTCCTTTTACGGTCGAGCCTATATGCATTACATGGGAAAATCTTTCGATTTCCATATATTTTTCTACGGTTACGCTTCCGAACTCGCTGACCTTTCCTATATCGTTCCTGCCCAGATCCACCAGCATATTATGCTCCGCACATTCCTTCTCGTCCGACAGAAGCTCCTTTTCAAGGCGCTTATCCTCCTCGTCCGTTCTGCCTCTGGGTCTTGTGCCGGCAAGAGGAAACGTATGCAGTATACCGTTTTCAAGCTTTACGAGCGTTTCGGGCGACGCGCCGGCAATTTCCAAGTCATCGCTTGAAAAATAAAACATATACGGCGACGGGTTTGTTGTCCTCAACACGCGATAAGTATCAAGCAGGCTGCCCTCGAAATCAGCCTCGGCGCGGTTTGAAAGCACCACCTGAAAAATATCGCCGTCGGTGATATACTCCTTTGCCCTGTTTACGATCCCGCAGTACTCATCCTTTCCGAACAGGTATCTTATATCGGACGTCATCCTGCCGGAGGTTTCCGTTACAGAGCCGCCGTCTTTGATCAGCCTCTTCATCGACTCAAGCTCCGCCTCCGCGCGGTGATATTCGCACTCCGTATCCTCGGCTCTTATGTTTACAATAAGGATGATCTTTTGCCTGTAATAATCAAATGCTATTACCTTGTCAAAAAGCATCAGATCCAGATCCTTGAAGCCTTCCTCGTCCTCAGCGTCAAGATTAAGTCCTTTTTCGGCGTACTTTATGTAATCGTAGGAAAAATATCCCACAAGTCCGCCCGTGAAGCTCGGAAGATAATCAAGACGAGGACTTCTGTTCTCGGCTATTATCTTTCTTATCTCCTCCGCCGGATCGTCCGACATTATTTCGACGGTGCTTCCGGACTTAATGGTAAGACGTCCGTCGGTGCAGTTAATTTCAGACTTGGGCGAATAGCCGAGGAATGTGTATCTTCCCCATTTCTGATCCTGCTGCGCCGATTCCAGCAGATAGCAGTGACGGCTCACATATTTGAGCTTTTTCAACACCTCGATAGGCGTGGTGAAATCGGAGTAGATCTCACAGCTCACAGGTATTGCGCGATAGCCTTCCCGAGCGAAAGCCTTCGCCTCCTCCAATGAAGGTTTGAACATGATTATGACTCCTTTCCCGCCGGGAAACAAAAAACCCGTCCCCGACAAATAAAATCTGTCAAGGACGAGTATTATACTCGCGGTGCCACCTTGCTTCACGGACAAATTCCGTGCCCTTTTCAGGATACCAACATATCCCCGATAACTAACGTATATCCTCACGTCGCACATACTCAAAAGACGCGTCTTTTTTTCTGATTGCCCTCGAAAGTCCATTCAGCCTTATATTTTTCACCGCGATCTCACCGTCCGCGGCTCTCTCATGAAAAAGTGACAAGACCTACTTACTCTTTCTCAACGGTTTATTTATTAGATATTATACCGCGTTTTTCTCGTCTTGTCAATACCTTTTTTCAAAAAATCCAAAAATGTTGTCCGAGTCTTACTCTGCATTTGACGCGCCGTCCTCTTTTTTTGCGCTTTCAAGCGCCTTTAAGCGCTTTTTTACGTCTGAAAGCTCACCGTTTACAAGCTCTATCATTATTTTCAGCTTCTTTATCTCCATAGCAGTCACGTTATTCGTCGGCTGCTCGGATTTGGGACGAGGCTTCGGCTTCGGAAAAAGCTCCTGTGTGCCGAAAAGCGTGACTCCTTCCTCGGACGATGTTCCGTAACAGCGCCGGAGAGTATCTCCATCCTGCGCCGTGTAAAGTCCGGCGGCTTTCCCCGGATTTACGAAGCGCATAGGCGTGGACCATGTCTTTCCGCCGTTGAAGCTGGTTATGTATCTTATGAAGCTCCCGCTTTTCCATTGAAGTATCAGCCTGTCGCCGCCGAATGCAATAACGGGCATCTCCGCGGCAAAATCCTCAAAGACAGGCTCATTTTCAAAATATATCCGATGCCTGCGTTTGTATACAATATGAAAGCTGTCGCCGTACTCCGCCGCATACGGCATATATCCGCCGTCAGCTATACCGGTAAAGCCCGATGGTTTGCCGTCGGAAAAATCCTTGTACCCCAGCACATCAGCCGAACTTGTATAGTAAACCCGTCTTTGAAACAGAAAAAACTCTCTTCTGGACGGATACAGCCTGTCAATGATTTCGGGCTTGGCGTTTGCTCCGAGAATACAGTGTATCAGCATAGTTTCATTCCTGTACACCGCGCTGAAGAACAGATTAAGACGCGTCCCGTCGGACATCAGCATAAACTTAAGCGGCGCAAGCTCCTCCCTCGCAGAAGAAATTATATATTTGCTCCACTCGCCCGAACGGCAGGTCAGATACACGATCTCCCGTTCAGGATCGGCGCATATTATATGAGTATTGCCCGCCGCGTCGCGGTAAACGGCGAAGCCGTCAGATCCTTCCGGATATACGCACACCTCATCGCCGGCGCCTCCGGCATACTTGGCGCGGCAGTATATGCCGCCGCTTTTATGATAATAGTGATACACCGCGTCCCCGCTCGAAATAAGATAATTTTCAGACATCAAAACACCGCCCCGTATAATAATTTCAGTATATTATATGAGACGGTATCCGTATTTATAACCCCAAAGCGCTTTTCGCGGCCATAGCCGCGCCTATTATCCCCGCGTCATTATAAAGCGACGCTGTTTTTATTTCGGTTTTTTTCATGAAACGGTTGTAGTCGTTTTTGTAGGCGTATTCACGCACAGGAGCAAGAAGACAGTCTCCCTCCTTGCTTATGCCGCCGCCTATAACTATACACTCCGGCTGAAAAATATTCAGTATATTTGCAAGTCCCGTACCGACATACTCACAGTAATCATGCACTACCCGCTTCGCCGCCGCATCACCCTTCCGTGCCGCTTCAAAAGCCGTTTTGCCCGAAACCATGCCGTTTCCCGCAATACTGTGCATAATGCTTTCCGGATGCTTTTCCATGGCGCTGACAGTCTGACGTATAAGCGCCGTCACCGAAGCGTATGCCTCCCAGCATCCCAGTCTTCCGCAGCCGCACGGCTCGCCGTCTTTGACAATTACCGTATGTCCAAGCTCCGCGCCTGCGCCGTTAAAGCCTCTGTAAAGCTTTCCGTCAAGCACTATGCCGCCGCCGACTCCGGTGCCGAGGGTTATAAACACAAAGCTTTTCGCCCCGTTTCCGTTGACAGCGTATTCGCCGTAAGCCGCAGCATTGGCATCGTTTTCTATATTTACCGGCTTGTCTATGCGCTCTTTAAACATATCCGCCAAGGGCGCGTTTTCCAAATAGATATTCGGCGAAAAGCGAATAATGCCGCGCTTGTTGTCAATTGACCCCGGAGAACCTATACCGACAGCCTTAACGTCTTTTAGCGAAAAACCGGCATCTTTTGTAACCCTTTTGCAAAGGGCCGCCATATCATCGACTATTTCGGAAAAATCGCGTTCTTTAAGCGTAGGCAGCGACTGCTTTTCAATGATAACACCGTTACCGTCCGTCAGTCCGCAGGCAATGTTCGTGCCGCCGAGATCTATTCCAATATACATTATCAGTTCCCCTTTTTGTCCGTGCTGCCCATACCGCCGTTTCTCACGCCGTCGGCGCTGTCGTCCGCTGTTATGCCGAACGGCATAAAAATTCCCTGTATAAAAGCTCCGCCCGCTTTAACGCTAAGTGTCTTTCCCTCGTTTGAATCGTTGGTTACCTTTGCAAATATGTGTCCCTCATTGTCCGAAAGACAGTAATCGCTGTCTATAACTCCCACAGTATTGTTGAGCTGCAGCCTGTATTTGAAGCCCATGCCGCTTCTTGGGAACAGCATAAGTACCCAGCCGTCCTCCATTACCGCGCGAATCCCTGTGGGTATCTTTATCGTTTCACCCGGTTTCAGTTCAAAATCGAAGGGTGAGTAAATATCATACCCCGCCGAACCGGAGGTCGCTCTTGCGGGCAGCTTTATGTCCCTGTATGCTTTTTTTATGTCCCCTTTAAAATCATCCGCGCAGCCCTCAATGAACTGCTTTTCGCTCACTTTTTCAAATTTTGCTATACGAAACATATCCTTCTCCTTGTATTGCATCTTTATGGCGCGTCTAAAAACCCAAGGATGATTGGCAAATCGCGCAAATAATTATCGGATTCAAAGCAGGCACCGCAGGAATACTCGCGTATTTCATACGGGCAACACCTTACCTTCGCGGGTATGTTCGCATAAGCAAACAAATACCGCAGCAAAAATTTTTAACGCAAAAGCCGATATTAGCCGTGCAATTTAACAAATGCGGGAGGTTTTCAAAAACGCCATTTAATAATTTTTCAAACCATATACTGTCCAGTCATAATTATATCACATAAAATATAAGTTGTCACCTATTTATATTTCACAGAATTATAATCGAAATTTTGTTAAATGTGTATAGCTCATATTGTATTTAAAAGCGCAAAGAAAAAAATTATAAAAATTTTTGCGTAAAGACTTCCATTTTTAAAGAAAGTATTGTATAATATATGTATTAAAATCAGCATTAAAGCAATTAGGAGATAATACTATGACAAGAAACGCAGCGCGCAGGGCGGTATTTTCGGTACTTTTCCGCATGACAGACACAGCCGAAGAAGTGAGTGAACAGATACAGCTGACGGTTGAGGAAAATCCCGCTCTTGTGAAACAGCTACATTATATAACGGCAACTGCCCTGGGCGTATTTGAAAAGCGCGAGGAGCTTGACGGACTGATAAAGGGCGCTTTGACGGGGAAACGCAGCTTTGACAGAATATCGCGCGCGGCTTTGACGGCGCTTCGTCTCGGAGTGTACGAGATGATATATGCCGATGACGTTCCGCCGCGCTCGGCGATAAACGAGGCTATAGAGATCACTAAGGAATACGCCGATTCCGATACCGCGCGTTTTGTAAACGGAGTTCTCGGCGGCGTATACAAAAAGGTGTGCGCCGAATGAGCATATATCTCGGCTTTGATACAAGCAACTATACGACTTCCGTCGCGGCGGTGTCCGATGAAGGAAAAACACAGAATATCAGACGCATACTTTCGGTTCCCGAAGGCGGGAGAGGTCTTCGTCAAAGCGACGCTCTGTTTCAGCACATAAAGGCTCTGCCGGAATTATATGAGATGATCGAGATTTCCGAGGATATAGCCGCCATCGGGGTGAGTACGCGCCCGAGAAATATCGAAGGCTCATATATGCCGGTGTTCCTTGCCGGAGAGCTTGCGGCTGCAAGCGCGGCAAAAACCGCAGGCGTTCCGCTTTACAGAGTTTCTCATCAAGAGGGACACATAATGGCGGCGATAGAAAGCGCCGGAGCGTATGAGCTTTTGGATGGCGGATTTATATCGCTGCATCTTTCAGGCGGCACGACAGAGATATTAAAAAGCAGGCTTTCGCGGTGCGGATTTGTGTCGGAGATAATAGGCGGCACTAAAGATATAAGCGCCGGACAGCTTATCGACAGGGTCGGTGTTATGATGGGCTGCCGCTTTCCTGCCGGAAAAGAGCTTGACGCCATAGCTTCTCGTTCCGCTGAGCAGGTCAGGCTGCCGGTTTCTGCGGACGGTGCGTATATGAACTTCTCCGGCACGGAAAATAAGATAGCGGCTATGATAGGCAAATACGATAACGCTGATATTGCCATGGGTGTTTTTGCCGCGATCGCAAAAACCCTTGAAAAAACTTTGAATCATGCGATTTTACAAACGGGTCTTTCGAGGGTCATAGCGGCAGGGGGAGTTATTTCCAACACGCATATAAGAGAATATCTGAAAAATAATATAAAGGGGAAAATATATTTTGCCTCGCCAGAGCTTTCGTCGGACAATGCTGTCGGAACGGCTTTAATGGCAAAATATCTTCATACTGCAAAATGAGTACACAGTCAAATACAGCCGAGCCGCGCGTTGCAACGGTTTCTCAGCTGAACAACTATATCCGGCGCGTGCTTGACGGCAACGCGCTGCTTAACAATATATGGATAAAGGGAGAAATTTCCAATTATAAGCGACACTATTCGGGGCATTTGTATATCACCCTAAAGGATGAAGGCGGAGTGCTTAAGGCAGTGATGTTCCGCTCGGCGGCATCGGGACTTGATTTTGAGCCTGCCGACGGCATGAAGGTAATAGCGCGCGGAAGAGTGTCGTGCTATGAAGCCGGCGGAGTTTATCAGCTTTATATCGAGGAAATGGTCCAAGACGGTGTCGGAAAGCTTTACGCGATGTTCGAAAAGCTGAAAAAACAGCTTGCCGAAGAAGGTCTTTTCGACACTGCACATAAAAAGCCTATACCGAAGTTTCCGCGCCGCATAGGTGTTATAACAGCGCCTACGGGAGCAGCGGTCAGAGATATAATAAACGTTATAACAAGAAGGTATCCGCTTGCGGAGATAATTCTGTATCCGGCGCAGGTGCAGGGCATAGGCGCTGCTGAAAGTGTTGTTGCGGGAATAGAGTACTTTAACCGCACAAATTCAGTTGATACGATAATAGCCGGACGCGGGGGCGGTTCCATAGAGGATCTGTGGGCATTCAATGAGGAGATAACGGCAAGAGCGATATTCGCATCGGAGATCCCCATAATATCGGCGGTAGGTCATGAAACGGATTTTACCATAGCTGATTTTGCCGCCGACCTAAGAGCGCCGACACCATCGGCTGCGGCGGAGCTTGCTGTTCCGTCGTCATCGGAGCTTAGGCAGTATGTGCATCAGCTGTACGGAGCGATGGCGAAAAGCATGAACGCGCGTTTTGAGTATGAGCGTCTGCGTCTTAAGCGGGCGGCGCTGAGAAGTCCCGCCGATAAGCTTGGCGAGTGCGGTCTGCGCCTTGATAATCTTGTAAAGCGTATGACAGGCGCGTATTCCATGGATATAATGCGCGGCAGAACAAGGCTTTCAAAAGCCGCAGCCGGACTTGAAGCGCTCAGTCCGATCGCTGTGCTTGCGCGCGGATATTCGATAGCGACGTCAAAGGACGGCACGGTATTGTATTCGGCGCAGAAGGTCAGAGAAGCGGAGCGCTTTCGGCTAAGACTTTCCGACGGAGAAGTAGAGTGCGAGGTAACGGGAGAATAACTATGGCAAAGAAAAAAACATTTGAACAGTCTATAACGGAGCTTGAGGGTATAGTGCGCTCGCTTGAAAGCGGCAGCGCAACTCTTGAGGAATCTCTTGAATTATTTGAAAAGGGTACCGCTCTTACGCGTGAGTGTAAGACACTTTTGGACAGCGCCGAGAAAAAGGTAGCTATCCTTATGGCGGACTCCGAGGGAAATATGCAGGCGGAGCCGTTCCCCGATATGAACGAATAAACGGAGAACAATATGAAAGAAGAGCTTAGACAGAGGATAGAAAAGATCGAGCGCGAATTAGAGAAATACGTTCCTGTTCGCGACAATTACCAAAGAGAAATATACCGCGCTATGCGATACAGTCTCAACGCGGGCGGAAAGCGTCTGCGCCCCGTGCTTATGACCGAATGTGCGCGTATGTGCGGAGGCGATGAGAACGCAGTAATGCCGTTTGCGGCGGCGATGGAAATGATACACACATATTCGCTTATCCACGATGATCTTCCGTGCATGGACAACGATGATCTGCGCCGTGGAAAACCGACGAACCACAAGGTATTCGGAGAGGGTATGGCGGTGCTTGCGGGCGACGCGCTTTTAAACAAAGCGTTTGAGGTGGTATCGGCATATGAATATCCCGGCATACCTGCCGAAAAGGTACTCCGTGCCGTGAATATGCTTGCGGTATCATCCGGTACAGAGGGCATGATAGGCGGTCAGGTCGTGGATATAGAGGCGGAAAACAAAAAGATAACCTTGGAGGAGCTTAAATATCTCCATTCGCTGAAAACCGGCGCGATAATACGTTCCGCCTGTACGATAGGCGCTCTTATCGGCGGCGGCAGCGAGGAGGATATAGCGGCGTGTGACGAGTTTGCATTGAATCTCGGCATAGCGTTTCAGATATGCGATGATATATTAGATGTGACCGGAGATGAGGCGGCGCTTGGCAAGCCTATCGGCAGCGATGAGAAAAGCGGCAAGAATACGTATGTGACGCTTCTTGGTATAGACGAGTCGCGAAATCTTATGGAGGAGTATACCGAAAAAGCAAAGACCGCCTTAAAGCGTTTCGGCTCGGAAGCGGACTTTTTGAAAAGGCTTTCCGACCGGCTTATAATAAGAAATTATTAGAGCTTTTGTGATCAGGCTTTAGGGTCTGCACACAAAATAAAACCGAGAGGACTTATTGTTATGAAAGAATATTTTTCGGAGTTTTGCCGTAACTCTGTGTTGTTTACGGCGGGAATAAGCTGGCTTGCGGCGCAGGCGATGAAGGTATTGCTCGTGTTTATAGTAAACAGAAAACTGGATTTTTCGCGCATCACCGGCTCTGGCGGAATGCCAAGCTCACACTCGGCGTTTGTCATGTCGCTTGCGGCGGCGGTTGGGCTTACGGATGGCTTTAACTCTACAGCTTTCGCTATATGCGTTGTTATTGCGTGCGTTGTGATGTATGACGCTGCGGGAGTAAGACGATCCGCCGGACAGCAGGCTGCCATTTTAAACAAGCTCGTTGACAGGTGGGGAAAAGAGGATTTCAGCAAGACGGAGAAAAGATTGAAGGAGCTGCTTGGTCATACACCGATCGAGGTTGTGGCGGGCGCTCTTTTAGGCATCATAGTGGCTGTGATACGCCACGGATGAATCGGATAATAGCTTTGATCGGCTGAGTAATAAAACAGGACTGTTTATCGTTTAAGGCAAACAGTCCTGTTTTTGTGTTTTTTTAGTTAGCGAATTATAATCCTTTTGCTATTTCTAAGTACATTATAAGATCGTCCTTGGTGTTTGCGTCATATGCGGGTATGACAGGTTCCGCGGAGGGATCGGCTGAAGTGGTTTTTGTAAAAGTGATGTCCGAATCGGAGCTTTTTTCGCGGAGAGAGATTGATGACTCCGTTTCAAATCCGTCCGTTATCTTTCCCGAAAGCGTGATCTCAAGCTCCTCGCAAGCCGAATATTCCGTGTCCGCGCCTATAAGCGCAAGAAGCGTAACTGCCGCTGATATATTGTCCTTGGTTACAGTAATGGAATAGCTGCCGTCGGTATTTACACTCAGCATCGGGTCAAGCGCGGGTGCGGAATCGAACAGAGCGTCCGCCGCGTGTGCCTGAGCCGCTGTAACATCTCCGTTTATAACAATCGGCGATACAAGCGAGGTCATGTTTAGCGATGTGCCTCCTGTAAGCTCCGAAAGCTTGGTCTTATCCGCCTTAAGCCACGAATCACTGCTGATAAAGGCTGCCGCCATCATCAGTTTGCCGCTGGAAGGATACTGCTCGCTTAGCTTTTCGGCGATGTTGGTCTGAATAAAGACATTCCTATCCGTGTTGACAAAAGTAAGATCAACATCCTTCAGATCCGCGCTGCCGCTTGAGAGTATAGTGCCGAGTTCCTCTGTAAGACCTGAAAATGCAATATCACCTTTTACCTCGCCGGAGCTTTTGTCGGCGGTTTTGTTTGTTTTGATATCGGCTGAAAGGTCTATGCTTTTTTCAGCGCCGTCCTTTGAGGTTTTGGTATTCAGTGCGATTGCGCTTTGCGAAACGTACTGTTCCTTTGCCGCGCCTACGGAAGAAAGCAGCGCGTAAAAATTGGGAGCGCTTTGCGATATATCATTGAGATAGCGTTCCTTATCCACGATGTAAACCGTCTGCGTTTCGTCATCCCAGCCGACATTCATTGCGAGCGCCTCGCTCATAAAGCGGACGGGAACAAGCGTTCTGTCATTCTTTAAAACGGGAGCGACATCCATTTCTATGTATGAAGTGTCTGTGCCATGCGTCGTGGTAACGGTCGTGCCGCTTAATGAAAATTCCACAGCCGTATCTCCGCGAACGGCTTTGGCGGTATCGGTTGCCTCATCGTATGTAACCTCCGCGCCCATGGTTTCAAGCACCTTTCTGAACGGAAGCATTGTTCTGTCGCTGATAAGCTCGGGACGAACATCGTCATACGTCATATACTCGCCGTTGTAGCTGATCTCGATATTTCCATCCTCGGCAAATGCCGCGCACATCGGCGCAAGAGCTGTGATAGCTGCGGCGGACGCCGCGGCGATGATTTTTTTGTTCACGTTAATTCCTCCTCGTATATATGCCGTGCGGTTTGGTTTATTTTTCGGACTTTGCGAGATTTTTGTCCGACTTGGCTTTTTTATTCGTCTTAACAGAGGGCTTGTCTGCGTAATAGGTGTATTTCTTGTCATACTTATACGTAAAGCCGCTCTGATTGGTTGATATATCATTCATAATGCAGCCGAGTATTTTCGCGTTTACAAATTCCAAAGCCTCGATAGCCTTTTCAAGAGCATCGTAGGTGGTGACATTCTGACGGACTACCAGTATCATGCCTGAAACGATCTTGGAAATAAGCGTTGCCTCCGTTACGGTGTTTACCGGCGGCGTGTCTATAAATATATAGTCGTAGTGCTGCTTATAAATGCCGATGATCTCCGCCATTGTGGGCGACGCCAGAAGCTCGGCCGGATTCGGCGGCGTCTGACCTGCGGTTAGAATGTCAAGTCCGTTGATCACATTTTTGCGTATAGCCTGCATAGGATCAATAAAGCCGCACAGCACATCCGAAAGGCCGCTGCCGCGTTTGATCTCAAGCATTCTGTGAACATTTGAACGGCGAAGATCCGCGTCTATTATAAGCACCTTGGCATCTACCTGTGTAAAAGATATGCCAATATTGACAGTGGTCGTAGTCTTTCCCTCATGCTGATTGGGACTTGTGACAGCTATTACCTTGCACGTATTCTGCTCTGAAAGCGAGAACATGATATTGGTCCTTGCCGCTTTGTATGCCTCCTCGACAAAGAAGCTGTTGTTTTTTGTGATGAGCATCTCCTGCGGATTCTCCGTCATGTCGAGAGATTCTTTTTTTCGAATGTTCTTGTCTATATATTCCCTTACTCCGTTAAACTTCACTTTCATATTTATATTTCTCCTTGCTGACTGATGTTATTCCGCATTGCCCAAATTCATCTGAGGAATCTTTCCGAGTACGGGTATATTGTATTTTTCAACAATTGTATCGGAATTTTTGATGCGCGTGTCGAACATCTCTATAAGAAGTATAATAGCTATGCCGATAACAAAACCGGCAACCCCGCCTATAAGAGTATTTTTTGACACGTTAGGAGAGCTGGGCTCGATAGGCTCCTGTGCTTCGTCGATCACCTTTACGTCACCGCCGTTTACAATCTCGGTAAGCACTCCGGGTGCATTTTTCAAAAGGCTCTGCGCTATCAGATAAGCATCATGCGGATCGGTTGCCTGAACGGACACATAAAGTATTTCCGTTTCTTCCGCTGTTTGGAGAGAGATCATTTTCTCCAGTTCGTCGGGAGTGTATTTCCCCGCCATATCCTCGGACACTATGGTAAGCACTGTATTGCTTTTAAGAATATCAGCGTAGGTTTTTGCATAGTGTACTGCTATCTGGGTCTGGTTATAGTTGATTTCCGAGGTGGACATTTTGCTGCCGCTTACATAAAGCGAACCTTTGGCGGTATACTGCGGAGCAATGAACAGCTCGCTTGCAGTAAACGCAGCCACTGCCGCCACCATAAGACAAATGACTATAACCCACCATTTTGTGACCAATACGGCGAATACGTCCGCAAGATTAATTTCTTTTTCTTCCAAATCTGACACCTCTTTATAGATTTTATTGTATACATATATCGTTATTATAACATAGACTGAACAATAAATCAACCTTTTTTTTAAAATACACGAAAATTCTAAATTGCAATATAAAATGTCCGCAAAATTTATTAAGCAATTTTTCTGTTTTTAACAATTCATCGCTAACCCTTGACTTACCGCATAAAATCAGGACTTGCAAAACCCGCCTTTATTGTCCTTCATCCGTTTTCGGTGATATATTCCATTAACAAACAACACTTTAGCGTTATAAGTGTGTTGCGCAGCAGCAAATGCCGCAGCAAGGATGCAGCGGGACATTCGCACATGGGTTATAGACTTTTGTTATAAGTGCTAATAATTATTTTATATTGGACAAACCGAGGAAAAGCTTGTATAATAACATAAAACATATAAAATACATATGTTAAATGAGTTTTAAGGGATGATACAATATGTACGCTTTAAAAGCGAGAAGCATGAAACTATGTATGAACCGAATGTGAGGTAATCGTTATTAACTTTTTACCAAAAACATTAGGCAGAAAATTGAGAAGGATATTAACCGGCTTCATTGCTTTTCTTTTGGCGATTTTATTTTTATGCTAAGAGCTATTCTTTTGGCAACTACACAAGAGCGATTGCCGGAATTATTGTAATCGGAATCGTTGCAGCGGCAATTGTTTTTCCGTTCAATAAATTACAGCAGTATTTGCTCCGCAGAAGCGATAAAGGAGGAAAAATATGATAGAAATTTTATGGCACGGCAGAGGCGGTCAGGGCGCTTTTACGGCGGCAAGGCTGCTTGGAGCGGCTTTCAC
>CAZCZR010000003.1:51255-53081 GCA_964503455.1 uncultured Lachnospiraceae bacterium | reverse complement strand
GAGCATGGGACTGAAAATCCCAGTGTCGGCGGTTCGATTCCACCCGGAAGCACCAGTCATCTTTTCGGATGACATTTGCGGGAGTGGCTCAGTGGTAGAGCGTCACCTTCCCAAGGTGAACGTCGCGAGTTCGAATCTCGTCTTCCGCTCCATTTATGCAAACTACTTCCATGTTTTTGGCTGCGGCACCATAGCCAAGTGGTAAGGCAGAGGTCTGCAAAACCTTTATGCCCCGGTTCAAATCCGGGTGGTGCCTCCACTCAGACGTTGCATTTAAAAGTGCGGCGTCTTTTTTATTAATAACCATAAGGGTATTTATGAGATCGAATAACTTCTTTAATATAAATTTATCGGACTCATTCAACTTGCCGGTTTGCGTTAAAGCGCATTGTTCAATACAGATCACCTAACGCAAGCCGTATATAAAACATTGAGGAATTACTATGGCACATCGTTCAGACAAAGGCGGCGGATGCTTGATCCGCGTAATACTTATTTTACTTATTATAACGGCGGCGCTTGTCGCGCTAAATTCGGAAACGGACATTTTCACCTCGCCGGAGAACTACGCTCCCGCGCTGTGCGAGAAATATCCTGCTGCGGCGGAGAAGGTCAAAAGCGCGGCGGGCAGGCTTTCGGATATAACCGACCGTATTCCGTCCTTTTCGGAGATAGCCGCCATTATCAAAAATGACGAGCTGCCTATCGATCCGGAGGACGTGGCGCATAACGCTTTTATAGAAAACAGTCCCATGCTGTCATTTTACCCGAAAGAGAATATCAGCGTGACTGTGCAAAACGACAGCGTATCGGTATTCGGCGTTTCCGGAGGGAAGGACAAATCGCATCTTATAGTGAACATTAACACTCTTTCGGGCGAGGAGCTTTTGCAGACTCCCTTCGCGGCGGATAACGAGGGCAAGTTCAACAAGACGATCAAGCTGCCCCAAACCACAGAGAATACACTTGAAATCAGTGTTTATACCGGCAGAAAACAATTCGGAGAATACACCAGCTGGGTGCTTGATTACCTGTACGCGGTTCGCGAAAACGGTGCATGGAGTCTTGAAAGATCGCCGGTCTATGAGCATAACAGAGCGCTTTATATCAAGGATAAATCCCGTACGGAGGCTCTTAGAGCAACAGCCTCCATACAATCGGACGTGCCGAGCGTTATTTCCATAGCAAATGAGATAACAAAAGACCTTGACAGCGATTACGATAAAGCCCGCGCATTGCATGACTGGGTAGCGTCATATCTGTATTATGACCGTGACAACCTAAATTCGGGGCAGACGCTTCCATATTCCGCGATGGAGGTGATAGCCTCCAAAAAGGCGGTATGTTTGGGATACGCGACCCTATACGCGTCGCTTTGCCGCGCGGCGGGACTTCCGTGCAATATCGTATCAGGCTATGCTCTCGGCATAGACAACAATACCCGCTGGAACGACTCTAACGTAAACACCGAAGAACAGAATCACGCATGGAACGAGGTCTACGCCGACGGACGCTGGATCATCGTCGATACCACTTGGGACAGTCCGAACAAGGCGGAAAACGGGGAAATGATAAAGGGCGAATCGGTAAATCACCTGTACTTTGACGCGAACCTTGAATTTTTCTCCGCAAATCATAAAATAATCGAATACAGCAAGAGGCGCTGATTTATGCGCCCCTTGTTTTTTTACCCGTATCATCTTAAAGAACGGGTGAAATAAAATTTTTTTTAAACCGCCGTCCGGTATGTTTATTTTTTCTTTCTTTGGCACATCATAAATATCGAATAAACAAAATTGTACGGAGGTACTGAAATGAAAAAGCAT
>CAZCZR010000003.1:43391-51155 GCA_964503455.1 uncultured Lachnospiraceae bacterium | reverse complement strand
CATCATAAATATCGAATAAACAAAATTGTACGGAGGTACTGAAATGAAAAAGCATTTATCCGAAAAACTGATATGCGTTTTATCCGCGTTTGTATTTTTATTTCCGAAAGCGGCATTTGCCGAGCCCGCGCCCGCCGCGGATGCCAAGGCTGCGCCTGAAATAAACGCCAAGGCTGCCGTTTTAATGGAGCAGTCCACGGGGAATATTCTTTTTGAATCCAACCCCAACGAGCAGCTGCCGATAGCGAGCGTTACAAAAATAATGACGCTGCTTCTCATATGCGAGGCGCTTGATTCGGGCGAGCTGCATCTTGACGATACGGTGACAGCAAGCGAACGGGCCGAAAGCATGGGCGGTTCCACCATGTTTTTGGAGGTAGGAGAGCAGCTTAAGGTAGATGATATGCTGAAAGGCATTACCGTAGCGTCGGCGAACGACGGCTGTGTCGCAATGGCGGAGCATATCGCGGGCAGCGAAGCCGCGTTCGTTGAGATGATGAACTCCCGCGCAAAGGAGCTTGGCATGATGAACACGCATTTTGTGAATACCAACGGTCTTGACGCCGATGAGCATTTTTCCTCGGCGCGCGATGTGGCGCTGATGTCGAGGGAACTGCTTACCCACAAGATCATATTTAACTACACAAAAATCTGGACCGATGAGCTTCGCGGCGGGAAATTTCAGCTTGCCAACACAAACAGGCTCATTCGCTTTTATCCGGGCGCGAACGGTCTTAAGACAGGCTCCACTTCCGTTGCGGGCTGCTGTATTTCAGCGTCCGCCGAACGCGACGGTATGCAGCTTATAGCCGTTATCCTCGGCGCTCCCTCATCGAATGACAGATTCAATTCCGCAAAAGCGCTTCTTGATTACGGCTTCGCCTCATACGCAGTCAAAACGCCCGTGAAAAGCGGCTGCCCCGCCGGAGAAGCGCCCGTGCAAAACGGTGTGACAGACAATGTTTCGGGCATATACACAGCGGACTTTTCCGAGCTGACCTCAAAAAGCGGCAAAGACGAGTACACCGTTGACAACGTCATGCGCGATAATTTACAGGCGCCCATATCCGTCGGCGACATTATCGGAACCGCTGAAATACGCCGTAACGGCGAGGCTGCCGGCGCCGTTGATATAGCCGCCTGCGAGAGTGTTGACCGCCTTTCCTTCGGCGATATACTGAAAAGCTATTTTACGCGCGCCTTGAATTTATAGCCTTCTGCAGCTCCATTATAACCACCGGCATCACAGAAAGCGCCATGGCGAACGTCCACTGCCCCGCCGAAAGAGCCGCAGTGCCGAACAATGCCGAAGCCTTAGGCACAGTTACCGCAGCCGCCTGCATGATAAGTCCTATAACAAGCGACGCGTCAAGGTATTTGTTTTTAAGCACTCCCGCTTTGAATACCGATCCCTCGCTGCGCATATTGAAGGCATGAAACAGCTGCGACACGGCAAGCACCGTAAAGGTCAGCGTCCGCGCCGTTTCTATGCCGTAGCGATACCTTCCCGCGGAAAATGCCGCAAGAGCCAGCGCGCCTATCATAACGCCTTCGGTAAGCATATCGGACATTTTAAAAAGCGGCTCATTCTTCCCTATCGGGCGGCGCTTCATGATCGCGGGATCGATTGGATCAAGTCCCAGAGCCACCGCCGGCAGCGAGTCCGTAACAAGATTTACCCACAAAAGCTGTATAGGCAGGAGAGGTGTCTGCCAGCCCATTACAAGGCAGGAAAACATGGTCATTATCTCCCCGATATTGCTTGAGAGCAGAAACCTGACGGCTTTTCTTATGTTGTCGTATATCCCGCGCCCCAGACGCACCGCTTCGGCTATCGTGGCAAAATTATCGTCGGCGAGTATAATATCCGAGGCGCTTTTTGCCACCTCGGTGCCGTTTTTGCCCATGCTGCATCCTATGTCTGCAAGCTTTAACGAGGGCGCGTCATTCACGCCGTCGCCGGTCATCGCGACTGTTTCGCCTTTGCGGCGGTACGCCTTTACTATGCGCGCCTTATGAGAAGGAGTCACTCTTGCGAACACTCTCACGTTGTCTATAAGCGCATCAAGCCTTGCGTCGTCAGCCGCATCAAGCTCCGCGCCTGTCATGACAGACCCGCCGCCCGCGAGTATTCCCGCCTTTTTCGCCACGGCCTCGGCTGTGGCGGGGTGATCGCCGGTCACCATGACAGTCCGTATTCCCGCTTCGGCGCATACCTTGACAGCCTTTTCCGCTTCGGGGCGTATTCTGTCCTCAAGATATATTATGCCCGAAAACACCATAGCTCCGTTTTCCGAGCGGGCGACGGCCACGGCGCGCAGAGCGCGTTTCGCCGCGGCGGACACCTTGTCTGCTATAGCCTGCTTACCGGCGGAGGAAAGAGGCTTTGACCTGCCCTCGGCGTCGGTCCGTGTGCATCTTTCAAGAACCTTTTCGGGCGCGCCCTTTATCACCCTCATGCCTCCCGCTCTTACCTCCATAAGCTTCGTTTCGGAGCTGAACGGTATGATCATATCGGGTGCTGCGGTCTTTTTCACTCCGTGCAGCTTTGCCGCTTCAAGCACTGCGATGTCGGTGGAGTTCAGGTTGTCTGCATCGGTGCAAAGGGCGGCGTATTCTAAAAGTCTCCCCGCCTCACCCATATATTCCGATACGCTGAGCTTGTTTTCGGTAAGAGTGCCGGTCTTGTCGGTGCATATAACGGTAGCCGAGCCGAGAGCCTCGGTGGCGGACAGCGTTCTGACAACGGCGCTTCGCCTTGCCATACGCGCCACACCCATAGCGAGTATAACCGTCACCACAGCCGACAACCCTTCCGGTATAGCCGCAACGGCAAGGCTTACAGAGGTCATAAGCATTTCAAGGAAGGGCAGTCCGCGAAAAATGCCTATAGCGAATATCAAAGCGCATATAATCAGCGCGGACACTCCCAAAACGCTGCCCGTGCGGTCAAGACGTCTTTGAAGCGGCGTTTTTTCATCCTCATCCGAAGAAAGCAGTCCCGCTATGCTGCCCGTTTCCGTACTCATCCCTACGGAAGTAACAATAGCTCTTCCGCTGCCGCCCGTCACCGCGGTAGAGGCAAAAACCATATTGCGCATATCCCCCGGATGGAGATTTCCGCCCCGAATCGGTTCCGCGCTTTTTTCAGTGCTTATGCTCTCGCCCGTAAGCGCGGACTCGTCGGTATACATGGATCTACATTCAAAAAGCCTTCCGTCCGCGCTTATAATATCACCCGTCTTAAGGACAAGAATATCCCCGACAGTGACCTCCTCGGAGGGTATTACGACCTTTCTGCCGCTTCTTATCACCACGGCATGAGGAGATGAGAGCTTTTTAAGCTCGGCAAGGCTTCTCTCGGCGCGAAGCTCCTGAACCGTACCCATAACGGCATTTAAAAACACTATCGCAAGAATTATCAAGGGCTCCGTAATATCGGCGCTGCCCGCAGCGGCTGAGGTTATATAAGAAATAACCGATGCGGCTATAAGCACCAGCGTCATAAAATCGGAAAACTGCGCGAAGAACCTCGCCGGCACAGACTTTCGTTTCTGTTCGGTTATGGCGTTCGGCCCGTACCTTAACCTTCTCTCGCAAGCTTCCTTTTCCGTGAGTCCGGTGCGTATATCCGTGCGAAGCTCGGCGCATATTTCCTCTGCTGTCTTTGACGTGTACATTATATCTCCCCCTTGAAGCAGTGCTTGTTTATCATTTATTATATGCGGGAGATATAAATAAAGAACCGCAGATAACGTCTTGCGTTTCGTCATCCGCGGTTCGGTTTTTTACTCTGTCTGACTTTTACACCCGACAGATTCCGGTAATTAAAATTACCTTTATCGCTTCAACAGTTCCTGCCACCCCGTAATATAATGGTCGGAATGTTGTTTAAGCGCTTGTGTGATGCCGAGATTGGACTTATCTGCGACAGCTGTTACAGGGATGCCGGCTTTTTTTGCGCCTTTGACGCCCGCCAGTATATCCTCGTATACCATGCAGTCCTCTTTTTCTACTCCGAGAGCCTCGGCGGCTTTCAGGTATATCTTGCCGGATTCCTTGCTTTCGCCTATGTCCGAGGAGAACAGAATAACGCTGAAGCAGTCCAAAATTCCGAGCCTTTCAAGCACTGCGCGGCACAGCTCCTCATATCCAGAGGTCGCGGCGGCTATCTTAATTCCGCCTTCATAAAGCTGCTTTACGTATTCGACAGCGCCCGGCTTTGCGGGGATACGATATTTATACTCATCGCCCACGCGTCCGGCAAATTCATTGTACATATTGTCAAAATCCAGTCCGAGATCAAACATGGAGTTTATCTCCGGCAGCGATTCCTCAAGCGTCATCTCCTGATACCTTGCGGCAAGCTCCGGCGTAAGCGTAAGACCGTGATTTTCAAAAAAAGCCTTCGTAACCTCCAGCCACACGCCCATTGAATCTATCAGCGTGCCGTCAACATCGAATATCGCCGCTTTCATGCAAAAATCACCTCCGAAGCTCACTGTATATACAAATACATACCGTATTGTATAATAATATTATAGCACGTTTAATTTGTTATTGCAAGAGATATTTATAAATTTATCGCGGGTTTTGCCGAGGGAGCTTGCTTGCGCATACAAAAAACCGTGCCGTATTATAATAATGCTATTGACATTTTTTTGATTTGGCGTTAAAATATCAGTATACTAAACTGATAGGAATAATATATAACCCGGTGATCATTATGACTTTACAACAAATATTATACGCGATAACGATCGCGGAGGCAAAATCGATGAATAAGGCGGCGGAGAGGCTGTATGTATCGCAGCCGTCGCTTACAAGCGCCATAAAGGAATTGGAGCATGAGATAGGCATTACGATATTTCTTCGGACGAGCCGCGGCGTAGATATAACAAATGACGGGCAGGAATTTTTGACGTATGCGGCGCAGGTGTATCAGCAGTATGAACAGCTTTTGGATAAATATTCCGGCGACGGGACGGTAAAACGAAAATTCGGCGTATCGACCCAGCACTATTCCTTTGCGGTAAAGGCATTTGTGGAAACGGTCAAGCATTTTGACACCTCGGAATATGAGTTTGCCATAAGGGAAACAAAAACCAAAGAGGTCATTTCCGACACGGGAACCATGAAAAGCGAGATCGGTATTTTGTATCTGAGCGATTTTAACCGCAAACTGATAACAAAGATGCTTTCGGATAACGGACTTGAATTTCACAGACTTATCAACTGTGACGCGTATGTTTATATATGGAGAGGACATCCGCTCGCAAAGAAAAAATCGATCGGTCTTGAAGAGCTGAGGAATTACCCGTGCCTGACCTTTGAGCAGGGCGATAATACATCGTTTTATTTCGCGGAGGAGATCCTTGCCGAGAACGAGTATCCGCGCACGATAAAGACAAATGACCGCGCGACAATGCTTAATCTGATGATAGGCTTAAACGGTTATACGCTTTGTTCGGGAATAATATGCGAGGAGCTGAACGGCAGCGACTACATAGCGGTGCCTTTTGAAGCGGACGCGGAGAACAAAAACAGCATAATGGAGATCGGATATATAACAAAGAAAAACAGTATTTTAAGCAAGGTCGGCGAGATATATATTGACGAGATAAAGAAATATTTTAATATTTAATACAAAAAGCGGGGCGGAGGCTTCCGCCTGATATACAAAAAACGGTACGTCGCATTAAAGCGATATACCGTTTTTTCTTTGAATACGTATGATAGGGAATAAAGGCGTTATCCTTTATTTGATTCCGCAGAGGACGCACCCCGCCGGAAATTTACAAATTACTCTTTACGCGTCTTTGCGGGAGCCTTCCAAAAACTTGTATACTATCGCAGCTATCGCGGCTCCGAGAAGAGGAGCGACGATAAATATCCAAACGCAGGAGATAGGCTCGCTGTTGCCGGTTATAGCCGCAACGATCGCGGGACCGATGCTTCTTGCGGGGTTTACGGATGTTCCCGTAAGACCTATTCCGAGGATATGTACAAGAGTAAGTGTCAAGCCTATTACAAGACCGCCGAATGAGCCGTGCTTTGCGTTCGGCGATGTAACGCCGAGAATTGTAAGAACAAATATAAACGTGAGCACAATCTCAACAATAATACCGGCAACCGCGCTTCCGTTCACGCCGGAAAGTCCGTTCGAGCCGAATGCACCGGTCATGTCTGTAACGCCGCCCGTCTTAAATATAAGGGCAAGGATACCTGCGCCCGCCAGCGCTCCAAGGCACTGAGCGATTACATATCCGACAAATTCCTTCGCCTTCATACCGCCGCTTAAAAGAACGCCGAGCGATACGGCGGGGTTTATGTGGCAGCCTGAAATATTTCCCACACAGTATGCCATGCCGACAATAGTCAGACCGAACGCCAGAGCGGTCAGAATATATCCGCCGCCGGCTGCGGCGTCACAGCCAACGAGCATCGCGGTTCCGCATCCCATGATAACAAGTACCATCGTGCCGATAAATTCGGCAATAAGCTTTTTCGATAAAGTCATTTTTGTTTCCTCCCTGTATAAATATATGTATAAATGTTTCGGTCTCCGCCCGCCTCGGACGGAGCCGCCGGTTATTTATTCGTTCCGCTTTCCTCCTCTGCATTTTAATATAAAATGCAGAACGACCAAAACGAAAATGAAAATAATCAGTCCCCATTCGACATAATGCATCCACTGCGGAGCGGAAATGCTTTCCATTATAACTCGCCACGTGATCTCCACAATAAGAGTAATTAACGAAATTATATCCAGTGCATTAAGTTTCATAACGCGATCCCTTTCCGCCTATTCGTTTAAATAAGCTCCGGCTACGTATAGCGAGGGAATAATAAAGCCTGCGCACGTATACAGAACGTGTCCGACGCTAACGTCTTCGCCTGATAGCGACCAAACGCCCGCCACAAACGTCAGCACGAGATTTATAACTCCCCATGCGATACATTTGCCCGCAGCGTCTTTGTTCGAGGCGTTTTTAACTCCCAAAATACCCGCTATCAGCGATACTATCGCCGCCAGCGTGTACAAAATCGCGATAATCATAACCACCGTGCCGCCCTCTGGCTTGGCGATAAGCGTTCCCGCGCCGAGTATGAGAGTCATAAAGCCGTAGAATATAATGCCTAAGACGCCCTCGATTATCAACAGTATTCCCGTTACTTTTAAAAATGTTTTTCCTTTAGCTTCCATTTTTTTATTATCCTTATTCTTTTAATTCAAATCACTTGCTAAGCATAAATATCTGACTTGAACCCTCCGACGTTGAAATAAGCATAAGCGTGTTGGGATCGGACTGGTCGATATAAGCGATCATGCCCGAAAGATCACCGTCAAATACGACAACGCCGTCGGTTATCTCGAAGTTACCGCCCTTTAATACGGGATCCTCATCGCCTATATCGTATACGATAGAAGCCTCGTTCTTCTCGGTATCAAGATACAGATCAACCGCGCTCACGCCGTAGCTTGCAAGCGATATATACTTTGTTTCGTTCAAAATAGCGTATGCATTCCATGCGCCGTTAACGTTTTCGGCGGTGGCGGTTCTGTCTATTTTAACGCCGAGCTTTTCCTCGACTGTTGTTACAGCCTCCATCGCTTTCTCCCTTGCAAGCTTTGCGTCCTGCGGGATTGCGGCGATTTCTTCATGAAGCTTGTCCTTTACCTCCTGCTCGATCTCAGCCGCTTCAGCTTCAACCTTGCTTTTAACCTTTTCTACGTCGTCCTTAACTGTGTCAACAGCTTTT
>CAZCZR010000003.1:5617-43291 GCA_964503455.1 uncultured Lachnospiraceae bacterium | reverse complement strand
CGTCGTCCTTAACTGTGTCAACAGCTTTTGTCGCGTCGTCCTCCACGGTTTTTACATCATCCTTTACGCTTTGGCATCCCGCCATAGCGAAAAGCATAGCCGCCGTGATCGTCAATGCAATAATTTTTTTCATGTTTTTTCGCTCCTTTTTGTGATTTTTATTGTTTTACAATGCTTGTCGCAACCATTCCGTCCGAATAGCTGCCCTTATGGTAGACTCTTACCGTGTCGCCGACGGCGACGTTATCGGATTTTGTGTCATCGTCTTTCAAAACGCTGTAACGATGACCGCCGTTTTCGATAACGATAGTATTCATGGAAGCGTCAACGACTGTGCCGGTTATGTATTTTATATCGCTGCTTGGGCGCTCCGGCGTCACAACGCTGATGTCTATCGCTTCCACCCCGTCGGCAATGTCACCGGTATGATATACCCTGACTGTCGCGCCAACGGCCACATCGCCCTCAACGGATGTCTTGTCGGTTTTGAGGATCGTATAGTTACGGTCGTTCCATTTAACCGTTATATTGTTCATGGAAGCGTCCGTGACCGTGCCCGTTATATATTTGGGCGAATCCGACTTGGCATTGCTTTTGGAAGCGCTGTCGTCCGATTTTTCCGAAACCTCTTTTTCCGTGACCTCTTTCGCCGAGGATGAAACGTCTTCATCGGCTTTTTCGATTATCTGCAGCTTTTTCGCCAAAATATGATCCTCATACTCACCGTCAAACTCAACGGAAACAGTGTCGCCTAAATTTTCGCCGCTGCCTGTAAATTCCGTGCTGTCATCGCAGGTAAATGAGTATGTGGTGCCGTCCATGGCTTCTATTGTCACATTGTGCATGGACGCTTCTATGACAATACCGGTTTTAACCGTTTCCGCCGCTTGCTGAGTAGCCTCGGGAGAAGGCGTGCTTTGAGACTGCGTTGCGCCGCAGCCGCAGATGCACAATGCCAAAGAACCCGCAACCATTGCCGCAATAATTCTGTTCATCATAGCTACCCTCCTTTCCTATTTGATTTATCCACTTGATATCATACATATTTATCAGATTAAATATACCACAATTTAAAATAAATGTCAATACTTTATAAATTTTTTCTGTTTTTTTCGGATAATTAAACGGTTGATGCCATGCAAAAAAAGCGGCAAGCGCTCCGTAAAATTATCGCGGCGTATTCGCCCGCGCAAAAAACGCGCCGGCGGCAAGCATGAGGTATTGACAAAGCCGGGAAGATATGATAAAATAATGATACTTTAAAAAATGATACTGCTTAAAAAAGCTTGTGTACGGAGGGATAATTATGTTGGATAAGGACTGTCTGTTCTGTAAAATAATAAACGGGGAGATCCCGTCGAAAAAGGTGTACGACGATGAGTATGTGACAGCGTTTTGCGATATAGCGCCTCAGGCGCCGGTGCATATAGTTATCGTGCCGAAAACGCATATAAAGTGCGCCAACGATATAACGCCCGAAAACAGCGTTTACATACAAAAGGTTTTCGAGGCGGCGCCGAAAATCGCAAATGCCGCCCAAATAGCGAAAGACGGCTACAGGATAATAAACAACTGCGGAGAAAACGCCGGTCAGACTGTGGAGCATATCCACTTCCATATGCTCGGCGGCAAAAAATTTTCAGAAACTTTTTAAAAAAGGCTTGACATATATATACAAAATGGGGTATAATATAATATGTTGTTGGAAACAATGACAATCACTTTTCCATCGAGTCCATTAATAATGACTTGCCGGAGGGAGGGAATTGGATGTCTGAGATTAGAGTAAAGGAAAACGAATCTTTGGACAGTGCGCTCCGCCGTTTTAAGCGTCAGTGCGCAAAGTCCGGCGTTATGTCTGAGATCAGAAAGCGTGAACATTATGAAAAGCCCAGCGTTAGACGCAAGAAGAAGTCAGAGGCTGCGCGTAAAAGAAAGTTCTGAGCTTTGTTTCTG
This sequence comes from uncultured Lachnospiraceae bacterium, assembly GCA_964503455.1. GTDB lineage: Bacteria > Bacillota > Clostridia > UBA1381 > UBA1381 > CAZCZR01. Next base: position 41,335 of record CAZCZR010000003.1, on the reverse strand, counting down.
AGCTTATTATTGATATAAAAGGAGATGACTTTTCATGACGTTAAAAGAAAAATTAGCCGAGGATTTAAAGTCGTCTATGAAAAATAAAAATGTTGTCCGCAAGAATGTGGTACAGATGGTTCGCGCCGCTGTGCTTCAGACGGAGAAGGACAAGCGGATCACTCTTGATGACGAGGGTGTACTCGAAGTAATCGCCAAGCAATTAAAACAAAGGGAAAGCTCCCTGCCGGATTACGAACGCAGCGGTAGAGAAGATCTTATCGCTCAATTAAAATCAGAGATGGATATTTTGATGGAATATCTGCCCGAACAGCTTTCAAACGAGGAGCTGACCGAAATAGTAAAGTCGGCTATTGCCGAAACCGGCGCTTCTTCAATGAAGGATATGGGCAAGGTTATGGCCTGCGTTCTCCCGAAAACAAAGGGCAGAGCCGACGGAAAGGTCATAAACGGGATCGTAAGATCGATCCTTGCGTGATTGATATTTATTGTGACAATATATTGAATTTGATATGCTCTTTATGATGTTCATTGAACGTATTAAATTCGCAAGACTGCATTAAGCATTCGCTTTAATTATATTTAATGCAGTCCATACGGCGCCGTTTCGCGGCGCATATGCTGGTGTAGCTCAGTTGGCAGAGCGACTGATTCGTAATCAGTAGGTCGCGGGTTCGACCCCCGCCATTAGCTCCAAAAAGGACTGCGATTTTGATATAAGCCGCAGTCCTTTTTTTATTTGCGCAAGACCTTTATCTATTTTCCACAAAAATAAGCACCTGTTTTTATGCAAAATAACATTTTGAAGTTAATTGGTTAAAATATATAAAAAACACTTGCAATCGGGAACGTTTTTGTGCTATAATTGAAGAAGATGTGAATGCGTTGAGTAAAAAACAGTGTTTTTTGCTGAATTTCAGATTTTTTTTGAAAAACACTTTACAAACGCAAGAAAATCAAGTATAATAAAGAATAACAAAACAAAAACAAATCAAAACCAAAAGCATAAATTTAAAGGGAGGAGTATCATAACCATGTTCAAATCTGATTATGAAATCAAAAAAGAAATATGCGAATACGGCAGAAGGATCTACCAAGACGGTTTTGTTGCGGCAAACGACGGCAACATCTCGGTAAAGGTAGACGACAACACCTACTTCGCTACACCGACAGGCGTATCCAAGGGCTATATGACACCGGATATGATCTGCAAGGTTGACGGGCAGGGGAACCTTAAGGAGTCGGCAGGTCAGTGGAAGCCGTCGTCGGAGTTCAAGATGCACTTGAGAGTTTATCAGGAAAGACCCGACGTAAACGCTGTTGTACACGCGCATCCTCCGATCGCGACGTCGTTCGCTATTGCGGGTATTCCTCTGGACAAGCTTATCATGCCCGAGGCTATAATCTTCCTCGGCGCTGTTCCTATCGCCGAGTACGGCACGCCGTCAACGATGGAGATCCCCGATTCGCTTATGCCTTACATACAGGACTATGACGCTATATTGCTTGCAAATCACGGCGCGCTGTCGTTCGGCGCGGATCTGAACACCGCGTTTTTCAGAATGGAATCAACGGAATTTTATGCTAAGCTGTTCTTCTATGCGAGAATGCTCGGCGGCGAGAAGGAGCTGCCCTGCGGCGAGGTCAAGAAGCTTATCGACCTCAGAAAGCAGTTCGGCGTTCCGGGCAAGCACCCGATGGAGAAGCTTTGCCCCGGCTGCTATGCGGACGGAAAGGACACCTGCGACATGACGCCGACACAGGCTAACGAGCTTTACGCAAACAAGGGCGGTGCTGCGCCTTCGGAAAAGGAGCTTGCCGATATAGTTTCGGAGGTAACAAAGAAGGTACTTGCTTCGCTTAAATGATCGGATAAAAATAATACCATAGTTCCGGGAGGCGTTTTTGTTGGAGAACGATAATATAATTGACGTTCTGCTTGGGCGCGTGGCGCGCGCCGCGGGGATAGTCAATGAGAGCAAGACTCCCGGCGGAGGTGTATCGGCAAAGGAAACGGGTTCGGGATATTCTTCCGGCTCGGACGGGGATTTGCGGATATCGAAGCCGCTGATACGTATGCAGGCGGACATTGCCGCGGCAAAGGGAAAAAGGCATCTTTCCGATATGCTCAGAGTGGCGTCGGAGCTTGCGGCTATTCCCGAGGAGGAGCTTCGTGCGGCGGACGCGCTTTCGGGCGGAGAGCTGTATGACTTTGCCGAATATATTGAAGAAAAATATCAGTCGGTACTGTTTTCGGAATATTTACGCAGGCAGGTGAAGCGATAGGATGACGGAAATAAAAAAAGCATATACACGCGCCGGTGACGGCGGATATACAAAGACACTGAAAAACGTCCGTATATCCAAGGCGGACGCCGTGATAGAGCTGTTGGGTACCCTTGAGGAGGCGTACGCGGAAGCAATATCCGTGCAGCTGTCGTCCGGCAGCGCCTGCGCGGGAGTGATCGCCGAAAAGATAATGACGGCGAAAAGCGAGATCGAGGGCGGAGGCGTCGCGGTAACGCCGGATTCGGTTGCGGCGCTTGAAAAAGCGGCTGATGAGCTTGCGGGGGAAATAACCTTCGAAAAGCCGACAAATACCGCTTCGGCGGCAATGTACAAGACATACACGCTTTTAAGGCGCGCCGAGAGAATGACTGTGAAAGCCGGTCAGTTCGGCAGATTCGGACGCAATATGCTTGCGTATATGAACAGGCTCTGCTCATACGCGCTTGCTGCGGCGCAGGCGCTTGAAGCGGAGGACGGATCTTCGGCTTTGCAAAAGCCGAAAACAAAATCCGCCCCGAAAGAAATTACAGTGAATAAGGATGATGTCAAAATGACACCGGCTTCGGACACACAAAAAGCCGTAAACCTTTCGCTTGCCAAGGAAATCGCCATGGCGGTGGAAAATATGGCGGCGGACAGAGGCAAAAACGTTGTTATCGCGGTGCTTGACGAGGGAGCCAATCCCGTGCTGATACACGCGATGGACAATTCTTACATAGCAAGCGTCGATATAGCGCTCAATAAGGCGTATACGGCGGTATCGCTGAAGATGCCCACCCATGAGGCGCTGGAGCTTTCGGAGGAGGGCGGCCCGCTTCACGGTCTTACCAATGGGGGACGCATACTGCTTCTGGGCGGAGGATTTCCGCTTATAAAGGACGGCAAAGTCTGCGGGGGCATAGCTGTAAGCGGTTCCACCGCAACGGAGGATACCGAGTTCGCGGAGTTCGGAGCGAAATATTTTGAGGTCAAATACAGCCGTTAAGGCTTGAGCGGTTTTACCGCAAGGCGCGAAAAGGAAGCCGCTTCCCTGAGGCGCGCAAATAATAAAGGAGGGAGTACAACATTGATCGACGAAGAAAAAGTAAGTGAGCTTGTAAAACAGGTCATAGCGAATATGAACCTTGAATGTCAGCCCAAGCGCAAGCAGCTGGGCGTGTTCGACACGATGGAGGAGGCTATCGCGGCGTGCAACAAGGCTTACACTACTTTCAGACATTATAACAAGGAACAAAGAGAGAACATAATAAAAGAGATCAGACGTCTTACGCACGAAGAGGCGGAGATCATGGCAAAGCTTGCGGTGGAAGAAACCAAGATGGGCAATGTTTACCACAAGATCCTAAAGCATCATCTGGTTGCGGACAAGACCTTGGGCACATCGGATCTTGAAACAAGAGCGCTTGCGGGCGACCGCGGACTTACTCTTATCGAGCAGGCGCCGTTCGGGATAATCGGGGCGATCACCCCGTCAACGAACCCGACCTGCACCATACTCTGCAACAGCATTTGTATGCTTGCTGCCGGAAACGGCGTTATATTCAACTCGCATCCTCATGCAAAGAAGGCTTCGGCATACGCAGTCGATCTGGTGAACAGAGCCGTACTGGCGGGAGGCGGTCCGGAGAATATCGTTGTCACAGTAGCGAATCCGACGCTGGAAACCTCCGACAAGATGGTCAAAGATCCGTCGGTAAGGATGCTTGTGGCGACAGGCGGCCCCGGCGTTGTAAAGATGCTTCTTTCAAGCGGAAAGAAGGCGATAGGCGCGGGCGCGGGCAATCCTCCGGTAGTCGTTGACGATACGGCGGATATTCCCAAGGCGGGCAAGGACATCATAGACGGATGCACCTTCGACAACAACCTGCCGTGTATCGCCGAAAAGGAAGTTTTCGTTATGAGAAACGTTGCCGACGAGCTGATCCATTATATGATCCAAAACGGCGCGTATCTTATAAACGACGAGCAGGTAAAGCAGCTTGAGGACGTTGTTCTTGTATGGTCAAAGCCTAAAAAAGAGGGCGAAAAGCCGAAGAGAGTCATCAACAAGAACTGGGTCGGCAGGGACGCAAAGAAGATCCTCGCCCAGATAGGCATAAAGGCGGGAGATGACGTAAGATGTATTATCTGCGTGACGAGCTTTGATCAGGCGTTTGTTCAGACGGAGCTTATGATGCCCATACTGCCCATAGTAAAGGTTGAAACCTTTGAAGAGGCTGTGGATATGGCGGTAAAGGCGGAACACGGCAACAGACACTCGGCTCACCTGCACTCGAAGAATGTTGACCATATGACGGCTTACGCAAAGGCTATCTGCACGACGATATTTGTAAAGAACGCTCCCAGCTACGCGGGCATAGGCTTTAATGCCGAGGGTTGGACGACATTCACTATCGCGGGTCCCACAGGCGAGGGCATCACATCGCCCAGAAGCTTTACAAGACAGCGCAGATGCGTATTGGTCGATAATCTGAATATTATATAGAAAAATACAAGGAGTGATAACATTGGCATATAATGAACAGGACATCGCCGCGTTGGTGCAGGCGGTGCTAAATGAAATGGTCGGCGGAGCGAACGCTCCGGCTTCGGCTAAGTCAGGCTGTTCACGCGGCGGAAGCGGCTCCTGCAAGGGCGGCATCCCCAAGACCGCAAGGGTGGCTATGCTCACAGAGCTTAAGCACTTTGAGATCCAGGAATATCCCATTCCGGAGATCGGCGACGACGATATTCTCGTAAAGGTCGAGGGCTGCGGCGTATGCGGTACCGACGCGCATGAATACAAGGTTGACCCGTTTTCGCTTATACCGGTGGTACTCGGTCATGAGGGTACCGGCGAGATAGTGAAAATCGGCAAGAATGTCAAAACGGACAGCGCGGGCAAGCCGCTTGCTTTGGGCGACAAGGTCGTCACCTGCATGATCTTCAAGGACAACCCCGACATAACGATGTATGACCTTAACAAGCAGAATGTAGGCGGCGCGGATGTATACGGTCTGCTTCCGGACAGGGAGGACAATCACCTTCAGGGCTGGTTCGCGGATTACATAGTCATCAAGGGCGGTTCAACGGTATTCAACGTAAGCGATCTTGATTTGGATTCGAGAATACTTATCGAGCCGTGCGCGGTTTTGGTACACGCTGTGGAAAGAGCAAAGACAACGAATATCCTCAGATTCAATTCGAGAGTTGTCGTTCAGGGGTGCGGACCTATAGGTCTTATCTGTATAGCCGTTTTGCGCACGATGGGCGTGGAAAATATAGTTGCCGTTGACGGAAACGAGCAAAGACTTGAATTTGCCAAGAGAATGGGCGCGGGAAAGACTGTCAACTTTATGCAGTTCAAGGGCATAGAAGCTCTTGCCAAGGGCGTCGAGGACGCGTTTGACGGACATCTTGCCGACTTCGCGTTCCAGTGTACAGGCTCGCCTGTGGCTCACGCCAACATCTACAAGTTCATCAGAAACGGCGGCGGACTTTGCGAGCTGGGCTTCTTTATCAACGGCGGCGACGCTACGATCAATCCCCATTTCGACCTTTGCTCGAAGGAGATCACACTTGTCGGATCGTGGGTATACACGCTCAGAGATTACGCTACGACGTTTGATTTCTTGAAAAGAGCTGTCGGCATAGGACTTCCGATAAAAGAGCTTATCACGCATAAGTTCGCGCTTGAGGATATAAACGAGGCTCTTGAGGTAAATCTTGCGCAAAAGGGTCTTAAGATAGCTATAGTAAATAAATAACGGATCCTAAACCGGCCGTATCGCGGCTGAAAAGGAAGGAGAGCTGCAGATGAACGAGGCAGTTGGAATTATAGAGATGTTCGGCTTTGTGACGGCGATAGCGGCTGCGGACGCGGCTGCAAAGGCGGCTGATGTAAAAATTGTCGCCATCGACACCAATAAGCCGGCAAACGCGGACGCCGTTGAGGTGCCGCTTATCACCGCGGTCAAGATCGCGGGCGAGGTTTCGGCTGTGAGAGCAGCTGTTGCGGCGGGCGCCGCCAAGGCCGAGGAGATAGCGGGGGTTATAAATACTCACGTCATCTCAAGACCTACCGACGACGCCGTGAAAATGTCAAGGCGCGTAAGCGTGGGACGCGACCGCGTAGGTCACATTAAGAACAATTCATAGGACAAGGAGAGATTTGAATGGACGCATTGGGTTTTATAGAGACCAGAAGTCTGACAGGATCCATTGAAGCATCCGACGCCATGACAAAGGCGGCTGACGTCAAGCTCGTGGGTACGGAGAAAATCGGCTCGGGTCTTGTGAATGTGGTGATCACCGGCGAGGTGGGAGCCGTCAGGGCGGCTGTCGCCGCGGGCGAGGCCGTAGCGAAGGAATTTGGCGAGGTTTACGCGGTGAATATAATTCCCAGACCGCACGAGAGTGTGGAAAAAATTCTTCCGGGGATATAAGGAGGTAAGGCATGGACGTAAATTTTTCACTCGGTCTTATAGAGGTAAAGGCTCTGGGTCATGCTATCCTTATACTTGACGATATGCTAAAAGCGGGAGAGGTTGAGTTTGTGGCAACGGAAAGACGTTTGGGCGGCTGGCTTGTATCGCTTATAGTAAAGGGCGAGGATCTGTCGGCTGTACAGGCGGCTGTTGACGCCGGAGTCAAAAGAGCAAAGGAACTTAACTGCCTGAAGGTGCATGAGGTCATAGCAAGACCTCACCCGGAAATACTTAAATTTCTGAATCTTGACGACACTGCCGAAGAGAAGGCCAATTCCGAATCGGCTGCCACTCATGTAGGCATGGTAAACGCCGAAAGCGCGCTTGAAACGGGTAAAAAACCCGCTCCGAAAGCAGAGGCGCCGAAGCCCGTAAGACGCAGAAGAACCAAAAAAGCCGCTCCGGCAACAACGGAGTCAAAGGCTTAACATCCAGATTTAAGGCGGAAACGCATTAAATATTACATCAGCTGCCGGCGGCTATGCCAAAGGCACGGGACAGACACAGGAAAAATACATAACAACCAAAAACCAAGTAAAAAATGGTCAAGACCAAAAAATTATAGCAGGAGGTAACTTAAAATGGCTGTTGAAGCATTAGGAATGGTAGAGACAAGAGGTCTGGTAGCTGCAATAGAGGCTGCCGATGCAATGGTAAAGGCCGCTAACGTATCTCTTCTCGGAACGGAGAGAATCGGTTCGGGACTTGTTACCGTTATGGTACGCGGTGATGTAGGCGCCGTTCAGGCCGCTACAGACGCCGGCGCAGCAGCGGGCGCAAGACTGGGCGAAGTTATTTCGGTACACGTTATACCCAGACCCCACGGCGATGTTGAAAAGATCTTGCCGGCTGCCGAATAATTAAGAAAACACGGAATAATTACGGTGTTTCCTTATCGAAAGCACATATAACGGCTCCCCGGCGTTGCCCGGGGAGTGCCGGTGCTTTTCGTAAACAACAGTGATTCGGGTCAGAGAGGGAGAAGGTTTACATGGACGAAAAAATGATCAATATGATAACGGCAGGTGTCCTTGAAGCGCTTAAAGAAAAGGAAAAAAAGGACGGAATTAAAATAGGCGTGTCGGCAAGACACGTGCATCTGTCACAGGAGCATCTTGAAATTCTCTTCGGCAAGGGTTATGAGCTGACGCCCAAGAAACAGCTTATGGGCGACCAGTTTGCCGCGGAAGAGTGCGTAACGCTCGTAAGTCCTTCGCTCAGATCGATTGAGGGAGTAAGAGTGCTGGGACCTGTAAGGAAGGAATCGCAGGTAGAGGTATCGAGAACAGATACCTTCAAGCTAAGGGTGTCGCCCCCCGTAAGACCTTCGGGCGAAATAAAAGGCTCGGCGCCTATGGCGCTTGTCGGCCCCAAGGGAAGCGTATTCCTGAACGAAGGCTGCATTATAGCCAACAGACATATACATATGACGCCGGACGATGCGGCTAAATACGGCATCAGGGACAACGACATAGTTGATGTTGAGATCCAGAACTCAAAGCCGACGCGTTTTTATAATGTTCAGGTCAGAGTAAGAGAGGACTTCAACACTGAAATGCACATTGATACCGATGATGCGAACGCTTGCGCTATCAAAACGGGCGATTATGTTAAAATCGTAAACAAGAGATAACTCAGGTTATCGTGATACATATTATCAGTCCGTCCCTGATAAACGGGGACGGAGCTGCCGGAAGGCAAGAACCGAAAAGAGGAGTACAGAGATGCTTATAGGCAGAGTATACGGCAGCGTAGTGTCCACAAGAAAGAACGAGAAGCTTGTGGGATATAAATTTATGCTGGTACAGCATATAGAACACGGCAAGCTTGTGGATAAATACATTGTTGCCGTTGACAGCGTCGGCGCCGGTATTGGCGAGGACGTTATAATAGCGACCGGCTCGGCGGCAAGGCTTGCTCTCCCAAGACAGGACTCGCCCGTTGACGCGGCGATCGTTGGTATATTGGATGAAAAACAGGCATAAATTCCCGTATTCAGCGGGATTTACCACAGAAATGATCCGCACCGGATGATGCAATATCCTCCGGCGTTTAAAGCGGATTGGCGTTCGGACAAAGCCTTCGCATAGGGCGAAGGATCTATCCGTGTGCATATATCCGGAAGAAAGGATGAGTTGAAGTGGAATTATCGGAGCTTCAAAAAATTGTTTATGAGGCCGGAATAGTCGGCGCCGGCGGCGCCGGATTCCCCACGCACAGAAAATTTTCCGACAAGGTTGAACAGATAGTTGTAAACGCGGCGGAATGTGAGCCGCTGATGATGGTTGATCATTATCTGCTTGAGCGTCATCTCGGCGAGATAGTCGAGTCGCTTAATATTCTTTGCGATACGATGGGCGCGAAAGAGGTGCTTATCGGCATCAAAGGCAAAAATATGCACCTGCTTGACAAAGACATAGTTGCAGGACTTGCCGGAACACGGATTCGGATCAAGGAAATACCGGACATATATCCCGCGGGAGATGAGGTGGTGCTGGTTTACGAAACCACCGGCAAGATCATCCCTGAGGGAAGTATTCCCGTTATGGTCGGCGTTATGGTTATTAACGTCGAAACAGTATATAATATATATAAGGCCGTTAAAAACGGCGAGCCGGTGTATGACAAATACATAACCATCGGCGGCGACACAAAAGAGGACATTACCGTAAAGGCTCCCATAGGAATGAAGATCTCGGAGCTTTTGGCGGCGTGCGGCTATTCCGATATGACGGGCAAAGCCGTTATAAACGGCGGACCCATGATGGGTAAGCTTGTAAACCTCGAAGAGGACGTTGTTACAAAGACAACAAAGGGACTGCTGATATTCCCCGAAACTCACTCTGTCGTACAGCGCAAAAAAATGCCCGTATCCATGGTTTTAAAGCGCGCAAGCGCTGCCTGCTGCAACTGCACGATGTGTTCGGACCTGTGTCCGAGGTATCTTCTCGGCTACGCGCTGAACGTGCATAAGACAGTGCGCGTGGCGTCCCATGCGGAGGTAAGCGACACGGAATCGTTTTTGCAGTCGGCTCTTTGCTGCGGCTGCGGCATATGCACGGTGATCGCCTGTCAGCAGATGCTTGATCCGCAGGCCATCTCGATGGGAATAAAAGGCTCTCTCGGAAAGCATGGCTTAAAACGGCAGAACAATAAAGCCCCCGAACACGTGCGCCCCGAAAGAGCGTCAAGACTTGTTTCGTCACAGAAGCTTATCGACCGGTTAGGCATAAGAAAGTACGTCAAGCCGGTAGTTACAAGGAACTATATGGAATTTGCTCCGGCTGAGGTTTATATACCTTTCTCGCAGCACGTCGGAAAACCGGCATCGGCTGTGGTGAGCGCGGGCGACAAGGTGAAGATAGGTCAGGCGGTTGCGCAAACGCCTTACGAGGATCTGGGAACCACCATGCATTCAAGCATAGACGGCACCGTCACCGAGGTCACCGGCAAGTTTGTCGTTATACACAGAGATTGAGAGAGGGATGAGATAAATGAATTCCATCGGATTGGTAGAAGTTAAAAATGTCAGCAAGGGCATCGTTGTTACGGATGAAATGCTGAAATCGGCTGCTGTGGAGCTGATCTCGTCCGGCTCGGTATGTCCGGGCAAGTTTGTGACGATAGTAGGCGGCGAGCTTTCCGCCATAAGCGCCGCTGTTGACAGAGCCGGCGTTATTGCCGAGGACGCGCTGATAGATACTTTTGTTATAGGCAACCTGGGCGATAAGGTCTATGAGGCTGTGTGCGGAACCGTTGAGGTGAGCGAGAAAAAGGCTCTTGGAGTAGTGGAAACGTTTACGGCTGCCGCCGCAATAGAGGCTGCGGATGCGGCTGTCAAGGCGGGCGACATTGAACTGATCGAGGTCAGAGTCGCGCGCGGTATGGCGGGCAAATGCTTTGTAACGATGACGGGCGATGTTGCGGACGTAAAAGCGGGTGTTGACGCGGGAGCTGCTGTGGCTGCGCGCGACGGTGTGCTTATTAATACGGAGGTTATCGCAAATCCGCACCCCGAGCTTTGGGAAGCGATCATGTAAGTGAAATAATTTTAATTCCGGAAATCGGAGGGAAATATTATGCTGCTGTGTCTTTTGCTTGGTGCGGCAGCATATTTTATATTTGAAAGGAAAGCAAATGTTAGCTGTTGAACGCAGAAATCAGATAGAACGACTTATAAACGAAAACGGAAGCGTGCTTGTGACGGAGCTTGCGAATAAGTTCGGCGTTACGACCGAAACTATCAGAAACGACCTTGAGCGGCTTGAGAAGAAGGGTATTCTGCGCCGCGCTTACGGCGGGGCGACTTTGGCGGACGAATCCGATCCGGAGCCTACCGTAAATGAAAGGACAACCATAAACTATACTGGCAAGGAGGCAATAGGAAGAAAAGCCGCCGAGCTTGTCAGCGACGGAGAAACTATATTTATAGACGCATCCACCTCATCGCTGCATATGGCAAGATATATCCGGACAAGACAATCCCTGACGGTTATCACCAATGCGGAAAAGGTAGTGGAGGAGCTGTCAAGCTGTGAGCATATAACGGTGATATGTATCGGAGGGAAGCTCAAGGCGCGCAATATGTCTTTTGTGGGGCATATAACCGAGGATATTATAAGAAAAAATTACAACGCCAACAAGGTGTTCTTCTCCTGCAAGGGACTGTCCGAGGAGAGAGGTCTGACAGAGCAGTCCGACGGAGAAGCCGAGGTCAAGCGCGCGATGATAGATATGTCGGAGGAATGTATTTTCCTGTGCGACTGCAAGAAATTCGACACCTTCGGACTGAACACCATAGTGCGCCTTGATAAGGTGGACGCCGTAATTACCGATGAGGAGCCTTCAGATGTATGGAAAACAAAGTTTGCAAATGACGGAGTGCGGGTAATTGTAGCGGAATAATACAGTATTTGATAATCAATAAAGCGCCCTTGGCATTGCCTTGGGCGCTTGTTTTAGGGGGGTGCTCCGCTTTTATTGGGGGAAAAGCGGAGCCTATGAAAAAAAGGATGGTGATGTGCCGGTTTTTGGCCTGTACCGGCAAAAGGCTATCGAAAATTTAGGTGTTGCCATGTTTATCCGCCATCCGTGCCGCCTTATAAAAAAGGGGGTTGCTTCGCCCCAAGGGGGTATCATTGATTGATGGGGCGAAGCCTATGAAAAAAAGGATGGTGGTATTATCAAATATTGAGTAGTATGCTTAATTATCGTCCTCGGTGCTTTCGCCGAGTGTCACGTCTACATCCATATACTGCCCGTTTCTGGCGATCTTGAAGCTGAGCTTGTCGCCGGGCTGCTTGGTGTCGCGTATCTGATTTATTTCACTGGTGCTTGAAACCTGCTTGCCGTCTACCTCGATGATCATATCCTTAGCCTGAAGTCCTGCGGCTTCCGCGCCCGAGCCTTCAACGACGCTGTCTATAAACAGTCCGTAGGGGGTGCTTTTTATCTCAATGCCTACAAGAGGACGGCTTACATGACCTTCCGACATAAGCTCTTCAATTATAGACTTAGCCTCGGAAATAGATATTGCAAAGCCGATGCCTTCAACGCCTGTGGAGTTGATCTTTATCGAGTTGATGCCGATGACTTCTCCGTACTGGTTAAACAGTCCGCCGCCGGAGTTGCCCGAATTGATCGCTGCGTCTGTCTGAAGCAGATTATAGGTGCGGTTATCGACAGTCATTGTTCTGTTAACCGCGCTTATGATGCCGTGAGTTGTTGTGCCGGAAAGCTCCTGACCGAGCGGATTGCCGATCGCAACTACCGACTCGCCCACCTTAACGCTGTCCGAATCTCCCAGAACAGCCGGCGTAAGAGTGGTCGAAGCTTCTATCTTTAAAACCGCAAGGTCTGTTTTTGTATCCTTGCCCACCAAAGCGGCTTCATATTCCTCTCCGGTGTTAAGTATTACCGAGATCTTTGTCGCGCCTTCAATGACGTGTTCATTAGTTACAATATACCCGTCATCGCTGATAATTATACCCGATCCGGAGCCTTGGGTTACGGTATCATCCTCGCCCGCCGAGGGATCCTGATAATAATAGTATCTGCCCGAGAACGGGTCGTAGTATTTCTGCGACGTGACTTTCGTCTTATTGATAACGCCGACAATACTGGGACCGCATTTTTCCGCTATCTGAACAGTGGTCAATACCTGTTTGCCGTTTTCAAGAGTCGTTGCCGCAAGCGACTGCGTGTCGGAATTTGCGGTTGAGAGCTGATCGGTCACAAGCTGATTGTTTTTTGACTGAGTGTCCTGCTTGTAAAATGCTATGCCCAGTCCGCAGAATATTGCGCCGGTGAATATGCTCGCCGTCAAAGCCGATGCGATGCACGCCTTGAATACTCCGTGCTTCTTTTCTTTTTTACCTTCATGTTCGTAAACTATCATATCTGTAGAGTCCGTATAGGGATATTTTTTCATTTAAATCTACCTCCTGAATCTTTCGTGTGATTTCCTATAACAGCTGCGGGTCTTTCGTTTGCGTTGACCCTTATTGACTTTATGACTATATCTTATACCACACTTTTTACGCTGGTATGAATTAAATGTAAACAAGTGTTATTTATTTTGTGAACAAATTATGAACGGAAGCTTATGAGTATCTGCGCGGCTTTTGAGGAAAACACGGAGGTAAAAGAGCGCGGATTGTTCACAATTTTTTCGCACTCCGCCATAAGCACCGCCCCAAGACGGGAGCAGCCGCCAAAACCGGATCGGCCGCGAGGGCTTGCGTGTAAAACAAATTTAAAATTTTTCAAAAAAAGCATTGTAATTCAAAGAAAAATAGTGTATAATAAAAAGGGTATATCCACAAAAGCGCCGTAATTCGGCAAAAACAGCGGATTTTATACTTTATATACAGACACTTACGGTTTAAGGAGGACACAGCATGGAACAGCAAAATTCCGAAAAGGAGCTTAAAGCTCTTTTGCGGGTGAGGCGCGATAAGCTGTCGCAGCTTCAGTCGGAGGGCAGGGATCCTTTTCGGATTACAAAATATAACAGAACACACTCATCCGGCGACATCGTAAACGGCTGCCGCGAAGAAGAACGCGAGATAGAAAAACGCGGCGAAAAGCTGCGGGTCACCGCAAAAATATCGCCCTTTGACGGACAGATCGTCTCCGTTGCGGGAAGGATCATGTCGAAGCGCGGCATGGGAAAGGTCGGATTTGTACATATATCCGATCTGGAGGGACAGCTTCAGCTGTTTGTAAAAAAGGATATTCTCGGCGAGGACGAGTACGACCGCTTCAAAAAGCTTGATATAGGCGATATAATCGGCGCGAAGGGCGAGGTGTTTACCACACAGACAGGCGAGATTTCGGTAAGAGTAAGCGAGATAACGCTTCTTTCAAAGTCGCTTCTGCCTCTGCCCGAAAAGTTCCACGGCATGACGGACACGGATATGAGATACCGTCAGCGCTACGTTGATCTTATAATGAACGCGGGCGTAAAGGACACGTTTATCAAGCGTTCAAAAATAATATCCTCCATACGCTCATACCTTAACGGTCAGGGCTTTTTGGAGGTGGAAACGCCGATGCTCGTGTCAAACGCGGGCGGCGCAGCGGCGCGTCCGTTTGAAACGCATTTCAATGCTCTTGACGAGGATCTGAAGCTTCGTATTTCGCTGGAGCTTTACCTGAAGCGTCTTATAGTCGGAGGACTTGAAAAGGTTTACGAGATAGGCAGAGTGTTCAGAAACGAGGGACTTGACACGCGCCACAATCCCGAATTTACGCTTATGGAGCTGTATCAGGCGTACACCGATTACCACGGCATGATGGATCTGACGGAAAATCTCTACCGCCATGTTGCCGAGGAGGTGCTTGGCACAACAAAGATAGTTTATAACGGGATAGAAATGGATCTCGGAAAGCCGTTTGAGCGCATAACCATGGTAGAGGCTGTGAAAAAATATTCGGGCGTGGACTTTGACGCGATAGCAACGCTTGAGGAAGCGAGAGAAGCCGCCGACAAACACCATATAGAATACGAGCAGCGCCACAGCAAGGGCGAGATACTGAATCTGTTCTTTGAGGAATACGCCGAGGAGCATCTTATTCAGCCTACATTCGTGATGGATCATCCGGTGGAAATATCGCCGCTTACAAAGAAAAAGCCCGATAAGCCGGAATATGTCGAGAGATTTGAGTTCTTTATGAACGGCTGGGAAATGGCGAATGCGTATTCCGAGCTTAATGACCCGATAGATCAGCGCGAGCGCTTCAAGGCGCAGGAGGAGCAGCTTGCCCAAGGCAATGAGGAGGCAAACACAACCGACGAGGATTTCCTGACAGCGCTTGAGTACGGTATGCCGCCCACAGGCGGTATCGGCTTCGGCATCGACCGTATGTGTATGCTTCTGACGGATTCGGCGGCAATAAGAGATGTGCTGCTGTTCCCCACAATGAAAAAGCAAAGCTGAGCGCGTTTACACGGAGGAACGATATGGAATCTTACGGAACAAAGCCGAAGCGGTTTTCCCGCGAATGGTGGCCCTACTTCTGGTATTACTACAAATGGCACACAATAGGCATAGCCGCGGTTATAATTGCGGTTGCGGTGACGTGTGTGCAGTGCGCTTCAAAAGAAAAGTTCGATTTTACAATAATATATTCGGGGAACAGAATATTCAGCGAGGAGCAGGTGGACCGGTTCCTTGCCGCGCTTGAGGAGCGTCTGCCCGATGTGGACGGCGACGGCGTGACCAATATAGATTTTCAGCAGCTCAGTCTTTCGGGACAGAGCCAGAATATAGAATATGATTACGCGGTTCAGCAGAAATTCGATGTCGCGCTTATGTCGGGGGAGAATGCGCTGTATTTCATGTCGGAGGATGAGATGCTCACGCAGTTCGCGAGGCAGCAGAACGAGTATGTCTTTGTGCCGATAGAGGACTGGGCGAAAAGCCCTGTGCCGAAAAGCGCGGCTGTGAACAAAGACGGCGTTCCCACCGGAGTGAACCTTGAAAACAGCGCGTTTTTAAAGGAAACCGAGTTCTTTACCGATGATCTTTACCTTGCCGTAAGAATAAAAGAAAGCGGCGACAAGGAGATATATCAAAAGCGCTACGACGCCGCGTGCGAAGCGGCCAATATCCTGACGGAAGGATTGGGTGAGTAATGCCCCGTGAACAGACGGGCGGCTATGATGAGTACAGCGCGTTTTTGCAATACCGCGCCACAGGCAGCCGCAGTATAAGAGATGAGATAATAAAGCATAACCTTTACATAGCGCAGATACTGTCAAAGAAATTCACCGGCAGAGGTATAGAGTACGATGATATATATCAGGTGGCGTGTCTGGGACTTCTGTACGCCGCCGAGCGCTATGATCCAAATATGAATGTGAAGTTCGCTTCGTATGCGACGCCTACGGTCATGGGCGAGATAAAGAAGTACTTCCGTGATAAGGGATACTATATCCGGGTGCCGAGACGGCTTTACGAGATATTCAAAAAAGCCGAGCGCATACGGCGCTCAAGCGCCGGCGAGATCGACTCCGTGGAGCTTGCCGAAAGGCTTAAGATACCGAAGGAGCTTCTCGAACAGGCGGAGGAGGCAGGAAATACCGCATTTATCCGATCGCTGGAGGAGTTTACCGACTCCGACGGAGATATAACCGTTGCGGAGCTTATCGGCAGAGAGGATAAAAGCTTTATAATGGTGGAGAACCGCGATTTCGCGGACTACTGCTTTTCCAGACTGTCCGAGCGGGAGAGCGAGTTTGTAAAGCTCAGATATTTTGATGAAAAGAGCCAAAAGGAGATCGCCCGACAGTGGCAGGTTTCGCAGATGTACGTATCCCGTCTTGAAAGACGTGTGCTTGAAAAGCTGAAGCAGATGTATTTTCGGGACTGAGCTGTATAAATTAACATGAGGAGGAAAATCAAGTGTTGACTGAAAGCAAGAAGGAATTTATTGAATTTATGATGTCGGCCGATGTGCTTAGGTTCGGCGAGTTCAAGACAAAAAGCGGACGGCTGACCCCGTATTTTGTGAATACGGGCAATTACAAAACCGGCAGCCAGATAGCGCGTCTGGGCAGATTTTACGCCGATCTTATAAATGAGACCTGCGGCGATGCTTTTGACGCGATGTTCGGTCCGGCGTATAAGGGAATACCTCTGGCGGCATCGGCGGCGGGAGCGCTCTGGATGCGCCACAATATCGACAAGCCGTACTTTTTCAATCGAAAGGAAGCAAAGGATCACGGCGAGGGCGGAAGCCTTGTCGGCTATAAGCCAACCGACGGCGACAGGATCATAATTATCGAGGATGTCATAACAGCCGGCACCGCCGTAAGGGAAACGATGCCGATACTTTATAACGCCGCGGATGTGAGCGTAGAGCATATGTTTATCTCCGTCAACCGCTGCGAGGTCGGTCAGCACGAGGGAAAGACGGCAGTTATGGAGGTCATGGAGGAATTTGGAATACAGGTCCACCCGATAATCACTGTCGGGGATATACACGAGTACCTGAAAGGCAGGGACGATTATAAAGACGTTCTTGCAAGGATGGAGCGGTATATGGAAAGGTACTGTATTTTGTAAATTTATATATATATTATCTTACAGCGCTTAAAGCTTTATGCTTGTACGGCTCAGAGAAAACATCGGGCTTTAGCTGCGACAACACACTACGGGCATTGCCCGCGTAAGGAGGAATTTTTATGAAGAAGTTAGTATCCGCGCTGATATGCGCGCTTACAATGTTTGCGGCTGCTGCGGCAGTCTCGGCGGATGGCGATGACATCGCGGTATACGTTGATAATTCCGCGGTCGAAATGACTCAAAAGCCTGTCATTCTTGACGGCAGAACGCTCGTTCCCGTAAGAGCCATTTTTGAAAAGGCGGGCGCGACGGTATCGTGGGATTCGCAGGATACCAGCGCTACTATTAAAAAGGGCGATACGGCGGTGTACATAAAACTCAACGAAGATTTTATATACAAAAACGATGCGCCGATAGTTCTCGACGTTCCGGCGCAGCTTATTGAGGGCAGTACCTATCTGCCCGTAAGAGCCGTGTCCGAAGCCATGGGATTCGGCGTGACGTGGGATTCGGCGAACAAGTCCATACTTATCGCTACGGACGGCGTGCCCTACAGAGCATACGGCGCGTATACCACAGGCTTCAAGCCCATATCCAAATATGCGGAGGTATATGTGGAAAGATCCTTTGAAAATCTCAAGATGGATCTTGACGGCGACGGCAGCAAGGAGCTTATCACCTTTAAAAAGGTGTCGGGCGGAGTGATACACGTAAACGGGGTCGATTATTCGGGCATAGTGCCTCCCGGAAACGGCGACGCCGTGGCATTGGCTGTCGTTGACATAAATGCGAACGACGGAAAGAAGGAGCTTGCGCTGATCCAAGACGACGGAATGAAATCGGCTACATTCTACCGCTTTGAAAACGGCACGTTGAAGAAGATCATCACCAGCGATGCCGCCGCAGGAACCATAGAGTATCAGACGGAAATACTTTTTGACGGCGTTGAAAACGTTATTTCGGACATTACGGGCGTATGCTTTACAAACCCGATGTTCACAACCATGATGTACTCTCTTGACGGCGACACTCTGGCGCTGTACACCTCGGATATGAATAAGCTGCTGAATCTTCCGCTTGCTTATGAGTATTCGGATTATGTGCTTTACTGCATAGAGTACACCGACACTTACAACAAGGGTACGTATTATCAGACAACGAGCAACGAGCGTCTTGCGTCAAATACAGTCGAGTTCAGGAACCTGACATTGCTTGATTACTATTTCGATCCGGCAAACCCCAATGACGCCGAGTTCTATATAATGACCTCGGAGGGACGCAAAGCGGTCATCTGGCTGTATCAGGCGTAAACTTTTGAAGGGATTTTAATGAAAAAACTACTATCAATGCTTTTGGCGGCGCTTGTCGTTTTATGCGCGGCTGCGCCCGCCATGGCGTATGACGTTATAGATCTGCCCGAGTCGATGACTCTCGCGGACGCGGTGGGCGTGTTCGATTTCTCGCAGGTGCGGGGCGCCACGATTACCTGCTACGAGGATAATAAGTATGTATCTATGCCGGAGCAGAGAGTGAGCGACTTTTACTATGAGTTCGCGAATATCCGGCTTACGCGCAAGGTTTATATGACTCCCTTTCGCAAGGCTGCCGTGACGCTTGATACGACGGCGGGCAAAAAGACGGTAAATCTGATTTCCGGAGTGCAGATAGGCACATTCGGCAGCGGATATATCTGCTACGCTCCCTCCGATTCGGACGCTGCGGCTATGATGGCGTACTACAGCATTTACTGCGATTCGCAGGACAAGCAGCAGGGAAGGGACGTTGTAATAAACTACACCGACAGCTTAAAGCTTCCGTCCGATGAGTGGGCGGTCACGCCTGTAAAGCTTGCCGCCGAAAAGGGGCTTCTTACATATGAGCTTACGGGCAAATATACCGCGGCTGTATCAAGACGCGAGTTTGCCGATCTTTTGGCGCGCTTTATATGCGTTAAGAGCAACTGCGCGGAGCTTGACGACTACATGGCTTCGAGGGGAGAGGCATACATATCGAACCGTTTCCCCGACTGCACGGGAGATACGAAGAATATAGATATTCTTGCCGCTTTGGGTGTGATCAGCGGCAAAGATAACGGCAATTTTGATCCGGACGCGCCGATAACCCGTCAGGAAGCGGCTAAGCTTCTGTGCGAAACGGCGGAGCTGTTTATGTATATAGGCACGACCGGAAGCATAAATTTCACGGATAAAAATCATATATCCGATTGGGCGCTTTTCTATGTCACATGGGTAAGCGAGCAGTGGATAATGAACGGTATGACGGACGGCACATTTATGCCGCTTGATTATTACACCGTTCAGCAGGCGATCACCACAGTCAACCGTTTGTATGAGGTAGTAAGCAAATAAAGATGGACAGAAAAGCACAATTTACCGCCGTCGGCGTTACAATAGCGCTGTGCGCGGTAATCATAGCTTTGACGATGCTGCTTGACGGAGGAAAAACCGCCGCCTCGGCGTCGTCTCTTGAAATACGTGACGGCTATTACACGATAGCTGTCAACGGAGAAGAAAGACCGTTTGAAGGACGTGTGTTTATCTGCGGCGGCATAACGTATGTGCCGGCGGATATACTGCGCTACTGCGGTTATGAGTCGGAATACGACGAGGAAAACGGAATAATATATCTTACGGGCATAAAACAGAAAAAGCTTACCGAGCATATCGGTATTCTTGACGGGGACAATCCCTGCGGGAAGAAGGAATTCCTGCGCTACGGCGGCAAGCCTTATATCACGCTCTATACATATGAGAAGCTGAGCCGCGTGCCGCTGACCATTACCGGCAATCCGCCCGAAAGGGAGCTTTACGCCCGCAATACAATGCAGGACACGGTAATAACCGATGAGTTTCGTTTAAGCGAGGAGCAGGCTCTTACCCGAAAAGACATCACTGTAGCGGACGGGCGCGGCATGGAATGTATAAAGCTTTCGGAGAAAGAGACCGCTGATTACGCGGATATAATAAACGGCTATGCCGAAGCTGTGCCGGAGGCTGAGGTGTATTCGCTTGTGGTTCCGACCTCGGCGGAGTTTTACGCACCGAAGGAGCTGTATCCGCATCAGACAGAGGCGATACGCCGCATATACGAGAGCTATACCGAAGCCGTTACGCCTGTGAATGTGACGGACGCGCTTTCAAAGCACGCGGACGAGTACATATATTTCCTGACCGACCACCACTGGACGCAGCGCGGCGCATACTATGCCTACCGCACCTTTGCGGATTTGAAGGGCATGGGATTCGGCGAGCTGTGGGAGTTTGAGAAAACGGAGTCGAAGGATTTTTACGGGTCTTTTGCGAAGATACTGAAGGGTACGTCGGCTTATGAGCAGCTTGATATCGACGGCGATGTGCTTGAGAAATACTATCCTCACAGGAAATGCTCGATCTGTGTGTACAACGATATGTATATGAAAATGCCCGCGGCGGAGATAGGCCCGTTCAATGACAAGGACAATACATACTCCGCCTTCCTTTACGGCGATACGCCGCTGACGGTCATCAATACAGGTCTTGACACAGGCAAAAGCCTTGCCGTGATAAAGGATTCCTACGGGAACGCGTTTTCGCTGTGGGCGGCGTCAAACTACGATACCGTATATGTGATTGATCCCAGAGGCTACGACGGGTATAACAAGGAATACGAAAGCTTTAATTTGAGAAAATTTTATGAGCTGGTGAAATTTGACGATCTGCTTGTCGTAAATTATCCCGGCTCCATAAAAAGCGATGAAATGCGCGCTGCTATGCGGGCGATGAATTAAGCGGGCGGCGAAGGAGAAAAGCGTATGCATAAGGACGTTGAAAGAGTGCTTTTAAGCGAGGAGAAAATAAAAAAGATCAACAAAAGGGTCGCTGACGAGATAAACCGCGACTACGGCGGAGGCAGCATTGTGTGCATATGTATACTGAAAGGCAGCATGATATTCGCCGCGGATCTTATGCGGCTGATAGACGCTGACGTGCGGTTTGATGTGATGCAGGTGTCAAGCTACGGAAGCGGAACAGTGTCGTCGGGCAGCCTGAAAATAAAGAAGGATCTGTCGATAGACATCTCCGGCGCGGAGGTCATAGTGATAGAGGATATAGTTGATTCCGGCATTACCATGTCAAGGCTGATACCGTACCTGACAGAAACAAAAAATGCCGCCTCGGTCAAGGTTTGTTCCATGCTTTCCAAGCCGTCGCGCAGAGAAGTCGATGTGCCGATAGACTACCTCGGAGCCGAGATACCCGATGAGTTTGTCATCGGCTACGGACTGGACTATAACGACAAGTACCGTAATCTTCCGTACATAGGCGTTCTGAAACGCGAATGTTACGAATGATTTTCTATAACAAATAACGCCGCGTTGACATTTTTGCCGACGCGGCGTTATTATTATTCCTTTTTTATAACGATATGGTTATAGGGGATGCTTATGCCGGCATCTCTTAAGGCATCGTATGCCGTCTTTAAGAAGGCGCGCTCGGACGCGTACTGAGTATCGGCTTTGCAGCTTATCATTGTCTTTATATATACGCCCGATTCACCCAGGCGGGAAACGCCCAGTATCTCCGGCTTTGAAAGCAGGTTGTCATCGGCGGCGAAAAGCTTTTCGCAGGCTTCGCCAAGCACACGTACCGCGCGGTCAATATCCGTGTCGTAGGAAACGGCTATTTCGGCGAAAACGCTTCTGTCGGAGCGCGAATGGTTTATTACCCGATCAATATTTCCGTTCGGCACGATAAGTATGTCGCCGTCAAAGGATTGCAAGCGCGTTGTGCGCAGCGATATGGAGATAACTCTGCCCATAAAAGTGCCGATAGTCACATAATCGCCGACAGAGTACTGATTTTCGGCGAGTATAAAAAAGCCGGTAATGGAGTCCTTGACAATGCTCTGCGCGCCGAAACCGAACGCGACGCTGACTATTCCCGTGGCGGCTATTACGGACGACGGCTGCACATCAAAGAGTATCTGCATTATATAAAGCAGCGCGAAAAAATAGATAAGCACCATAACGGCCTTTGACGATACGCCCAGAAGCGTCTTGTTCCGCGCCGCCCTTTCCTCGTCGAGGTTTAGTATATTTTTTGTAAGCCGTGAGCGCAGCATCCGGCGAAGAACGGCGGCAAGCGCCGACGCGCCCGCAAACACAAGCACCGCGCGGACCGTCCTGAGCGATAGGATATATTCGACGGTTGACATTATTGACGTATCATCCATTAAAGCCGCTCCTTCCCTTTTCCCCACTTGCGCACCGCGAAATATACCGCCGAGCATATTGCCGCGCCGGTGCATACGCCGCCGAAATCAATGAACACGTCGCGGATCTGCGCGTTGCGTCCGTCGGAGAACAGCTGTATAAACTCATCGGTGCAGGCGGTTATAAGTCCGATAAACAGAATGTATATTATCCTGCTTATAAATGTTTTTGGGTTTTTGGTTATAAACATAAGTCCCGCGCATACCGCAAGCAGGGTAAATTCCGTAAAATGCGCCGATTTTCTTACAATAAATACCATGTTGCCGGTAAATTCGGGGAACAGCTTTCTTAAAAGATCCACAAACACATTGCTCATACTGTCCGAAATATCGGAGGTTTGGGCGGAATTCAGGAATATAAATATTATCATAGCCGCCGTAAGAGCGGCGAACAGCCTGTAAATGTCAGGGTGTTCGGAGATAAATTTTTTTACGCGATACAGCGCGTTTGTAATTTTTCGTTTAATTATTTCTCATCTCCTTGATGAACGAGTCGATCATTTTCATGTTATCCGGCACGGTTATGGACTGAGGGCAGTGCGTCATACAGGCTCCGCAGGCTATGCAGTTGTGCGCCTGCTGCTCTGTGCCGAGAAGCTCATAATTGCGGAGCAGCTCTTTATTGTTTTGTGTGGTACACCAGCGGTTGTACACGGAAAACACCGACGGGATATTCACGCCCATGGGACACGGCATACAGTATCTGCAGGCGGTGCATGGTATTGTCCCCGCCGACTGATAGGCCCTGACGGCTCTTGATATAACATCGCGGTCATGGCAGTCAAGAGGACGGAAGTCCGACACGGTGGCAATGTTATCCTCCACCTGCTTTTCATCGGACATCCCGCTCAGCACGCACATTACATTCGGCAGAGATGCCGCAAAGCGTATCGCCCATGAAGCGATGCTCATCTCAGGCTCCGCCGCCTTGAGTATGGCTCTTGCCTCGGCGTTAAGTGTCGCGAGCGCTCCTCCGCGCACAGGCTCCATTATAACAGCCGGAACGCCGTATGCCTCTATAATCTCGTAAAGACGCTTGGAGTCTATCATATTCCAGTCAAGGTAATTAAGCTGTATCTGAACAAAGTCCCATTCGTGGCGGGAAAGAATATCCTCAAGCGCAGCCGGACTGTCATGGAAGGAAAAACCGAGACGGCGTATTTTCCCCTCGTCTTTCATGCTCTTTAAAAAGTCGTACATACCGACCTTTTCGGTTGCGTCTATGCGCTTGGCGTCAAGGGCGTGCATAAGATAAAAGTCGAAATATTCAACGCCGCAGTTTTCAAGCTGCTCACAGAAAATTTCCCGCACGCGTTCGGGCGTTGAAAGATTCCATGTGGGCATTTTGGTAGCGAGATTAAAGCTTTCGCGCGGGTACTTTGAAAGCGCCTTCCCTATAAAGCGCTCGCTTTCGCCGCCGTGATAGGGATATGCCGTGTCGAAGTAATTTACTCCCGCGGCGTAAGCCTTGTCTATAAGAGCTTCGGCGGCATCAAAATCTATGGCGTCCTTGTTGGAGCTGTCCTCGCGTTTCGGCAGACGCATACAGCCGAAGCCGAGAAGCGATATTTCCTTGCCAATGTTTTCAAAGTATCTTTTTTCCATAACGGTATCACCTCTTGTTATTTTATGATTATTATACCATGGCAATACGGCCGAGTCAAGGATTTTTTGACAAAAGGCGCAACCCCAATACGCGCGGAGGCTCTGTTTTTCAAATCCGCTTGACAAATCCGCGTCAATGGCATATAATTATATCAAAACCACAGAAAAGAGAGTGATTGAAAATGTTCGGTTTTTATATGCCCACAAGGATAATCGCGGGGAAGGACGTCATTGCCGCGAACGAGGATATTCTGCTTTCGGGAAAGCGGGCGTTCATTGTGACGGGGCGCCATTCGGGAACGGCGTCGGGCGCTTTGCAGGATGTGTGCGATGTGTTTTTAAAAAACGGAGTGCAGTTTGTGATATATGACGAGATAGAGAACAATCCGTCGGTGGAGTGCGTATATGAGGCGGGTATGCGCGCGGGCGAATTTGGCGCGGATATGATAGTCGGCATAGGCGGAGGCTCTCCGCTTGACGCCGCAAAGGCAGTCGCGGTCTATGCCGTAAATTCCATGCCGCCGATGGATATATACAAAGGCTCCTTCGCTCATAAGCCTCTGCCGATAATCGCGGTCCCGACCACCTGCGGCACAGGCTCGGAGGTCACGCCCTATTCAATACTTACCGTACATAAGGAAAACACAAAACGCAGCTTTTCATGCAGCGACTGCTTCCCCAAATATGCCTTTTTGGACGGCAGATACCTTATGCCGCTGCCGCTTCAGTCAAAGCGCAACACGGCGATAGACGCTATGTCCCACGCCATAGAGGGCATTATAAACACTAAAGCCTCGCCCGCGTCCGACTATATGGCATATGAGGTGCTGCGTCTGCTCGGAAGAAACCTGTTCCAGCTCAAGACGGGCAACCTGGACGAGAACGACTGTCTGGAGCTTTTATGGGCGGCTTCGCTTGCGGGCATTGTAATATCGCAGACGGGAACCACCATAGTTCACTCTATGGGTTATCAGCTGACGTACTGGAGGGGAATCCCCCACGGCAAGGCGAACGGACTGCTTTTGGGAACGTTTTTGGAGTGGGTCTGCGAAAAGGACGCGGCTCAAAAGCCTGCGGTTGAGAAAATAGTGCGTTCGCTCGGACTGTCGCGGTTTGAGGAGCTTTCGGGCGTGCTGTATGACCTTCTGCCGGAGGACGGGCATTTTTCGGAAAAGGAATTTGACCTGTGGACGGAAACCTCGATAAAGGCAAAGAATGTAAAAACAGCTGTCGTGGTGCCGACTGCCGCCGATGAGATGGAGATCTACCGCCGCGCGCTCGGAAATCGGTAATCTCGGAAATCGGTAATAAAGAATAAAAAACGGCGGGACAAGGCGGCGTTGGCGCTTTTGTCCCGCCATTTGCGTATGAAAGACCGCGCCTTATTCCATGCCGGCAAGACGCAGGATTCGCTCCATTCTGTGATTAACGCCGGAGCGCCCCACCGGCGGTGAAGTGAGTCCGCCAAGCTCCTTCAGGCTCATATCGGGATGCTCTGTCCGCAGACGCGCTATCTCTTTTAATGTATCGGGCATCTTTTCAAAATCGCCGTCTTTTTTTAGCTTTCTTATGGCGCGCAGCTGCCTTGCTGCCGCTTCCGCGGTTTTTTTCGCGTTGGCGGTCTCGCAGTTGACCTGACGGTTAATGGCGTTTCTAAGCTCGCGTTCCGCTTGTACGTTGTACATCTCAAGCGCGCCGGCTCCCGCTCCCATAAAGCCGAGGATCTCCGCTATCGCGTCGCACTCCTTCATATACACTGTCACGCAAGACCGTCTTGCGGCTATTTTGGAATAATAGCCGTAGGAGCCGAGAAGCTTTAGCAAAAACTCCGCCTCATCATATGATTTGGCGGCAAATTCAAGATGATACGCCTTCTCAGGGCTGCTTACAGAGCCGCCGTTCAAAAAAGCGCCGCGTATAAACGATGCCGCGCAGCAATCAAAGGGCAGCAGCTCATCGGTGAGCCGCTCAAAATCCGTAGTGCCCAGAAGCAGCATATCCGATACGTTGTCCGCCATATTCTCATCGGCGATGATTATTTTGTACGCCTTTGAGGAACGCTTTATCACAGGCATAAAGCCGAATACGTCCAAAAACTTTTCAGCCATTCTGTCCTTGATGAAATCATGCTCGGTTTGCAGCTGTATGCCGTTTTTGTCTATATGGGCGCCGAAGCGCACCATACCGGAAAGCTCCGCCGCCGAACACGCCGTATGCTCCGATACCACAGAAACGGTTTTTCTTTTTATATCCGCCGAAAACGACACGGCGCGCCGCCTCCTCTCATATAGCCGCCGGTGAAACGATTTTACTGTATACCTCCGGCGTACCCCGATTTCACTCTTGACGCGTACATTATAACTCTCGCAAGGCGCGAGAAATTATGCCTTACCTTGCCGTCCTGCACAAGCGCGAGATTGCCCTGCACTATAGCCGTGCCGCCGGTGATGCGATCAAGGTCGTTTATCACGGGACACGCGCCGTCAGCCTCGTATTTTTCCGCGACATACTCCGGTATGGGCGCGTTGTTCGCTATTATAAAATCGGCGATGCCCTTATAGGAGTGCTTTTCAATGGCGCTTAGATGGTCGTAAAGCGTGTAGCCGTCAGTTTCGCCCGGCTGGGTCATTATGTTCGCGACGTATATTTTTGGCGCGCTGCTTTCGCGTATAGCGTCAACTACGCCGTCCACAAGAAGGTTGGGTATGATGCTCGTGTACAGACTGCCGGGGCCGAGAACTATTATATCCGCCTCGCGTATTGCGGTTATAACGCCGGGGACGGGTTTTGGAAGAGCGGGCGTAAGGTATACGCGTTCAATGCGCCCCAGTGACGGATCATGAGAGCCTATATGCGACTCGCCGTGTATAACGGCGCCGCCCTCAAGCATCGCCGAAAGCTCCACATTTTCATTTGTGACCGGATATATTGAGCCGACTATGCCGAATGCGGAGCAAAGCTTCTCAACAGCCTCGTCAAAGCTTGAGGACATCTCGTTCAATGCCGCCAAAAACAAATTTCCCAGGCTGTGTCCCGCAAGACTTCCCTCTTTAAAACGGTAGGAAAGCAGCTCGTTCATCACATCGTTCTGATCCGACAGTGCAGAAACGCAGTTTCTGACATCGCCGGGCGGCAGCATACCGAAATCATTTCTGAGCATACCGCTGGAGCCGCCGTCATCAGCTACCGTGACCACGGCGGTTATGTTCTTTGTATGGAGCTTCAGCCCCTTCAGCATGGTGGAAAGTCCCGTGCCGCCGCCCACAGCCACTATTCGATCGTTTCTCATTTTTGCTTGTCCTTGTCTATATCTCTGAACCCGACTCTTACGGAATATCCCTTCCCCGAAAGAAATTCCGCCGTCTTATTCGCCATGGTAACGCTTCTGTGTCTGCCGCCTGTGCAGCCGAACGCTATCGTGAGAGAGCTTTTGCCTTCCTCCGCGTACAGCGGTATCAGAAATTCCAGCATATCCTCAAGCTTTTTCAAAAACATCTTGGCGGAGGGGAAACCCATGACGTATTCCTGCACCTCTTTATCGTTGCCGGTCTTGAATTTGAGGTCATCAATATAGAAAGGATTCGGAAAGCACCTCACATCAAAAACCAGATCCGCGTCGAGAGGCACTCCGTATTTGAAGCCGAACGCCATGACGTATATGCTTATGCCTTTTCCGGCGGCTTTTTCCGAAAACAGGGAAGTCAGCTCGTAATTCAGGCGGTGCAGCGACATTTGCGTCGTGTCGATGATATGATCCGCCAAGGTGCGTATGCCTGAAAGCATTTCACGCTCGGTGCGTATGCTGTCAAGCAGACTGCCGCTGCCGTCCACGGGATGAGTGCGGCGCGTTTCCTTATAGCGCCTTACAAGCTCCTCATCGCTCGCGTCCATAAAAAGCACCGTACAGCTTGCGCCGGAGCGCTTCAGCGCGGTAATGTTTTCCAAAAGCTCGTTTATAAGGCCGCCAACGCGCACATCGGTGACCACGGCAAGCTTTTGATACTTTTCCGTCGCCGAGGATGACAGCTCCGCGATCTTCGGCATAAGCGCGGGCGGAAGATTGTCTACGACAAAATATCCCTTATCCTCCAGAAATCTCGCCGCCTTTGACTTTCCCGCTCCGGACATTCCCGTGACTATTGTAAATTCCATTGATAACACATCCTTTTAGACACGCATTATAACAATTCTCCGCAGATCCTCACTTCCGGTTCAAGCCGCACGCCGAATTTCTCCATGACGGCGTTTTGCACGTGCGCTATAAGCCTTGTAACGTCGCGGCAGGTCGCGCCGCCCTTGTTCACAATGAATCCCGCGTGCTTTTCGGACACGGCGGCGCCGCCGATGCGGTATCCCATCAAGCCGCAGTCCTGTATAAGCTTGCCCGCGAAATATCCTTCGGGACGCTTGAACGCGGAGCCTGCCGAAGGCTCCGAAAGAGGCTGCTTTTCGCTTCTGCGGCGGCTGTATTCCTTCATGCGGGCGGATATATCCTCCGCGCAGTCCTTTTTAAGCGAAAAGACGCACGAAAGTATCACATAAGCGCCCTGCGAAAATATACTTTTCCTGTACCCGAAGCCAAGGCTTTCGGGACCGCGGGTGTATATGACGCCGTCAAGATCCATATATGTGACGGACTTTATAACGTCCTTAAGCTCGCCGCCGTAAGCGCCCGCGTTCATAAATACGCCGCCCCCGACTGTGCCGGGTATGCCCGAGGCAAATTCAAGCCCCGAAAGTCCCGCCCGCGCAGCCTCCGCCGCGGTGCGTGACAAAAGCGCGCCCGCCTGAGCGCGCACCTCGCAGCCGTCCGTTTCAACGGCGTTCATTCCGTCCTTTACGGCTATCACGACACCGCGTATGCCCGCGTCGGACACAAGCATATTCGAGCCGTTGCCCGTTATGAGAAACGGCAGATCGTTTTGGCGGCAGAAACGTATAAGCGCGGCGGCTTCGTCAGGGGAATGTGCCTGCGCGAAAGCATCTGCCGGCCCGCCTATTTTAAATGTTGTATGATCCCTCATCGGTTCTGCGAAAAGTATTTCCGGCGATATGCGCCGAAGCTCTGTTTTTACGGAATCGGTCATTATTGCTCCTTTCAAACCGTATTATTCGCCTGTATAAAATTGAATAAATTTTTCTGTATTATTTCATATTATTTTTCTCGGCGCAAGATATTGTTTGATTTTTTCATAGCTTGTGTTTATTATAAGCTCCTCCGGAAAGTCTATCTCTTTGAGCATTGCCAAAGCGTTGGAATAATTTCCGAGGTCGGTTATAAAATGCGCGTCGGAGTTTACCGCGATCGGCACGCCGTGCTTTTTGCATAAAAGAGCTATAGCCTTGCAGTTCGGCACGCTGCTTTTTCTGACGGAGAAGGAATGTTCGTTGATCTCCAAAAGCTTGCGGTTTTCCTTTGCCTTCAGGATAACGGCTTCATAGTCGTACCTGTAAGCGGGTGAGCCGCTGTGACCGATTATATCAATATACGGATTCTCGATGACTTTCATATACGCGCGCGTATGATCGGTCTCGCGCGCTGTAGCAGGGACTGTGGATGCTGGCGACAACTATGTCAAGACGCTTCAGTATATATTCGGGGAGATCAATGCTTCCGGATATATCCGTTATATTTACCTCCGCGCCCCGAAGCAGGGTAACGCCCTCAAGAGTTCTCGGCAGTGCGGAAAGATTTTCAAAGTGCCAGATATGCGGCGCGTCAGGAAGCGCCGGCGAGTGATCGGTTACGGCTATAGCCTCCAACCCGACAGACGAGGCGTATTTTGCCAATTCCCATACGGTGCTGTAGGCGTGAGTGCTTGCGACTGTGTGACAGTGAAGATCTGCTTTTATTTCCATGCTTTTTAAATGTCCTTTCATATGCTGATTGGGGTTTGTCAGCCGTTCATATTCCGATCCATCTCCTGCATAAGACGGTTGTTCAGCTCAACGGCGGCATTGTAACCCATGCGCTTTTGACGGTTGTTCATTGCGGCAACCTCTATGATGACCGCGAGATTTCGTCCGAGCTTTACGGGAATGGTGAGGGACGGGATGTTGATGCCCATGATATTCGTATACTCGTCAAGCATACCCAGACGGTCGTAGGTCTTGCCGTCAACCCACGGCTCCAGGTGAATTATCATGTCAATGCTTTCCGTGTCCTTTACGGCGCCCATACCGAAGATGTTCTTGACGTCGATGATGCCTATGCCGCGAAGCTCCACAAAGTGCTTTATAATGTCCGGCGACTGACCGACAAGCGTCTTATCCGAAACTCTCTTTATCTCCACCGCGTCATCGGCGACAATGCGGTGACCTCTTTTTACAAGCTCTATAGCGGCTTCGCTTTTGCCTACGCCGCTCTCGCCGAGGATCAGCACGCCTTCGCCGTATACCTCCACCAAAACGCCGTGTCTTGTGCGTCTCGGAGCTATCTGTACGTTTAAAAAGCTTATAAGGGCGCTCATAAATGAGGAGGTGGCCTCCTCGGTGCGAAGCAGCGGCTTGCGCATCTTTTCCGCCATCTCAAGCATCTCGGTATGTATCTGCATACCTCGCGTAACTACAAGGGCGGGAAACTCCAGAGCGAAAAATTTTTCAAGCATTTCATAGCGCTTTTCTATGGAATGTCCGTCGATATAGGTATGTTCGACTTTGCCTATTATCTGTATGCGGTTAACGTCAAAATAGTCGCAATAGCCCGCCAGCTGCATTCCGGGACGGTTGATGTCGGAGGTCTGAATGGCAATATCGTCCCCTCCATCGGGCATATAGATCTTTTCAAGCTCAAATTCCTCTATAACCTTTGAAAGCGGTATTGTAAATCCTGTTCCGGTCATAAGTTCAATCTCCTTTTATGCTCTGCCCCGATCGCGGACAGAGATATAATTATATAATATATTATACAACATCTTTTCCGATTTTTCAATAAAAATATATAGAAAATATATACAAATTGAAGCGCGGTTCCGTGTCAATTATATATTTTTGCAAAAAAGTTTGATTTTTTTTCAAAAACCTATTGCAAAATAAAATTATTTGTGGTAGAATATTATATGTTGTTTCAGAAACTATATCGATAATGCGGTTATGCAGTATAGGATATACGGGAGGTGTAAAGAATGGCTAAATGTTCGGTTTGCGGAAAAGGCGTGACCTTCGGCATAAAGGTAAGTCACTCGCACAGACGTTCCAACAGAGCGTGGAAACCAAATGTAAGAAAGGTCAGAGCTTTGGTAAACGGCAACGTTACAACAGTCAACGTATGCACACGCTGCCTGCGTTCGGGCAAGGTTCAGCGCGCTGTCTGATTTCGCACGGGTTTTGATTTTTATATGCTTATAAGACTGTCCGAGGACGGTCTTTTTGCATTTTCGGCGGCAATTATCCAATATAAATAATTATGTCACAAATAATTCCTACTGTTTGTATAGAATTACCGTTGAATTTCCGGCGGTTTTGTATTATAATATAGCTGATGATTAATTTATTTTGCAAAGGAGACGGTTTGAATGGATGAGAGATACACTTTAAATAAAAATCTTGCGCAAATGCTTAAGGGCGGCGTTATTATGGACGTTACGACCCCGGAACAGGCAAGGATAGCCGAGGAGGCCGGAGCCTGCGCCGTAATGGCGCTTGAGCGTATACCCGCGGACATCAGAGCGGCGGGCGGCGTTTCGAGAATGAGCGATCCCAAGATGATCAAGGGTATTCAGGAGGCTGTGTCGATACCCGTTATGGCTAAGTGCCGGATAGGTCATTTCGCGGAGGCGAGGATCCTTCAGGCGATAGAGATCGACTATATTGACGAGAGCGAGGTCCTTTCTCCCGCCGATGATAAGTACCATATCGACAAAACCAAATTCAGAGTTCCCTTTGTATGCGGAGCAAAGGATCTGGGCGAGGCGCTCAGACGTATCAACGAGGGCGCGGCTATGATAAGAACAAAGGGCGAACCCGGCACTGGCGATGTTGTTCAGGCGGTGCGTCATATGCGCATGATGCAGGCGGAAATAAGACGTCTTGTAAGCATGAGCGAGGACGAGCTGTTCGATGCCGCAAAGAATCTTCAGGTTCCGTATGATCTTGTGATGTACGTTCACGAAAACGGCAAGCTTCCGGTTGTAAACTTCGCGGCGGGCGGCGTTGCGACTCCCGCTGACGCGGCGCTGATGATGCATCTCGGCGCAGAGGGCGTATTTGTCGGATCGGGCATCTTCAAGTCGGGCAATCCCGCGAAGCGCGCGGCTGCTATAGTAAAGGCGGTCACGAATTACGAGGACGACAAAATGCTTGCGGAGCTTTCGGAGGATCTCGGCGAGGCTATGGTAGGAATAAACGAAAACGAGATAGAATTGCTTATGGCGGAGCGTGGTAAGTAATGAGGATAGGAATACTCGCGCTTCAGGGGGCGTTTATCGAGCATAAGCATATGCTTGACCGCCTCGGCGCGGAATCGTTTGAGATACGTCAGCCAAGAGATGTCAAGGGCGGGTTTGACGGTCTTATAATCCCCGGCGGAGAAAGCACGGTTCAGGGAAAGCTTTTGCGCCAGCTGGGGCTTTATGAGTCTTTGAAGGAGCGCATAGAAGGCGGTATGCCGGTATTCGGCACCTGCGCCGGACTTATCATGCTTGCGAAAAAGATCTCCAACGATGACAACGTATACTTCGGCACCATGGATATAACGGTAAAGCGCAACGCTTACGGCAGACAGCTCGGAAGCTTTTTTACCGAAAGCGCGTTTGCCGGCATAGGGACTGTTCCGATGACATTTATCCGCGCGCCGTATATAGAGTCGGTGTCGGGAAAAGCCGAGGCGCTTGCGGCTGTGGACGGAAATATCGTTGCCGCAAAAGAGGGAAACCAGCTCGTTACCGCGTTTCATCCCGAGCTTAACGAGGATACGTCGGTGCATGAATATTTTTTGAATATGATAAAAATGTAAGGGCGGATATCATCCGCCCCGTTTTTCTGTTTACCGTTATTCAGCAGGCACAGTTATGTTTTGCGGAAAAACCGCGGGTGAACGCGGTTGCCCCTACCGTGCCGTAGCTATATGTCTTATCCGTGACACGGCTTTTATCACCGATGCCATCGCGGGGCGGAGTGTGAGCGGAGCGGTCCAGAGAGCTTTGTATATTCTGTACCACAGCCGCGTCAGAGGTATTTCCTTTCCGTTTCGGTATACCGCCGATACCTTCGCTATTACGGCTTCGGGCAGAACACCCGGCTCCGGCTCGGTCTGATTATCTCCGCACAGCACATAAGCGCCGTCCTTCATGCCTATGATGCGGTGCAGAACATAGTTCCCGTCGGGACGGCGGTAAAAGATAATATCTCCTTTTTTCGGAGTGCGCACCGCCTCAAGCAGAACGCCGTCGATACGGTTTCTCAAGAGCGGGTACATACTGTACCCCGACACCGTAAGCCGCGCCTTGCCGCCGGAGTTTACTGTTTCTTCAATAATCGGCGCAAGCTGCGCCACGGACGCATATTCGGGCATTACTCGCATACTCCCGCGTCAGAAAGCTTTTTCATGAACTCGCGCACATCGGCTGCCGCCTGAGCCTCGTCTATATCATATTCCGCCGTCATTGCCGACACCGCTTGAGCTTCGTCCGCCCCTTCGGCGAAAATATTCCATAAAAACGCGCCCGTTTCATTGGTGGAGATCATAGCGTCAAAATTGACCAGCTCGCTCCCCGCAGCCACCGCTATATACTGATTGCCCACTTTACGCAGGGCGAATCCCTTTTTTATCTTCATTTCACTGCCCCCTTTTATCTTATAAAGTTGGTTTTTATCTTTCCTTCCGTGACAGGCGGCTCAATGCCGTTTTTCCTGCCGTTGTCAATAAGCTTCAGAATCCATGCCATATTCTCGCCCAGAACGCGCATGGTCTGCATACCCTCCTCGTCGCGGCGCACCTCCTCCGGCGTGTTGCCGTGAACAATGTTCCAGTAATTGGAGCCGACGGTTATCATTTTTGATATGCCGAAGTATTTGTTCATCGTGTCAAGCGTGGCGGTGGTGCCGGCGCGTCTTGCCGAGGCTACGCAGGCAGCGGGCTTGAATGAAAGCTCGGAGCTTCCGGCATAGAAAAGTCTGTCCATAAAGGACAGTATCGCGCCGTTGGGAGATGCGTAATATACAGGCGAGCCGAAAATATATCCGTCAGCCGCGCCGATCTTCCCAAGCGCTTCATTCACGCAGTCATCGCCGAATACGCAGGGATTCCCGCCCGCGCATTTGCCGCAGGCTATGCACCCGTGCATGATATTGGAGCCTATGTGCATTATCTCGGTTTCAATGCCGTTTTTTTCAAGAGCTGCCGCCGCTTCCGAAAGCGCGGTATAAGTGCAGCCGTTTTTGTGCGGACTGCCGTTAAACAAAAGTACTTTCATTATAAAATCACCTCAAATAAATTATTTTCGGATATGCTTTTAATAAATCCGGTTTTGTAAAAGTCCGGAAAATCCTCTTTTATACGTCTCAGACACGCGCTTATAAAGGAGGCGCGAAGCATTGTATTGCGCCTGAGCTCCTCCTTGAAGCCCCATATATGAGTAAAAAGCTCCGCGTTGGAAAACAGGCTGTCAAGCTCGCCGAACGCGGGAATCTCAAACCCCTTTTCGGACGCGCACATCGAGATCAGCCTCTGCTCGGCGAACACCATGTATGTCAGATAGTGATCCGCCAGAGGCGTTCGCTCCATAAATTCTATGGCTGTGTCTGTGTAAAAATGCAGAAAATCTTTGTCCGCTATATATGTAAACGCCGTATTTGACGGCAGCGCGTTCTCGTCGCTCACCGGCAGCTTATAGCCGCTCTCCGTTTTAAAGGAGGAAACGGGAGGATAAATATCCTCGTACATATCCTCTTTATGTATGACCGCCGCGGGACAGTGTATCGCGTCAAAATCAATATGCTCCCACACGATAAAATCCGTGTCGAGCATAACTATCGGCGCGGTTTGAGTCCTGAGCGCGTAAAGCTTTCCGCCCGCCCAGTACACATCGGGGTCTACGCTTTCGGGGATAGCGTCAAGCGCTGTCGAAATATCGTCATACAGCGCGTCCGCGCCGAGAGCGCGTACATAATCCGCCCCTTCGGAATCGGTCACAAGCGATATGCCGCCGTTGTGCTTCCTCCATTCAAGCGCCGAAAGCGCCGCTGTTATAAGCTCAAAATCCTCGCAGGCATAGGAGGAAGCGCCGTTTCTTTTTATGTACGGCTTTGTCCAGAGGGAATGAAACGCTTTCATATAAGCTCCAGCCCGTAGCCGCCGGGCTGCATTTCCGGACCGAACAACTCGTCAAGAAGTCTGCCCCACGGGCCTGTGTGCGGCTTTGCCGTAAATACTCTGCCGGAGCTTCGGAAGGAGCCGGAATACGATGAGCCGAGCCTTATGTATGCGCCGGAGCGGGACAGCGTGTAGGAGCCGGAACCCCTTGCGCCGGAGCCGCCGTTGTTGTTATTATTGTTATTGTTCCCTCTGCCGGAGCCTC
>CAZCZR010000003.1:0-5517 GCA_964503455.1 uncultured Lachnospiraceae bacterium | reverse complement strand
TGCCGGAGCCTCTGACGCGGGATCCCGAACCGCTTGTAAGCCTTTTTAAGTAAGAACCCGACCCGAAAGAGCTGCGGAAAATATCATCCACGTACCGCCCTTCGGCAATATCTCTCTCGCTTGCGTTGGGAGCGCCTATTATGACGCGCTTTACGTCTATGGCGGAGAAGCTGTTGGGCGAATCAAGACCGTTTGTATATACAATCGCTGACGCGTTGCCTACGCCGCTGAAATTTATGCCCGAACAGTCTGACGGAATGTGAAATACATTGTCGCACAGACCTATGTTTTTAAAACCCTCGTTTATGGCTTTTATAAGTCCTTCGCTGTCGTAAACTATCGTGTCTATATCGAAAAAACGGTTTTTGGTTTTCATTTGCGTTTGCCCTCCTCAGAAGCGTTTTTATTTTTATGGCGTTTTGCCGCAAGCTCGTTTATCTCCGCGCCTATAAGCAGTATATTCATACAGAAGTACACCCACAGCATGAGCAGCACCACCGCCGTCAGGCTTCCGTATACGTATGAATATGAAGAAAAATTATCTATATAATATCCGTAGGCGTAGGAAAACAATATCCATCCCGCCGCCGAGAAAAACGCCCCGGGCAGATTTGCTCTGAACTGCGACTTGGTGCGGGGAAAGAGGCTGTATATAAGCACAAAATATCCCGCAAGAAGCAATCCCACCGTCAAAAGTCTGTTCTGCATTATGGCGGAAAATATCATCACAAACGTCTTTGCCTCATGATTGCGGGCAAATCCAAGCACAGCGTTTCCGAAAGCGAACAGGATAAGCGTAGCGAGTATCAGGACCATAAGCGCCGCCGTATACAAAAGCGCCGACAGACGGTTTGTCACATAGTTTCCGTCCTCGGAGGTGACCGATATGCCGTTAAGTCCGGTGCGCAGAGCCATAAGTCCGCGCGACGAGGACCAAAACGCCGTCAGAGCCGTTACCGACATAAGCGGCGCCGAGGCGCTTTTCGGGTAGATCTCATATATCAGCGTGGTGAACAGTCCCGCCAGATCCTTCGGAAATACGGACGACAAAAAATCTATCATCTCGCCGACGTTCAGCGGGAAAATATACCGTACAATGGACAGTATGAACATCAGAAACGGTATGGATGAAATAATCAGAAAAAATGACGCCTGCGCAGCGTATAAAGACACATTGTCCTCCATGCAGGTGACTATCAGTATTTTAATACCGTTCCAAAGGCGGGCTAAACGTCTTTTCATAACCGGCGGGCATCCTTTCGGCTGTTCAGATATTGTGTGGGATAAGAACAACTCAAATACATTATACAATATTATCGCCCAAAAGTAAATACTTTTTTCAGATTTCGCAAAATTCACAAAACAGCGCGGGAATTTTTGTTGATATTTTTTACGCGCGGCAAACTTCCTCGGCGACGGACTAAACGCGGCGCGGAGCGCATAAATATAGTTATCTGATAATCAAGGGGTGTGTATGTATGAATAAAAGGTCGTCGGAGTATATAGAGCAAAGAGCGGTGGAGCTGGGCGAGTACATAGTAAATAACCGCGCCACGGTCCGCGCGGCGGCAAAGAGGTTCGGCGTCAGCAAATCGACGGTGCATAAGGACGTGTCCGAGCGGCTGAAAAGCATCAGTCCGGCATTGTACAAGGAGGTACATTCGGTGCTGGAGATAAACAAGGCGGAAAGACACATACGCGGCGGCAACGCCACAAAGGAAAAATACAGCCGCAGACGCGCTTATATGTACGGTCCCCGCTGAACAAAATCACCCGCAAATTACATTTGAATATAGCATACAAAAAAATTCAAAAAAAATTCAAAAAATTGTTGATTTTTTAATATGTCTATGCTATAATTAAAGTATCATTAAAAAATATACTATGCTGCGGTGAAAAAGCGGCAAGGGGAAGAGAGGGATCCTTATGAAAACACAAAAGACCGCTGTCCCGGCGGTCGCGGTCAAGAAAAAGGGAGTCGGTTACTACTTAAAGCGTGACTGGCAGATGTATGTTATGCTTGCTATTCCGCTCATACTGGTAATCATATTCAAGTTCCTGCCGATGCTGGGACTTTCAATTGCGTTTTTGGATTACAAGCCGATAAAAGGCTTTGCCGGTTCGGAATTTATAGGACTGGACGTGTTCAAGCAGGTATTTACATCAAAGGACTTCTATAAAGCGCTGCGAAACACATTGGTTCTTAACGGCTTTGATCTTTTGCTCGGTTTTCCGGCGCCTATCATACTTGCGATCTTCCTGAACGAGATCAAGTGCAAATGGTATAAAAAGACAACCCAGACAATCCTGTATCTTCCGCACTTTTTGTCTTGGGTTATCATTTCGGGTCTTGCATATCAGCTGTTTGCTCCTTCGTCGGGATACATAAACGTGCTTATAACCCGTATGGGCGGCGAGGCTATTCCCTTCCTCACAGAGAAGTGGCACTGGGCGGCTTCCTACGTTCTTATCGGAGTATGGCAGGGCATGGGATGGGGAACCATTATCTACCTTGCGGCTATAACCGGTATTGACGCGGAGCTTTATGAGGCTGCCACGGTTGACGGAGCCGGCAGATGGAGAAAGATCTGGAGCATTACGCTTCCCTGTCTTAAGCCTACCATAGTTACAATGCTTATAATGAGTCTCGGACGTATCATGGGCAGCGCGTTCGACAGACCGTACACCCTGTCAAACCCGATGGTAACGGATTTCTCGGATGTTATCGCTATCTATGTTTACCGTGTAGGTCTGCAGCAGAACAAGTATAATATAGCAACGGCAGTCGGTCTGTTCCAGTCGCTTGTCGGCGTTATACTGGTGCTGGCGTCCGATCGCTTCGCTAAGTTCCTTGGCGAAGGCGGAATTGTGTAAGGAGGCAGGTTGAAAATGGCTAAGAATAAAATAAAAAAGAGTCCCGCCGATATTGTAGCGGACGTGCTTATATACGCTTTTATAGGCTTGCTGACAATCATTTGTATTGTACCGTTTCTGCACGTTGCGGCTATGTCAATAAGCAGCGACGCGGCGGTATACGCAAACACAGTATTCCTTATCCCGAAGGGCATCACGGTTGCCGCATACAAGACTGTTATGGGCGACAGCTCTATGATGCATTCGCTGTGGTATACGGCTGTTCTGACCATTGTATTTACGGTCGCGGGCATGATCGTCACCATATGCGCTGCGTATCCTCTTGCGCGCGGCAAGGTAAAGGGCAGAGGCGTTATAGGCGTTATCTTCCTTATAACGATGTATTTTTCGGCGGGTATTATTCCGGAATACTTGCTGATAGATAACCTGAACCTTCTGGATACGGCGGCTTGTCTTGTGCTTCCGCTGATATTCTCGGCGTATAACATGATCATACTAAAGACCTTTATGCAAAACTCAATCCCCGACAGCCTTATAGAGGCGGCGGAGCTTGACGGCTGCGATGATTTCAGGACGCTTGTTCAGGTAGTGCTGCCGCTGTCAAAGTCGGTGCTTGCTACTCTGGCGCTGTTCTTCGCGGTTGGACGCTGGAACTCGTTCCAGGACGCTCTTTACTATATACAGTCGGATAACCTCAAGCCGCTTCAGCTAAAGCTTTACAATCTTGTAAACGCCGCAGGCGAGTCGGGTTCTCTGGCGCAGGAATCGGGCGGCGGCGAGCTGCAGGCAGCCGAGGTTGTTAAGTCGGCGACTATCATGTTCGCGACGATACCCATTATCATAATCTACCCGTTCGTACAGAAGTACTTTGTAACGGGCGTTATGATCGGCGCGGTAAAGGGCTGATAAAAAAACAGGCGTGATAAAAATGTCACCTATCATCCTTCAAGGATGTGAAAAATATTAAAAAGGAGAGAATGAAAAATGAAAGTAAAAAAGCTTTTGTGCCTTTCTTTGGCTGCCGCTATGATCGCTTCGCTCGGAACCGCGTGCGGCAAAAAGAGCGGCTCTGCCGACATGGATGAGCTCATGTCGCGCGAAAATGTAGAGGATTACGTATACGAGGAACAGATAGAGCTTAAGATACCCGTATACGACAGAGGAACTCCGGGACTTCCCAGCGTTACGGATAACTACTGGACAAAATATGTGCAGGAAAACTTCGGCGACAAGCACAATATTAAGATGACATACATAGCTATTCCGAGAACGGAGGAAATTACCAAGTTTAATCAGCTGCTTGCCGGCAAGGAAGAGAATCAGCCGGATATCATCTTCAACTATGACTATCCCTCGATTGTTTCTTTCGCGGATCAGGACGCTTTTATAGAGCTTAACGACGACTTCATCAAGAAGTATGCGCCCACATATTACGAAAAGACAAAAGAGCTTGACGAATATACTTACCTTGACGGAAAGAAGATGTTCCTCGGCGCTGTAAGACCTCTTGACTTCAAGTGGGTAAATCTTATAAGAAAAGACTGGGTAGAGAAAGCGGGCT
The DNA here is from genome assembly GCA_964503455.1 of uncultured Lachnospiraceae bacterium. GTDB lineage: Bacteria > Bacillota > Clostridia > UBA1381 > UBA1381 > CAZCZR01. The sequence continues at coordinate 1,082 of CAZCZR010000003.1, read as the reverse complement.
ATTCGGAGGTTCCGACAACAGAGGAAGAGTATTATCAGATGCTTCTCAAGTTCCGCGATATGCAGCTCGGCGGCGAGGGTACGATCGCAACGACAAAGACACTCGCAAACGCGAACTATGGCAACTATATGTTCAGAGAGCAGCCGCTGCCTGAAAGGGACAACGCGCTTTATTCGGATATAGCTGTTTGCTCGCTTACATGGGAGCCGACCAAAAAGCAGCTTGAGTATGACAACAAGATGTACAACGACGGTCTTGTAAGTCCGGAGTGGTATCTGGACGTTGACGGCTCAAAGGCTAAGGAAGCGTTTATTTCAGGCAAGGCGGGCGTATACGGCTGCTACCTGACAAAGAGCCCCGACATTATAGGAATGCTTAAGGCAAATGTTCCCGACGCGGAGGTTGAGTCGATCCCCGGCAGAACTATCAACGGCGAGAAGAAGGGTTCAAGAAAGGATAACCCCTTCGGCATGATGTCAGGCATCAATGTAAACTGCAAGCATCCTGAAGCTGTTTTGATGTACTTTGAGTGGCTGTCGCAGGAGGACAATCTGTTCACAATGCAGAACGGTATCGAAGGCAAGACCTATAACATGGTAGACGGCATCCCCGTTATCGTAGACGACTATGCCGGCGAGGACAGACTTAACTATTCGTCGAACAAGGATATGTGGTGTCTTGTAACGGAAGGCAAGGATCTCGGCAGCGAGGAGCTTAACGTTAAGGCACAGGCAAGAACCTACGCTCCCGAAGGCTATGAGTTCCTTATCGAGGACGCTTATAAGACATACAAGGAGAATGAGGATCTGAGCTACTGCGATTATATCTTTAACAAGCCGGTTTCATCGCTTACGGAGTACGGCGAGAGCCTGAAGGCTAAGTGGCAGGAGTATCAGGTTGACCTGATTAACTGCAAGCCCGAAGAATTTGAGGCTAAGTACGAAGCGGCGTGCAAGGATTACCTTGCGGCAGGCTATCAGGCAGTGCTTGACGAGAAGGCAGAGCTTTACGAGGAGCAAAGCGCAGGCAAATAAGTAATTAAATCATCCGAAGAGCCGCCCAAAACGGGCGGTTCTTTTTAT
>CAZCZR010000002.1:2202-59829 GCA_964503455.1 uncultured Lachnospiraceae bacterium | reverse complement strand
GGGAAATTGTTGAGACGATTGGAAAATATGTGCGATTGCATATATAGTAGGAACAAGCACATCGAAAGTGCCGGTTTCCTGAGGATTTGACATCAATCCGGAGCGATTGAGCCATATCGCAACACTCATCCTAATGTCGCGCACTGACGGCGAGCGGGAGGGGTATTGTAATATTGGTTTTGTTATATGCTCTGATTGTTTGCGCTGCCCATACAAGATCCATAACATCATTTAACAGCGGCACAAAAGACAGTGAAGCAGCATTAGAGCCGATGTGAGGTGCTTAAGGAAATTGTTATTTCATTCTCCATCGTCCCAGCTCGCCGAGAGTATGCTCGTCAATGCCGTAGAAGCCGCTTATATAAGCGGGGGTAAAAATATCCCGCGGGCTGCCGAAACATTCTATATATTCGCCCTTTACGCACAGCACCTTGTCCGAGATCCATTCAGCCATATCCAGATCGTGCATTGACATTATCACCGTGAGGCGCTTTGTTCGCGACATTTCTTTAAGCACCGACAGGAACTCAAGCTGACAGCGTATATCCAAAAAGGATGTCGGCTCGTCCAGAACAAGGATCTCCGGCTCCTGCGCTATCGCTTTTGCGAGCATGACCTTTTGCTTCTGCCCGTCGCTTAAGCAAACGAACTCTTTTTCCGAAAGAGGCGAAACGTTTACAAGCTCTATTGCCTCATCGACGATCCGCTTGTCCTTTTGCGATAAGATACCGAGCGTCCCCGTATAAGGGTATCTGCCCATGGAAACTATGTCGCGCACAGTCAAAAGCTCAGGATCGATGCGCTCTGTCAAAACCGCGGACAGGCTTTCGGCGCGCTCCTTGTCCGATATTTCATTCAGCCGTATATCCTCCAGCAAAACAGTCCCCGAAATAAGGGCAAGCTGCCCGATAATGCTTTTTAAGATCGTTGACTTTCCGGCTCCGTTCGGGCCGATCAGAGTAAGTATTTCACCCTTTTTCAGGGTTATCTCTATATCGCGTATCAGCGGGGTATTGTCATAGCCTACGGTCATGCTTTTCACGGAGAAAAAATAGTTTTTCATATCAATACAGCTTCTCCTTCTTTTGACGCAGCAGCACATAAATCACAACGGGTACGCCGAATATTGCCGTTACTGTGCTGATGGAAAGCTCCGTCGGGGCGAATACGGTCCTTGCCAGAAGGTCGCAGAACAGACACCACACGGCTCCGCCCAGAAAACAGGCGGGTATCAGTATCATCGGCTTCGCCGTATGAAAAAGCCTTTTCGCAAGCTGCGGAACGGCTATGCCCACAAACGACACAGGCCCCGCAAAGGCTGTCACGCAGGCGGAAAGTATGCCCGACAGCAATACAAGAGCGGCTCTGAAAGCGCGTATATTCAGTCCCATGCTTCTTGCGTAGGCTTCGCCCAGCTGATATGCCGCAAGCGGCTTTGACATCATAAAAACAACGCAGGCGGCCGCAGCCACCACAACAGCCATAACAGCCACATTGCTCCACGAAATGCCCGAAAAGCTTCCCATTGACCAGTTATGCAGGTTTACAATGTCGGAATCCTCGGCAAAGGTGACCGCCAGATCTGTCACCGCCGAGCAGATATAGCCTATCATAATGCCGCTTACGATCAGCGTCGCCGTATGCTTCACCTTTTTTGAAACGGCAAGCACGAATCCCATGGAAAGCATGGACCCCGCAAACGCGGACAGTATCAGCATAAACGAGTTGATTTTTATCGCCCTTTCCAACGAAAACACCATTGTCAGCGCCACAACAAGCTTCGCGCCGGATGAAATTCCAAGGACAAACGGGCCCGCTATCGGGTTATGGAAAAACGTTTGCAGCAAATATCCCGACAGGGCCAAGGCCCCGCCTAAAATAACCGCCGCTATCGCGCGCGGAAAACGTATCTTCATGATGATGTCCGAGGCAGTATTATCGCCGAGGCGCAGCATACCGCGCAGCGCGTCGGGAAAAGATACGTACACGCTGCCGATCATAATATTAAGAAAAAGTAAAAGTATAACAAGAGCTGCCGACACCGCAAACAGCAGCGCGGCTCTCTTATTCAAGTCTGAAAAGATATTCAAAGCTTTCATCCCCCGCTCCGTCCGACGTCAGCATTTTATGAAGATCAAGTATAAAGACGCCCGTGCTTACAGACTCCTGATATAAATTCTTTGACACACAAAATACATTCCCATCCGAGAACGCCTTAAAATCGGAAAGCAGCGCGCTTTTTTGCAAAAGCTCCTCTTTTGAGGACACCTCGCCCGCGACAGTGCTGTTATACACGAGATAATCCGCGTCCTTTGCCGCCGCGTAAAATTCCTCTGCCTGCATATTAACCGAGGAGGACGCCGTATCGTCGCCGAGATCGGAAAATATATACTGTCCTCCCGCAAGCTCTATCATTTTCGGCACATAATCTCCCGATTTGCGTACATTCACCGCCCCGTTGGAGGTGATATAGAAAAACGCGACTGTTTTGCCCGTTTTATCGCCGACGGCGGAATCCGCCAGCTCTTTTTGCCGATTAAATATCAGCTCGGCTTCATCCTCCCTGCCGGTAAGCGCGCCGTACAGCTTTATCCACTCCGTCTTTCCCAAAGGATGACCTTCGTAGCTTGAACGGTCAATAAGCACAGGTATGCCCAGATTCTCCAGCTTTTCCTTTACTTCGGGGGAATGTAATATCATTGTGGACTCGATCGCAAGAGAGCAGCCCGAATTTAAGATCAGCTCATAATCCGGAGCGCTGTACTTGCCGGCGTATACGATTTTCCCAAGCGACATTGCCTCTTTCGCTTCATCTATGTACCAGCCGCTCTCCTTTATGCCCGACAAAGAAATACTGTCCGTTGCGTCAAGCGCGGCGAACATATCCATCACGGCTGACGCCGCAAGATAAATATTATCTGCCGGCTGCCGCAGGGTCACAATATCCTCCGCAAGATCCTCCGGCGCGTTCATGCCGTCGGGCACCGTTAAAAACCTGCTTCCGTCGGATATGCTTATCAGCGAATAGCCGCCCTCGTAACGGTCTATCGTAAAGCCCTCGGCATAATCAAGCTCGGTCCGCGATTCGTATTTAAGCGAGGAGCTTACGTAGTCCGCCGGCTTGGCAGCGTCCCGCGATACGCCGCATGACGCTGCCGTTATTGTAAAAATTATACCGACAAGACACAAAAGTGTTTTTTTGATCATTGCTTTTTCGCCGACGCCGAGGAGAAGGTCAGAGTGTATTCGATCTCATGCGGCGTTGACATGGCTGTCGTGTCCGCGATGACGGTTATCGGCTCGTCAAAGGCCGCGACGGGGATCTCAAACACGGAATTGCCGCCGCTGTTGACCGGCTGTAGGGTTTCGTCCCCGACTATCATGTAATCGTAATGGGGACTGCTCCATTCTATGCGGGCGAAGGCTTTTCCGTCCCTGACCGTAATCAGCGCGGGTGAAGATACCGACGCTTTTCCGCTGCCGCCCTCTGCTTTTACATCGACTGTATATTCTCCGTCGCCCTGACCGATAACCGATACGCCCGTGTTTTCCTCCGCGCTGTCCTTCTTCACGGGATTTGAAACGCTTACCTTGTGGTCGTACCACGTTCCCTTTTTGCCGAGAAGCGCCAGATCAAATTCCTCATCAAGCGCGGGTACGGGAACATCAAAGCCGTATACCTCCTCCGAGATACCGTCGCTGTAGGTAACGGTATCGACAGTCGGCATAAGCAGCTCGGCGCCGTCCTTTTGCGCGTCCTTGGCAAGACCCGGATACAAATTCACTATATTTTCCGACGCCAGCGAAACATGGATCGTCATTTCCCCGCCTGATACCGTAAGAACGCCTTTTCCGCCGCAGGCTTCGCTTACATGGAACATACTGTTGTCCGTGCTGAAATCCGCGTCATATACTCCGTCCTCAAGCGATGCTTCCTTTTGGGGAGCGCCGCCGCAGGCGGACATAAGAAGGCTCGATATAAGCGCTATGCATACAAATATGTAAATTTTTCCTGTTTTTCTTATCTTTGAAAGCATCTGTTAAATCCCGCCTTTATTCATTGACAATCGCCGCTGTGTGCGCGATATAAATATCCTGTATCGCCGGAATACGTCCAAGACCCGAAATCTGCGTGTCAACGCTTTCAAACTTGCCGGAGCCTTCAAACATACTCTTCCAGGAATCCTCGTCATCGCCCGCCATATCATTATTGGCGTGATCGCCGGCTACTACCATAAGCGGACGGAGGACAACCTTATTGTATCCGGCATCCGCCACCGCTTCAATAACCGCCTCGCAAGCCGTTTCCTCCGGCTCGCCCTCGACTGTGCCGATGAATACGTTGTCATATCCAAGCTCGGTCATTTGCGTCTGCATTTGACTGTAGGACACCTTTGCAGTGTGCATGGTGCCGTGTCCCAAAAAGACAAACGCCGTTTTATCCTGCTTCGCGGCGTCAAGGCTTTCATAGCCGGCGGCCTTTACAGCCTCCGCCGTAACAGCCTCCGCAACGGCTTTTTTATCCGCGTTTATAACCGACGCGTCCGCGCCGAGATCGCCGAGAAGCGGCTCGGCAACCTTTACCGTTTCAAATTTATCCTTATAATCATCAAGAGCTTCGGTCAGCTCATCGTATTCCGCGCCGTGCATCAGATGCGTCGGCTGTACCGCGAGGTTTTTCACGCCGTTTTTCACCGCGCGATCCAAAGCCTGCTGCATATTGTCGATAAACTCGCCATCCCTTGCCTGAACATGATTGATAATGATCTGGGCGGTAAACGCTCTTCTGACAGACCAGTCGGGATAAGCTTTCGCAAGAGCGTCCTCGATGCCCTTTATATCCTCCGCTCTGCTGTCGTTGAAGGATGTGCCGAAGCTTACCACCAGAAGCTCGTTTTCTCCTATGCCGTCGCCGTTAAGAGGGTCGTCGGCTCCCGCGTCGCCGGTATCTCTGCCGAAGTAATCGGGGTCGGCGTTCTCGCCGCTGACAAGCTCCTTTTGAGCATCGGTCAGCTCATCCCACGCGGCTTTTGCCTCCGCGCACTGAGCGTCCGTTTCGTCTGTTCTCTCCTGCACATAGATAGCGTCGATCAAAGCGGCGGTTTTATCCGCCTTATCCTTGTCCGACTGCGCGCAGCCCGCGAGTGACGCGCCCAGAACCGCCGCCGTAAGCAATACTGCAACTGATTTTTTCATTTTGTTGTCCTCCTGTTTGTAAAATGATTTTGACGCGGTAATAAAAAAATCCGGTTACACGGGTAAACGGAGGACAAAAAGGGAACACAAAAAAGACAGCCGCTATATGGCTTGCGTTAAGTAATCCGTATCGAATAACGAAGCTTAACGCAAACCGGAAAATTGAATAAGCCCGATAAAAAGATATAGCGAAATAAAGAGCTCACTCAATTTCAAGTTCTGTTTTGTGCGCTTTGATGTACAACCAATTACTCGTGGTTTGGAATAAAAATTCCCGTACAGCGGCAGGCAGGTCTCCTGACTTAAAGATCGCCGCATAAGCCGCCTTCCCGATTTCTCAGTGACATATTGGCTTACGCTCCCTAAATACAGTGACGAGTTCGCGCAGGATTCGCACCTGCTTCCCTTTTCACCGGATCCGAGAAATGTTATGTCCTTGCGGGAAATAACACATTCTCATCCGACACCTGCCGCTTTATTATTTTATTTTACCTTATTATAACATCAGCGTATGGAAAAGTCAATATGTATATTTGTATTTATGCGTGAATTTACGCACTTTACCGCAATTTACATTTTTCCGCCGCTTCAAAAAAACTATTGACAAACGCCCTGCGGCGTGGTATAATAACACCGTTAGATTAGTTGAGAAAAGATAAGACGAGAAGATGCGGTTTGTATTGGGCATATATAGGCATATATATTGAAACAGCGTACTTAATGCAAGCCGGACAACTGGATAGGTTCGGATAAGAATACATTAAACTTATTCAATTGTATACAGATGAGCGCAGCAGAGACCGGTTGCAGTTCTTTCAGTAAATTCTGCCGCGTGTTTGACGCGGCTTTTTTACGGCTTTCTTAAAAAATCTGATAAATTTATTATTTCAGGGAGGCTTCGGAAATGAAACAAGGAGCGGTTAAAAACATATTCAAGAAGGCGGCGTCCGCCGTATTGGCGGGGACGGTGCTGTTTTCGCTGGCAGCCTGCGGCGGCACAAAAGCTCCCGCCGAAAACAGTTCGTCGGCGGACAGCGGCGATAAGCTGAAGGTGGCTATAGTTCAGCACGTGGATCATCCCTCGCTTAACGAGATACGCGAAACCATAAAAAGCGAGTTTGAGAAAAACGGCATGATGGATAAGATAGAAATCATCGAGAAAAACGCCAACGGCGATTCGACTCTTCTTCCGTCCATAATGCAGTCTTTGGTGAGCGACGGCGTTGACATGATCATACCTATAGCGACACCGACGGCGCAGGCGGCGCTTGCGGCAACCTCGCAGATACCGATCGTGTTCTCGGCGGTAAGCAACCCCGTTGAGGCGGGTATTGTAGAGGCGTTTGACAAGACGGACAAAAATGTGACGGGCGTTTCCAATTCAATCGCGATAGAGGATATTTTCGCTTTGGCGGCGGAGCTTACGCCGGAGGCAAAGACGTTCGGCTTTGTATACAACCCCGGCGAGGTCAATTCTCTGACGGGTATTGAAAGAGCAAGAGCGTACTGCGACGAGCATGGCCTTTCATACAAGGAAGCGACGATAGCTTCCGCTGCCGATGTTCAGCAGGCGGCTTCATCCTTGGTGGGAAGCGTTGACGCGTTTTTCACGCCCAATGACAATATGGTGGCGTCAGCAATGCCGGCGTATACGAATGTTGTCGATAACGCGAAGCTCCCGCTTTATGTGGGCGCCGATTCAATGGTAAAGGACGGCGGACTGGCGACAGTCGGCATAGACTACACTGTCCTCGGCAGACAGACGGCTCAGATGGCGGAGCGCATCTTAAACGGAGAGAGCATCGCGGACAATCACGTTGAGGCTATAAAAGAGTACGCCAAGATGATAAACACCGATGTTGCTTCAAATCTCGGAATTGAGATACCCGAAAGCATCAAGGCCGAATTTAAGGAAATTAAAACCGAAAACTGAAAATAAAGACGGACGGCTGCGCGCCTTGTACGGGCGCACGGCGTCTTTGCGAGAGCCTGTTCGCATAAATAGCGGAACAGGCTCTATTTGGGGAGAACAGCAATGAAAAGGAAAATAACGATAATAGGCGCGGGACACGTGGGAACGCACTGCGCGTACAGCCTGTGTCACAGGAGCGTCTGCACGGAGATAGCTCTGATAGATATTGACAGGGAAAAATGCGCCGCAAACGCGTGGGACATAGCGGACGCGGTATCGTTCATGCCTACGCCGGTAAAGGTACACGCGGGAGATTATTCCGACTGCGCCGACTCCGATATTTTAGTGATCGCTGCGGGTGTTCCGAGACTTCCGGGGCAGACAAGGCTCGATGTCATGGGCGCGTCGGTGGCGGCGGCGAAAGAGATACTGCCGCATCTTCGCAGCGCCGACTTCGGCGGCATAGTTATTTCCATTTCAAATCCCTGCGATGTAATAGCGGACTATTTCCGAAAGGGACTCGGATTTGAGAAAAACCGCGTATTCGGTACGGGGACAACGCTCGACAGCGCAAGGCTCAGGCGTATTCTTTCGGAGCTTACGGGCTATGATCCCGTATCCGTACAGGCGTATTCAATGGGAGAACACGGCGATTCGCAGATGATACCGTTTTCCGCCGTAAGCATAGGCGGCAAACGCTTTGACGATATTGCCGGCAGGCTGAACCTGGATAAGGAGCGGATACTTGAACGCACACGCATGATCGGCATGGATATAATCAACGGCAAGAACGCCACGGAGTTTGGCATAGGGTACGCTCTGGCGGATATGGCTCAGGCGGTGCTGAATGATGAGAAGCGCATACTTCCCGCCTCCGCCCTGCTTGAAGGCGAATACGGACAGTACGGTCTGCACGCCGGAGTTCCCTGCGTAATAGGCGAAAACGGCATTGAGGAGATCATAGAGCTGCCCCTGACCGAGGAGGAAAAGGAGCGGTTTGACGCAAGCTGCGCTGTTATAAAGGACCGCATCGCCGCGGCTGCGGAAATGTAGAAAGGACGGTGCCTATATGTTTATACAGGTGATAGGAGCGCTGCAGCTCGGCGTTATATACGGACTGCTTGCCGTGGGAGTGTTCATAGCGTTTCGTATTCTCGATACGGCGGATCTTACGGTTGACGGAAGCTTTACCTTCGGCATGGCGGTGTCGGCGGTAGTATCGGTGGCGGGGCATCCGTTTTTGGGACTTGCCGCCGGCTTTCTGGCGGGATGCCTTGCGGGAGCGGTCACGGGATTTTTGCAGACAAAGGTCGGGATTCACTCGATACTTGCGGGAATACTTACAATGACGGCTCTGTATACCGTTAATATGTTCGTTCTCGGCGAAAAGTCGAATCTGTCGGTTATAGGCAAGCCGAATATATTTTCGGCGTTTGACGCGGTATCGCCCTTCGATACGGAAATAGACAAGCTGATACTGTCGCTGGCGATCACTGCTGTGGTGGCGGTGTTTTTCATTGTGTTTTTCAAGACGAAGCCGGGAATTTCCATGCGCGCGGTCGGCGATAACGAGGAAATGGTAAGAATGTCATCGATAAACGCTGACATGGTTAAGTGCGTCGGCTTCGCGCTGGGCAACGGATGCGTGGCGCTTTCGGGAGCGGTTATATGCCAGTACCAGATGTTCGCGGACGTAGGCTACGGCAGCGGCATGGTGGTGATAGGTCTTGCGTCGGTGATAATCGGAGAAACCATATTCGGTCATCACGGCGTTACCGGAGGCATCATAGCGGCGGTGGCGGGTTCTGTGATATACAGAATAATCATAGCGTTCGCGCTTAAGTTCGAGATATTTCCGGCATACGGACTGAAAATGATCTCGGCGGTGATAGTAACACTGGCGCTTGCCGTGCCTAGGGTGACGGCATATATAAAGCAAAGACGCAGACCCGATGCGCAGAAGGAGGACGGAGATGCTTAAGCTGAACCATGTGAAAAAAGCCTTCTATAAGGGTACGGTAAACGAAAAGCAGGCTCTTGCCGATATAGACCTTCACGTAAAAAACGGCGAGTTTGTAACGATCCTTGGCTCTAACGGAGCGGGCAAGTCAACTATGTTCAACGCCATATTGGGTACGTTCATTCCCGACAGCGGCACGATAGTTCTTGACGGAGAGGATATAACCTTTAAAAAGGACTATAAGCGCGCGGCGGATATAGGGTGCCTTTTTCAAAATCCGTTAAGAGGCACGGCGCCGAATATGACTATAGAGGAGAATATGTCCCTTGCTTATTGTCAGCACTCGTCAAAGAGCTTTTTCGCCGTAAACAAGAAGGACAGCAAATATTTCACCGAAATGGTGGCGTCGCTCGGACTGGGACTTGAGAACAGGATGAAAACGCAGATAGGACTGCTTTCGGGCGGAGAACGTCAGGCGGTGTCGCTGCTTATGGCGGTGATCGCCGCGCCGAAGCTGCTGCTTCTTGACGAGCATACGGCGGCGCTCGATCCGGCGACAGCCGATAAAGTGCTTGCGGTCACCAAAAAGATTGTGGAGGAAAGAAAGATCACGACTATGATGATCACGCACAATGTCCCCTCGGCGCTGGAGTGCGGAAACCGCACGATAATGCTTGACCACGGCAGGATAGTTCTTGATATAAACGGCGAGCAAAGAGAGAACATGACTCCGGAAAAGCTCCTAAAGCTTTACGCCGGCGCGTCGGACGAGATAAGCGACAGGATGCTGTTCTCGATGGCGCAGTAAGAATAAAAACGCAAACGAAAAGGGACTGTCCCGACACAGTCCCTTCTTTGATATACGGAAATATATGGGAATATCCCGCCGCCCTATCGCGTCACCGCCGCGGCAATAAGCAGCACGGCTGTGACGATCACAAATACCGTATGAGCGGCCGTTAAAAATACGATCCCGCGCTTGTTCTCCTGTTCAAGCATGGAGCTGATCGACTTAAACAGCACCAATGCCGCGCCGCATATCAGCGCCGGCGCGAAAAAGAATACTATCAGTCCGCTGCTTTCCCCGAAATACACCCTGCACAGCCAAAACGCCGCCGCAAAGTACGCCGCTCCGGAAATCAGCGAGAATATGAGCCGCGAGATGCGGTTTTGCATAAATTTTACGATACCCATATCGGTTATTCTTCATTTTCCCAGTTATGGTAGACGTTTTGAATATCGTCGTTATCCTCCATAACCTCAAGCATTTTTGACATATTGGAGATCTGCTTTTCGTCCGTAAGCGTCACCGTGGTACGGGGAACCATGCTTATCTCCGCCGACGAAAGAGTGTACTTCGCTTCAAGCGCGTCGCGCACTTCACGGAAGGCGTCGGTCGAGGTAACGATCTCGAAGCAGTCCTCATCGGCGGAGAAATCGTCCGCTCCCGCTTCAAGCGCGTCCATTGTAAGCTCGTCCTCATCAATCTCGCCGTCATTTTCTATAACTATAACGCCCTTCTGATCAAACATAAAGCTTACGCAGCCGTTCTGTCCCATGTTTCCGCCGTATTTGTCGAAATGATGGCGCACATCGGCGGCTGTTCTGTTTCTGTTGTCCGTAAGGGTTTCAACAATCACAGCCACTCCGCCGGGGCCGTAGCCCTCGTAGGTGATATTCTCGTAGTTGTCGCCCTCCGTCGAGCCGGCGGCTTTTTTGATAGTCCTTTGTATGTTGTCGTTGGGCATATTTGCCGAGCGCGCCTTTGAGATAACGTCCTTCAGGCTTGAGTTGTTGTCCGGATCCGGACCGCCGGCTTTTACCGCGACTATGATCTCGCGCGCGATCTTTGTGAATATCTTTGCGCGCTGAGCGTCGTTAGCGCCCTTTTTGCGCTTTATTGTACTCCATTTTGAATGTCCTGACATATTTAAAATCTCCTTCTGCAGTCTTACTCAATCAAATATTTTACCACATTACACTCACAAAATCAAGTGTTATTTTGAAAAAACGCGCCAATATTAAAAAATATTTGTCTTTTATTACCGATAATGCCGTGAAATAACGAAAAAACCGGCTGCCGGCAGTATATAAAAGCAAAGGAAAACCCAAGCCGAAAATTTTCAACAATAATTTGAGAAAAAAATCTTTTTTATTGTTTAAACTATTGCAATTTGAAAAAATATATGATATAATATACAAAATACCTATGCGCATTGTTTTATCGGATTTAATATTGGGGTTTTACAAAATACAGGGGTTTTGAAGATACTATTGTTTCTTCAACGCGGAAGGATGAATTTTAAATGAAAAGCTTGCTAAGAGAACATTTTTCCAAGATGAGCTCTCAGGTGTTCTATTTCTCGCTGGCGGCGATACTGCTTTCGATGCTCATTGTTACGGTCTGTTTCAGATGGTCGTTTGGAGAGACTATCGGAAAATTGGATAAGATACAGGCCGAGAAAGCGAACGAGAATATAACAGCTGTTTTGGGAGATTATTTTAATGAAAATTCCGAAATAGGCATACAGCCGAGTATTGATGAGTCGCAGGAGCTTGAAAAAATAGCGTCGGCTTACGGCGTTTCGACAATACTTATAATCAAGGATACGGGCGGCGAATACAGGTATCAGTATACCTTTGACGATTCTCACCCAGAGGACACGTACCGCTACGGCGAGCTGGTGGAGCCTGATATATTAAAGGGCATCCTTAAAGCAAGCCCAAGCACAAAAATGTGCAGCATAGACACGGTTTACGGTCAAAGAAGGTGCTTTGTATACAAGCCGTCGAACAGCGCGTATGTCAACATTGCCTTTTCCGATGAGGTCTATGCCGAAGGGAGAAAGACCATAACAATAATTTTGTGCATTATAATGATCTTTATCATAATGCTTTTGGCAAAGATGTCGTCCGTGATATTCGGCTCGGTGCTGAACCCGACCAAGGGAGAAATGACGAAGCTCGACGAGCTGACGGGTCTTAATACCAAAAACGCTTTTGAGCTTGATGTTAAGAATCTTGAAAGAAGCAGTAAAAAAGATGAGTACGCGGTCATTGTCGCCGATTTGAACGGTCTTAAGACAATAAACGATACCTTAGGTCATCCGGCGGGCGACAAATTCCTGCAAAACGCGGCTATGGTGCTGAAGGAAGCCGTGACCGACAGAAAGCGTCAGTACACCTACAGAACCGGCGGCGATGAATTTATCGTGCTTATAAAAAACGCCACGCTTACCGAGATAGAGGAATTTATGAGCCGCGTGGAAACCGGCTGCGACAGGGTAAACAAAATGGGCGGCATGAAGCTTGCCTTTGCTCTGGGTTACGCTTTCTATGACCGCAGCAGCGACAAAAACATCACAATGACTATCCGCCGCGCCGATATGATGATGTATGAAAACAAAAGACTTTATTACGAGAGAACCGGTAAGGCGCGCAGAGTTCAGTAAAGTCTTGTCGGAGGAGTAAATGTTCAATATTGATATAAAAACGCTGATAATAGATGTTCTGATAACGCTTGTGGCGCTGTCGGGGCATGAAATGGCGCACGGACTCGTGTCGTATAAGCTGGGCGATCCGACGCCGAAGCGCGACGGAAGGCTTACAATGAACCCGCTGGCGCATCTTGACCCTATCGGAACAATAATGATGGTGTTCTTCCATTTCGGCTGGGCGAAGCCGGTAATGGTGAACCCCGCGTATTACCGCGACAGGAAAAAGGGCATGGCTTTGGTAGCTTTTGCGGGGCCGGCGGCGAATCTTGTAATGGCGATGGCGTCAATGCTGCTTCTGGGAGCGATGATCGTGATAAGCGCTCATGTCCGCATCCCTGAGGCTGTTTCGTCTGTCATTATATACGCCTTGCAGCTGTTTGCCATAAGAAATATAGGTCTTGCGGTGTTCAACCTTATACCGTTCCCGCCGCTTGACGGTTCGAGAATACTCGGACTTATAATCCCCGACAGATACTACTACAAGCTTATGCAGTATGAGCGGTATTCGATGATACTTCTTATGATACTGTGCGTAACGGGAGTGTTTTCGGGAATAATAGGCAGAGGGGCGTATGCTGTTTACAATGTTATGCTTAAGCTTGTCACGCTTGTTTTCGGGAAATTTGTATAAGGCGGGCGCTGATGGAAAAAATACTTTACAGACTGGATGCGTTCGAGGGGCCGCTCGATCTGCTTTTGCACCTTATCAGAAAAAACAAGGTCAGCATTTACGATATACCCATAGCCGAGATCACGGATCAGTATATGGAGATACTCCGCGAAAACGGCGGAGACAGCTTGGATGATACGAGCGAATTTGTGGTAATGGCGGCGCAGCTTTTGTATATAAAATCGAAGATGCTTCTTCCGAAAGAGGAAACCGAGGAGGAAGAAGATCCCAGAGAGGAGCTTGTCAGACGGCTTGAAGAATACAAGCTGTTCAAGGAGGCCTCGGGCGAGCTGAGAAAGACGGAATTTGCCGCGAGGCACATGGTTTTTCGGGAGGCTGAAAAGATAGATCTGCCCGTACAGCCCTACAGCCGCCATCATGAAACGGCGGAGCTTATAGACGCGTTTTATTCGATACTTGAGCGCAGGAAACGCGCGGCAAAGCCGGAAAAACGCGCTTTTTACGGAATAGTCGGCAGGGAAAAGGTATCGGTCGATGATATGGTGGAAAAGATCTGCAAGGCGCTGGAGCCTTCGGGGCGGGTGAATTTTTCCGAGCTGTTTTTGCCGGAGGATTCAAGGCCCGAAATGATCGCCACGTTTCTTGCCGTGCTTGAGATGATAAAGCTTTCAAGGCTCCGTGCGGAGCGTGACGATGCCACCGACGAGTTCGTTTTAACGCGAACAGAGGAAACAGATGGAGATAAATGAAATAAAATACGCCGTTGAGGGAATACTCTTCGCGGCGGGAGAGCCTGTCAGGACGGCGAAGCTTGCCGCCGTGATGGAGCTTGACATAGACACGGTAAAAAACGCGGTCGAGCTTTTGCGGGAGGAGTATAACACGCAAAAGCGCGGATTCGCGATAATAGAAATAGACGAGGGGTATCAGATCTGTTCAAGACCCGAATATTACGGATATATACGCGAGATACTCGGCGAACAGCGCAATCAGGCTCTTTCGGGAGCGGCAATGGAAACGCTGGCGATAATCGCGTACAAGCAGCCGATAACGCGCGGTCAGATAGAAAAGATACGCGGCGTCAACTCCGACGGCTGCGTGAACAGGCTTTACGAGCGCGGACTTATCGATGAGGACGGCAGGCTTGACGCGCCGGGCAGACCGATACTTTACAAGACAACCGTTTTGTTTTTAAGAACCTTCGGGCTGAAAACGCTTGCGGACTTGCCGGCGCTGAAGCTTGAAAAAATAATGCCCGAAGAAGAAAACGGCGGGCAGTGACGCGGGAGGCGGTTTAGTGAAGGCTGTACTTATCGCGGCGGCTGTTATCGCCGTGCTTTTCGCGGCGGGGATGATACCGGTTGACGCCGTTATAGACTTGGTTTACACCGCCGACAGAAAGAGCGGGAACATATATATCAAAATATTCAAAAAGCGTATCCCTGTCGGCGGCAAAAAGAAACCGAGGTACGCGCCCTATGAGGACGTGGACAGCGAGGAAAAGCCTGAGGACAAGGAGCCGGAAACGCTCTATGAGCGGATAACGCGGAAGCTTAGGCTGATAAAAAAGCTTTTAAGCGCCGTTTCAAAGGATGTAAACAGGCTCATAGGCTATATATTCGGGCGCATGGCGGTGATAAAGCGGCTTGACATAAGTCTTGAATTTGGTTTTGACCGCGCTGCGCGCACCGGCATAGCCGCGGGAGCGGCAAACGCTTTTATATACACGCTTATCGGCGCGTTGAGATGTAAAATGGAGCCGGAGGCTCTTAGAGTGAACATACAGCCGGATTTTGACGCGGAGAGGATAGACGCCTCGCTGCTTTGCATAATACGCACGCGTATTGCAAATATTATCGGCGTGATGATTCGGGCGGCGAAGATACTTTTAAAGGCGCTTGCCGTTCTTGCGCGGGAGCGCTTTGACGCAAAACGTAAACAGAAGCGGAAGCGGAAACAGAAAAGAGAGGAATGACCGACATGGCAAACGAAAATATTTTACAGAATTTTATGGATACTGTTATGAAAAATATCAAGACAATGATAGATATTGATACTATCATTGGCACTCCTATCACGTCCGGCGACACGATAATAGTACCTATTTCGAAGGTGTCGTTCGGCATGGGCGTAGGCGGCACGGGAATAGAGAACAAAAAATCGTCGTCCTCCGATACAAACGGCTTCGGCGGAGGCGGAGGCGGCGGAGCCAATGTCGATCCCGTGGCGTTTTTGGTGATAACGGGCGATAACGTAAGAATAATAAATCTCAATCAGCAGCTGTCGTCGGTGGATAAGATTATGGATCTTGTGCCGGGTATGCTTGATAAGGTCAATAACGCCGTTTCCGGATTTACGGCAAAGAGAAAAGAAAAAAAATCCGCCGCGGAGGGGGTTGTCGTGTCCGATACACAGACCGAATAGGATTTTGAAAGGAATTACATCAAATGGGTTTTACGCTTTCTGACAGAATATTATCAGACAAGATACTTTCAAAGGTTCAGAAGCCGACCAGATATACGGGCGGAGAGCTTAATGCCGTGATCAAGGATCCGGCGAAGGTCTGCGTCCGTTTCGGCTTTTGTTTCCCCGATACATATGAGATCGCCATGTCGCATCTGGGCATAAAGATACTTTACCACACGCTCAACGATCGCGACGACACCTACTGCGAAAGAGTATTCGCCCCGTGGACGGATATGGAGGAGCAGATGCGCGAGCATGGCATGAAGCTGTTCGCCCTCGAAACGGGCGACGAGGTGACGCATTTCGATATTCTCGGCTTTACGCTGCAGTACGAGCTGTCGTATTCAAATGTCGTCAATATGCTTATGCTTGCGGATATACCGGTAAGAGCCGCGGACAGGGGAGAGGAATATCCCATAATATGCGGCGGCGGATCGTGCGCATACAATGCCGAGCCTGTGGCGGATATTTTTGATTTCTTTATGATGGGCGAGGGCGAGGAGATCATACACGAGGTGACGGACGCTTATGTCGCGTGGAAGAAAAGCGGCAAGCGCGACAAGAGGGACTATCTTGCGGAAATAGCCAAGATAGAAGGCGTGTATGTGCCGTCGTTTTACGATGTTGAATACAATGACGACAACACCGTCAAAAGCGTGACCCCGAATCACCCGAACGCCAAGAGAGTTATACGCAAGCGTATCATGGCGGATTTTGACGCTACCCCGTCGCCGGAAACCATCATAGTTCCTTTCGGCGAAGTGGTGCATGACAGAGTGGTGCTTGAGGTAATGCGCGGCTGCATACGCGGCTGCCGTTTTTGTCAGGCGGGGTATGTATACCGCCCCGTAAGGAAAAGAAAACCCGACACGCTTACAGACACGGCTAAAAGACTGCTTGATTGCAGCGGCTACGATGAAATATCGCTTTCGTCCCTGTCAACAAGCGATTACACGGGATTAAAGGAGCTTACAGACCGGCTGATTGAATTTACGGAGCAAAAGAAGATAAGCCTTTCGCTGCCGTCCCTTCGCATAGACAATTTTTCGCTGGAGCTTATGAACAAGGTGCAGAAGGTCAGAAAAACGGGAATAACCTTTGCGCCCGAGGCGGGAACCCAACGCATGAGGGACGTTATAAACAAAAATATTACCGAGGAAAATATCCTCGCGTCAACGCGCATGATTTTCGAGGGCGGCTGGACGAACGTAAAGCTGTATTTCATGATCGGTCTGCCCGGCGAAACGGACGCGGACGTGGCGGGCATAGCCGACCTTGCGCAAAAGGTCCTCGATCAGTATTTTGCCATACCCAAGGAGAAAAGGGCAAAGAACATAAACGTTACGGTAAGCACCTCCGGCTTTGTGCCGAAGCCGTTTACGGCGTTTCAGTGGGCGAAGCAGAACAGCAGAGCGGAGCTTATGAGAAAGCAGGATCTTTTAAAGGGAGCCATACGCTCAAGGCGCATCAAATACAACTGGCACGACAGCAAGACAACGTATCTTGAGGGCGTTTTTTCACGAGGCGACAGAAGGCTTGGCGAGGTGATAATCCGCGCCGTTGAAAAGGGCTGCCGCTTTGACGGCTGGGCGGATCATTTTGATTTTGACAAGTGGATGGAGAGCTTTGACGAGTGCGGGATAGATCCCGATTTTTATACGGCGCGCGAAAGAAGCTATGACGAGGTGCTTCCGTGGGAGCATATCAGCGTAGGCGTTACGAAGGAGTTTTTGATGAGGGAGAATGAAAAGGCGAAGCGCGCCGAAACAACTCCCAACTGCCGCGAAAAGTGCGCCGGCTGCGGAGCCGCCTCATTTAAAACGGGGGTTTGCTATGAGTAGCTATGTGCTGAAATATTCGCGCGATGCGAGAGTGAAATATATATCTCATCTTGATTTTGTAAGGATGATTCACCGGACGGTGCGCCGCGCGGGGCTGGATATGGAGTTTTCGCAAGGGTTCAATCCTCATCCGGTAATGACGGTGGCTATACCGCTGTCCGTGGGAGTGACTGCGGAGGGCGAGTATATGAAGCTCGGTCTTAAGGACGGGCATACCGAGGCGGAGATAATGACCGCCTTAAACGCGGCGCTCCCGCCAGGCTACAGAATCTGCGCGGTGAAGAAAACCGAGGGAAAGCAGATAGACTTCGCAACGATCGACCGCGCGGAATATATAATAGAGGCGGAGTGCGAAAACGACTTTGAGCCGGAAGATATAATGAAGCAGCCGGAGCTTATTGTTATGAAAAAATCGAAAAGCGGCGTGAAGGAAACGGATATAAAGCCGCTGATATTTTCGGTTGAAAAGCAGGAATACGACGGCGGCGTTATGAGGATGCGGATGGTTTTGGCGGCGGGGAATACGGCGACGCTGAAGCCGGAAACGGTCATGGACGCGATAAACAAGTATCTGCCCGACGCCGATACCGGATTTTTCCTTATGCACAGGAAGAGCCTTACGGCGGGAGGAGCGGAGCTGCTTTGACCGGCGATTCCCGAAATAAATCATAAATCGTAAAGGATGTGGTAAAACAATGCCTTTAAAAATACCGGACAAGCTGCCGGCAACGCAGCAGCTTAGAAAAGAAAATATCTTCGTTATGAGCGAAACTCAGGCGATGCATCAGGACATCCGTCCGCTGAAAATAGCGATAGTCAATCTGATGCCGACCAAGATCACAACGGAAACACAGCTTTTAAGGCTTTTGAGCAACTCGCCCTTGCAGCTGGTGATAGACCTTATACAAATGGATTCGCACACCTCCAAAAACACGCCGAAGGAGCATCTTGCCGCGTTTTACAAGACGTTTGACGAGATAAGGGACTCCAAGTACGACGGCATGATCATCACGGGCGCGCCCGTGGAAACGATGAGGTTTGAGGAGGTTGATTACTGGGGCGAGCTTTCGAAGCTAATGGAGTGGACAAAGACCCATGTCACGTCCACGCTTCATATATGCTGGGCGGCGCAGGCGGGGCTTTATTACCATTACGGCGTGCCGAAGCATCAGCTTGACGAGAAATGCTCAGGCGTGTTCCTTCACAGAGTACACAGAAAGACAGCCAAGCTTGTGCGCGGCTTTGACAACGAGTTCTACGCCCCGCACTCGCGCAATACCGAGGTGCGCAGAGAGGATATAGAAAAGGTAAAGGAGCTTGAGATCCTCGCCGATTCAAAGGAGGCGGGAGTATATATAGTATTTACCAAGGGCGGCAGGCGCATATTTGTCACGGGCCACGCCGAGTATGACGCGAACACTCTCAGGGACGAGTATTTCCGCGACCTTGAAAAGGGTATCAACCCGAAGGTGCCGAAGCACTACTTCCCCGGCGACGATCCGAAAAAACGCCCCATAGTGAGATGGCGCTCTCATGCAAGCCTGCTGTTTTCCAACTGGCTGAACTATTTCGTATATCAGATAACGCCCTATGACATAGACAGCATAAAGTAATTGCCAAACCCTCCGGCGCATAGAATACAATATGGCATTGTATGCAAAGGAGGCGCGGTATATGTCAAGGGAAAAGGATCTGAAGATGAAAGAGGTAATAGACATATCCGAGGCCGAAAGGCTCGGATATATAAAAGACATGGATATAGACCCTCAAAGCGGCTGCATCCGTGCGGTGATAGTGCCGAGGAGACCGTATTTTTTAAGCGCGCTGTTTCGCGGACGGTGCAGGATCATACCGTGGGAGGATATAGTCAAAATAGGCAGGGAGCTTGTGCTTGCGGACTGCTCCCGCCAAAAAGAACCGGAGATGAACGAAGATATAGTATGGAAAAAAAGACAAGGGACAGAATAAGAGATATTGCCGCCGCCGTGATAATAACGGCGGTGCCGTTTATATGTATGGCGGTTTCGATGATAATGTCCGACGCGATGATCGCGGGCGCGGATATATTCATATACAACGTGCTGTTTTACGTGCTGATAACGGCGGCGCTGGTGTTTGTGACGAGATCGACCGCTGTTTCGGCGGTGGCGGTACTGGCGGTGAATTTTATATATCATGTGATAAACTCGCTTGTGACCGCGTCAAGAGGACTGCCCATAGTGCCGTCGGATCTGTTCGCGTGGCGGACGGCGCTGGGCGTGTCGGGCAACTATAGCCTGACGGTGGATTTTGATATGACGGCGGGATTTGTTATAAGCCTTATTACGGCTGTGCTTGCGGTAAAGCTGCCCGTGCGCTTTAAAAAGAAAAAGACAAAAAATATAGTCATGATGTCATCGTCGGCTGCCGCGGGCGCCATATGCGCCGTGCTTATAGCGAGCATAAATCTCGCGTCGATAGACTTTTCGCTGTTTGATCTTTACTGGTCGTCAAGATGCTACGGCGTGCCGCTCAATCTTTACTACAATTTTTGCCAGATGAACATAAAAAAGCCGGACGGATATTCCGAGGACGATGTGCGCACCGCGCTTGCCGAAGCGAAGGATGAGCCGCAAGAGGTCACCGTCATGAAAAAGCCGCCCGATATTATCGTTGTGATGAACGAAAGCTTTTCGGATATACTGCCCGAAACGGGACTTGAAACGGATATTGAGCCGACGCCGTTTTACGACAGCTTCACCGAAAACACCATACACGGCGGGATATTGGTATCCACATTCGGCGGCGGCACCTGCAATACGGAGTTTGAATTTTTGTCGGGCATCTCGACGGGACTTCTGCCAAGGGGAACGTTTCCGTATCTTCAATATATAAAGCAAGCCACGCCCACGATAGTGAGCCATTTAAAGGATCTCGGCTATACGGCAAGGGCGTATCACCCGTACTGGGACTATTCATGGAACCGCAACAGGATCTACGGCTATTTCGGATTTGATTCCTTTACGGCGGCTTCAAGCTCGGCGGGGAAAAACGAAAAAACGCTTGACGACATATTTGCGAAGATCAACTATGACAGCTTTACCGAGCCGGAGAATCAGTATTTTCTGCGAAGCTACATAAGCGATGTGTGCGCTTATGACAGAGTGGAGCGCGACTACGAGGCGAGGGACAAGTCAAAGCCATGGTTCTCATTCCTTGTGACGATGCAGAATCACGGCTCCTACCGCTACGGCGATGACGGCACCTTTGAGCCGACCGTGCATATAACAAATCCCTACGGCGATGTGTTTGACGCGGAGCAGTATCTGTCGATGCTAAACGAATCGGACAAGGCGTATGAGCGGCTGATAGAATATTTCAGCGCCAAGGAGGATGATGTTATCATACTGTTTTTCGGCGATCATCAGCCGGAGCTTGCCTGCATAGCGTCCGAGAACAGCGATGAGCCGGTGCAAAGCGTT
This sequence comes from uncultured Lachnospiraceae bacterium, assembly GCA_964503455.1. Lineage (GTDB taxonomy): Bacteria > Bacillota > Clostridia > UBA1381 > UBA1381 > CAZCZR01. Next base: position 38,865 of record CAZCZR010000002.1, on the reverse strand, counting down.
GACCGGCTGCAGCAATATATCGCGCCGTTTAAAATATGGGCGAATTTCGACATAGACGACGCCGATGTGGGGCTTGTCGGGGCGCATTATTTGTCGAAGCTGCTCCTTGACGCCGCCGGCCTGCCGCAGACGGACAGCAATATATATCTTGATGATGTGTTCAACGCCTATCCGGCAATATCGGTATTCGGCGCGTTTGACGCGTCGGGCGAATGGCATGAATGGGAGGAAGTAAAGAACACGCCCGAAATAAACAAGTACTCGCAGGTAATGTACTACAGGCTGTTTGCCAAGGAACAAAGCGAATAAGGAACAGGGCGCCGTATCAAACGCGGCACCCTTTGTTTATTTTTTCGGGCGGGGGATGAGCGCTTTCGGGCAAGATAAGCTCATGAAATGTTCACTTATTCAAAAACCGTGAATATTTACAAAAATGCTATTGAAAAAGGCGCGGATATATGATATAATTAATATATGCAATATTAACATTGTTAGGAGGAAAAGAAGATGTTGATAAAAAACAGTAACGGACTCGGAGATATTACGATACGCAATGAGGTGGTAGCGCAGCTTGCGGGATCGGTGGCGGTGAAATGCTACGGCGTTGTAGGCATGGCCGCCAAGGACGCGCGCGACGGAGTGGTGAGCCTTCTGAAGGGCGGCAATATGACAAAGGGCATCAAAATATACGCCGAAAACGGCGGCGTTGTGGCTGAGCTGAGCATAATCGTAAGCTACGGCACAAATATACGCACCATATGCAGAAGCGTCGCCAACAGAGTGCGCTATACCATAGGCGACATTGCCGGACTTAAGGTAAACAGAGTAAATATCAAGATCGAGGGAATACGCGTTTGAGAGGCTGTACGGTATGACAGAGCTGCCTTGCGGCGGAATGGAGATCATTATGAACAGTAAGATAACAGGTGAAATATTCGCCGGCATGATAACGTCCGGCGCAAATAATCTATACAACAACAGAGAAGAAGTAAACGAGCTTAACGTATTCCCTGTGCCGGACGGAGATACGGGAACGAATATGTCGCTCACTATAACGGCAGTGTCTGCCGAGCTTGCCGCGGCGGACGTATCGGAGCTTTGCGCGGCTGCGGATAAGGCGGCGTTTGCCGCGCTGCGCGGCGCAAGAGGAAATTCGGGCGTTATACTGTCGCAGTTTTTCAGGGGAATATCGAGAGAGCTTAAGGGAAAGACCGAGTGCGGCACGGCTGATTTTGCGTGCGCGCTTCAAAGCGGCTCGGACGCCGCGTATAAGGCTGTAATGCAGCCGACGGAAGGCACTATACTGACAGTCGCAAAGGCGGCGGCAAAGGGCGCGGTATCAAAAGCCATGACCGAGGAGGACGCTGCCGCGGTGATTGAGGCTGCCGTATCGGAGGGAGAGGCGGCTCTGGAACGCACTCCCGAACAGCTGCCGGCTTTAAAGGAGGCGGGCGTTGTTGACGCGGGCGGCAAAGGCTGGATGCTTATTCTGGAGGGGATGCTGCACTACCTTAAAACGGGCGGCGCGATCGAAAAGGAAGGCTTAGCCGAGCAGACGGAAAAGAAGCCGGAAAAGCCGGATTCCCCGCAAAAGGCGCCGGACACAGGGGAGATAGCCTTCCGTTACTGTACGGAATTTATTATAGAAAAATCGGACAGCGCGGACACGGACGGCTTCCGCGCGGCTATAGCCGGCAAGGGCGACTGTATGCTTGTAATTGACGATGATGATATAGTAAAGGTGCATATCCATACAAATCATCCCGGCTTCGTCATAGAAGAAGCGATAAAATGCGGCGAGCTTATCAATCTTAAGATAGACAATATGAAGCATCAGCACAAGAGCATACTTCAAGGCGAGCAGCCCAAGACGAAGGTCGTCACAAAGTCAAAGCAGAAGAAAACGCGCTCCGAAGCCGTTCCGGAAAAGGAATACGGCATAGCGGCGGTATCGGCGGGAAAGGGATTTTCGGGCATATTGAAGGATCTGGGCGCGGACAAAATAATCGAGGGCGGACAGACAATGAATCCGAGTGCGGAGGATATTTTAAAGTCCGTGGCGAAGATAAACGCCAAGACGGTCTTTGTTTTCCCGAACAACAAAAATATAATCATGGCGGCGGAGCAGGCGGCGGAGCTGTCGGATAAGAAAGTGATAGTCATACCGACAAAGAATTTGCCGCAGTGCGTATCCGCGCTGGTAAAGTTCAGCGAGAGCAAGGACGCGGAGCAGAACAAGGCGGCTATGCTCAGGGCGATGGACAAGGTCGGCGCGGGACAGGTGACATACGCCGTGCGCGATACCGAGATAGAAGGCAGAAAAATCAAAAAGGGAGATATACTCGGTCTTGCGGACTCGAAAATAGAGTCCGTGGGGAAGAATATCGAGGACGTTGCGGCGGAGCTTACAGACCGGCTTGCCGATGAGGACAGCGAAATAATAACGGTCTACTACGGCAAGGGCGTTAAGTCGAAAACAGCCGCCGCATTGGGAGAAAAGCTCGGCGGGATGTACCCCGACGCGGAGGTTTCGGTGCAGGCGGGCGGTCAGCCGGTATATTATTATATAATTTCGGTCGAATAAACGAGGACAGATGGAAAGCAAAGACAAGGATATCCGTTACCTTAAGGGCGTAGGCGAAAAGAAGGCGCGGCTTTTTGCGAAAAAGGGCATAAAAAGCGTCGGCGATCTGCTGTACTTTTTTCCTAAGGATCATGAGGACAGGACGGTAACAAAAACCATAGACGAGGCGGTTCCGGGGGAAACGTGCTGCATAAGGGCGAGAGTGTTTTCCGACGTGCGCGAAAGGCGCATACGGCGCGGCATGACGCTTTACACGCTTGTTGTGGCGGACGGGACCGGAAACATGAACATAACGTGGTTCAACAACCGCTTTGTAAAAGACGCTTTTAAGCGGGATACCGATTACGTGTTCTACGGCAAAATCAGCGACAGCCGCTATAAAAAGGAAATGACCGCCCCGATATGGGAAGAAGCGGAGAATCAGAGGTATACCGGCAGGATTGTGCCGCTTTATCCTCTGACGGAGGGACTGACCCAGAAAACCGTCCAGTCCGCCATGGAGAACGCCATAGAAACGATGTGTCCGCTGAAGGAGTATCTTCCGCGCGAGATCAGAAAAAAATACGAGCTTGCGGAGATCAACTTTGCCATGCAGAAGATCCATTTTCCGGCGAACGACTTTGAGTATACCGTGGCGCGCAGGCGGTGGGTCTTTGAGGAGCTGTATACGCTAAGGATCGCCATGCTCCTGAAAAAGGGAAATGACGACAGCCAAAACGGCGCGGTATTCCGCAATACCGATACTCTTTCAAGCCTTGAAGCGGCGCTGCCGTTCGCGCTTACGGGCGCGCAGAAAAAGGTCATATCGGAGATAGTGTCCGACCTGACGTCGGGACGGCGTATGTCGCGGCTTGTGCAGGGCGATGTGGGATCGGGAAAGACGGCCGTCGCCGCGGCGGCGCTGTATCTTACGGCGAAAAACGGTATGCAGGCGGCGATGATGGCGCCGACAGAGATACTTGCGCGTCAGCATTACGAGTCGCTTTTCGGACTTTTGTCGCCGTTCGGAATAAACGTGGGGCTGCTTTTGGGAAGCATGAGCGCGGCGGAGAAGCGGCTCATGTACGATTCAATCGAAATGGGACTTACCGATATAGTTGTCGGCACTCACGCGCTTATACAGGACAAGGTGCGTTTTCGGGAGCTTGGACTGGTAGTGGCGGACGAGCAGCACCGGTTCGGCGTGGAGCAGCGGGCGAAGCTTCTTGCAAAGGGTGCTGATCCGCATATGCTTGTAATGTCGGCAACCCCTATACCGAGAACCCTCGCGCTGATACTCTACGGGGATCTGGACGTGTCTGTGATAGATGAGCTGCCGCCGGGAAGGAAGGCGGTCAGAACCTTTGCCGTCGGCGAGAATATGCGCCGGCGCGTATACGCGTTTATGCAGAAAAACGTCGAAGCGGGGATGCAGTGCTACGTAGTCTGTCCGATGGTCGAGGAAACCGAGACGATGGACCTTAAAAACGCCACGGGCCTTGCCGAGCAGCTGGGAACGATATTCCCGCAGTTTAAGGTGGGACTTGTACACGGCAAAATGAAGCCGAAGCTCAAGGACGAGGTCATGACGGACTTTCTTGAGGGAAAGCTTCAAATACTTGTGACAACGACAGTCATTGAAGTAGGCGTAAATGTGCCGAACAGCAATATGATGATAATCGAAAACGCGGAAAGGTTCGGTCTGTCGCAGCTGCATCAGCTGAGAGGAAGAGTCGGCAGGGGCGGCGATCAGGCGTACTGCATACTGTTTGCCCACGGAAACAACGATATAACCAAAAAGCGTATGGAGATAATCACAAAATCGAACGACGGCTTTTATATATCGGAGCAGGATCTGAAGCTAAGAGGCCCGGGGGATTTTTTCGGCACCCGCCAGCACGGACTGCCTGAGATGAAAATAGCCAATCTTTTTGAGGACAGCGCGATCCTTGAGGACGCGCAAAACGCCGCGCGGGAAACCGTTGACGGCGGAAAGCTTTCCGATCCGGAATACGCGGAGCTTAAGCGGCGGATAGACCTTGTATTCGACAGCGAAATGACGCTGAATTAACATTCGGTCGGGAATGAAAAAAATTAAAAAAAATGCATACATCTACTTGCAATTTAAAAAAAAGTGTTGTATAATAGATATAAGCGATATTATGCTGTGGATCACGGTATTAACCATTACCGGCAGGGCTTGACATAAATCAGGACATGAACACAGGAGGACGATTTTTATGATAAGCAAAGCATTCCAAACCATTGTTACACAGATGGCAGATGTATTCCCCAAAAGATTCGGCATAGCCGATTCAAAAGGGCTCATTCTTGCCTCAAACGGGCCGGAGCCTATCGGAGATATTATAGATGACCTTATTTATGCCGTATCAAACAGTGACAAGCTATTGTTTAAAGACGGATATACAATAAGGATGATGGCGAACAAGCCGTATTCGGAGTATATTGTATATGTCGAGGGTACGGACGAGATCTCAAAGTACTGCTGCAATGCCATTGCCGTTGCCGCGAACAACGTAAGGCATTATTATGACGAGAAATATGATAAGACCATATTCATGCAGAATATAATCCTTGACAATCTGCTTTCCTTTGATCTGCATCAGAAGGCAAGGGAGCTTCATGTCGAGATAGACGTTCCGCGCGCGGTATTTTATATCAAGGTGCAGGAAAAGGGCGAGTCGGGCATATATGACGTTGTCAGGAATATGTTCCCCGAAAAGGAAAAGGATTTTGTCATCAACATAGACAGCAGCAATATCGTCCTTATCAAGGAGCTGAAAGAGGTGGCGCGGTCGGAGGAGCTGGAGCAGATCGCCCAGTCGATCCTTGACACGGTAAGCTCGGAAACAATGCTTACAGTGCTTGTCGGCGTATCGACAGTTGCCGAAACTATAGACCAGCTCAATAACGCCTATAAGGAATCGCAGATCGCTCTTGAAGTGGGCAAGGTGTTCGATGAGGAAAAATCCATACTCAATTACGACAATCTGGGTATAGGCAGACTTATATATCAGCTTCCCATAAAGCTGTGCGAGCTGTTCCTGAAGGAAGTGTTCAAAAAAGGCGATATAACCTCGCTTGACGATGAAACAATACTTACAATAAACAAATTCTTTGAAAATGACCTTAACGTAAGCGAGACCTCGCGTCAGCTGTTCGTACACAGAAACACTCTTGTGTACAGGCTCGAAAAGATATACAAGCTTACGGGACTTGATTTAAGGAAGTTTGATCAGGCAATAGTATTCAAGGTTGCCATGATGGTGCATAAGTACCTGCTGTCAAACTCCGCGAAAATATAAAAACAGACTGCCGCGTTAACGGCGGAAAAATAGGGCGGCTGTCAGCCGCTCTCTGCATATATAGGACATTTCACGGCAGTGTGAATCCATTGTTAATACGGCGGTTTTTTCAAATTTGCAAATCATATAAAGAGGTTAAACGATATGTCAAAAAAGAAAACGCTGATCACCATAGCTGTGACCGCGGTTGCGACGTGTATTATCACGAACACGGTAAATGACGTGCTTTATGCCCAAAATCACGGCAAGGTAATCAAAAAAACAGATGTTGTTACCAATATGATCTCCAATTTCTGTATGTACGACAAGTCGGACGAGGAGCTTGCGGACGCGTCCGCATCGGCGCTGGTAAGCTCTCTGGGAGATAAGTACTCAAGGTACACTCCGAAGCAGGAGGCTGAGCAGTACGACGACACTCTCGCCAACAGATATACCGGCATCGGCGCGGTTATCACAAAGTCGCAGGATGATTATATACAGATCCTGCGCGTCAACAAAGGCGGCCCCGCGGACAGCGCGGGCATCGCGGCGGGCGACGTTATTACGGCTATAGACGGGAAAACCTGTCTTGGAATGAGTACTACCGAGGCTTCCGCCATATCAAGAGGCGAGGATATGGAAAATGCCGAGGGCAGCACAATACGTCTTACCATAAGACGCGAGGGCGTCACCTCGGACATAGACGTGGTGCGCGGCAAAGTGGCGGCGGATACGGTATACTCTCAAATGCTTGACAACGGCATAGGCTATATCACGATAACGAGATTCCGCGTGAAAGAGGGCGACGACGATACGTATCCCACAACATACGAGCTTTTCAGAGAGCAGCTCAATCAATTGAGCGAGCAGGGCATGAAAAAGCTGATAATAGACGTGCGCGACAATCCCGGCGGCGATCTTGATCAGGCGTGTAAAACGGCGGGAATGTTCATGAAGCAGGGAGAGCTTATAGCGTATGTGGAGGATAAAAAGGGCGCGCGCGAAAATCATACGGCGGATGAAGGCGAGAACATCACCCTGCCTATGGCGGTGCTTGTAAACGGAAACAGCGCCTCCGCAGCCGAGGCGTTCACCGGAGCGCTGAAAACGAGCGGCAAGGCGACGGTTATAGGCACAAAGACTTACGGCAAGGGCGTTGTGCAGACGGTATATCCCATGTACGATGATTCGATACTGACGCTGACAACGGGAAAGTATTACCTTGCCGACGGCACCTGTATACATGAAAACGGCATAGAGCCGGATATAACCGTTGATTTTGAATACGGCGCGGACGGAAGCATAATATCGACCTCCGATGTACAGCTTGAACGCGCTGTGGCGGAGCTTGAAAATACGCAGATAGACGAGTCCGACTATATTATGCCGAAGGAAAATCAGGAGGAAAAAACGGAATAAACCGGAACAAAACAAAGGAAAGGTGCGGATATGAGTATTTATCAGACTCTGTGGTATATAGCGATGTATTCGGTTATAGGCTGGTGCGCCGAGGTGGCGTATCATACGGTAGTATGCGGAAATTTTGAGAACAGAGGCTTTTTAAACGGCCCTGTATGCCCGATATACGGGTTCGGAGCTTCGGCGGTTATACTGTGTCTGCGTCCGTTTACGGGAAATATGGCGGTGCTGTTTGCGGCTTCGGTGGTTATAACCTCCGCGATAGAATGGGTGACGGGCTTTGTGCTTGAAAAGCTGTTCCATACGCGCTGGTGGGACTACACCGGCGTACCGTTTAATATAGGAGGATATGTGTGTTTAAAGTTCTCGCTCTTGTGGGGAGTGGCGTGTACGTTTGTTATGCGGGTGCTTTTGCCGGTGACGGACAGCTTTATAAATCATATACCGCGTGTCGCGGGAATAATAATACTGTCGGTGTACTACGCGCTGTTAATAACCGATACGGTAATCACCTCGTGCGAGACGGTGAAGCTTAACAAGCGCCTGAGCCGTATGGCGGAAACGGCGGAAAGACTTCATCAGCTGTCCGATTTTATGGGCGAGCATATATCCGACGGCGTCAGCGACGCTATGGAAAAAGGCGAGAATCTTGCATATGCTATCGAGAACAAAAGCAATGACAGCAAGGAAAAGTACGCAAGCAAGCGCCTTACGGCCAGTATCGGCATAGCGGGCAGCCTGTCGAAGATGGAAAAGGAGCTGGGCGAGAAAAAAGACGAGCTTGAGAGGCTTGTAAAGAAAAACAGCTTTGTGCAGAGGCGTCTGCTTAAGGCATTCCCCGACGCGAAAAGTACCCGCAACAATGAAATGCTTGACAAGCTGCGCGAAAGACTTAAAACGCCGCGCCGTTAAAGCGCCCGACGCGTTTTGCGCAGGCAGCGCGATTAAAACGTAATAAAAAAACAATGCAAAATTCCCCGGCACATAATGCGGTCGGGGAATTTTTTTGGAATTTAGGGGGTTTAGCTTTTTAAGTGCTTTTGGGCGGTCACGCCTCCAGACGTACCATGCCCGAACGGACGCAGTACCTGTCATAAGCATCCATAACGTCCGACTTGTAGGTCCTGCTTAATGGGATGCGCGCGCCGTCCTCGGTGTAAATATCCCTTGCGGTGCATTTTTGCACATGGGCGAAATTTACGGCAAAGGAACGGTGCGTTCTTGCGAATCTTCCGCTGCCGAGCTGCTGGAGTATATCCTCCATTTTGCCGCGCATACCGTACTCGCCGGCGGAGGTGTGAAATATTATATTATGCCGGCTGCTTTCTATGTATTCTATCTCCGAAACAGCGACTCTTACCGTTTCATGTCCGTTTTTAATAAGAACGTCGCGTCTGCGGCGCCGCAGGCGGTTTTCCACGGCGCACAGCGTCTTTAAAAATTCCTCACAGCAAACGGGCTTTAATATGCAGGCTGACGGCGCGGCTTCAAAGCAGCTCATTATTGCGTTTATATCGTCAAGTATAAAGACAATGTCCGTCTGCTTGTCGTATCCGCGTATAAGCTTCGCCGCGCGGATGTCATCGGACGATACCGCGTCTATGTAAACCGCGTCGTAATGCGCCGCGCCGCTTTGATACTGCTTTAAAAGCTTTAACGCGTTTGTAAAAATTCTGAACTCCGCGCCGCAGCCGGAACCGTATGCAGCCGATATGAGCGCTTGCGCCGACAGCCTGTCATTTGAATATATCGCTATTATCATCCGTGTCACCTCCGCTGACCCGCTTTTTTGTTTGCTATGCTTACAGTATACACCAAATATTAAAAAATGTCAATGATTTTGAGGAATTTGTAACACAAATGTAATATTTCAAGAAAAAAGGACAAAAAATACCGTTCCGCATCGGACAGTCGGCTATTACTGTCATCGCGCAGAACGGTATTGTTTGAGCTGACGTATCGTTTGCAGGTTAGGTACGCCGCCTCGTATGAAATGTAACATCTTTCATACCTATAACTATAACACACTTTTTTGCGTTTGTCAAGCTTTTAAGAGTTATTTTCACGGGCGGTGTAATAATTTTTTAATACGCTCATTTGGTACTTTCCGCCATTTTTATAAGTTCCTCCCTTGAAATGCAGCCGTTGGTTTCAATACCTACGGAAACGCTGTCCTCCGTTTCCCAGTCAATGCCTGAACCGTCCATCAGGACAGCCTTGCGGCCGTTGATTTCAAGCTCTTCCAATGTGCCGTCCGTGCCTGCTTCAAATGCTGTTTCATCGTTTAAAAGACGCTCAAAGACAAAGATAGTGTCGCCGTTGGCGTTGGTATAGTCGAAATATCTGTAATAGCCGCTGTCGCCGAAGCCGTATATGCGCGAAACGGTATAGCCCTCGGGGAGGTAGGCGGGCAGCTTTATGTCGAAGGTCGCGTCCTTTTGAGCGTCCTCGAACGAGTCAAAAAAGGTCTTGCCCTCGTCCGGATCCTCATCGCCGTCATACACGCTGATTTTGACCTTGTCACCGAGAGCTTCCTTGTATACGGCGGTGATCTCCTCGCGGGTCATAAGCTTTCCCTCGGCGTTGTAAAGATGATCCGCATCCGCGTCGGAAATACTTCCCAGAGGCGCCCCGTTTTCGTCAAAGAGCTTGCCCTGAAGCTCCTCGGGCAGAGTATGCGGCGCGGCGGGGTCTGTCTGGATAAAATTGTTTTTGCCGGTCGAGATTTCTTTTATTATATTGTCCGCCAAGCCGCTTGCGAACACGCTGCCGGTAATGACCGCGCAAGCCGCCGCGCAAGCCGCCGTGACATAAAGCTTTTTACGGTTTCTTTTCCTGCATGGTTCAATTGATTTTTTCATCATTTTAAATTCCTCCTCAGAAATTGGTTCGTCCTCATAGATACTAAGATCCATTTTCACATTATTAAGATAATCAAACTCGTTTTTCATATTGATCACTCCGATCCCTAATGTACAGCCTTTTCAGCTTTTTCCTGCCGCGTGAAAGGCGGTTGTAGACCGCCGACGGCTTCTTTCCGATAACCGACGATATGTCCTCCACGCTCTGGCAGAGAATATAGCGCCGTATAAATATATCGCGGTCCTCTTCGTTAAGACACGACATCATTTCTATCAGCTCGTTTTCGGCTTCGCGCCGCATAAGCTCCGCGTCTGCGGAGGCGGAGTCCGCAATGCTGTCATCAAGCTCCTCCGACTCAAGCCCCTTAAAGTATCTGCGCCGAAAATCTATCGCCTTGTATTTGGCAACGGCGCCTATCCAGTTTTTAAGGCTGTTTTTGTCGGGGTCATACCTCGATATGTTCTGCCATACGGCGAGCAGCGCCTCGTTTATACAGTCATCGTGCCACATCTGCATATCCTTCATGTGATAGCGCACTATGGCTTTTATAAGTCCGCCGTAACGCATCACTATTTCCTCAAACGCGCCGCGTCTGCCGTTTGCCGCCCGTCGGGCAAGCTCTTTATCCTCAAGCTGCACCTGCTTTCACCTCCGTGATTCCGAAAGGTATACTCCTTGGAAAAACAATATTTAAGAAACGTTTCTGTTTATTAGTTCGTTTTAAAATCGCTTTTTCTATCAATTTCGGTAAGATTTTTTGATTTTTTGCCGGATATTTTCAGCATAAAGGCTATTTACACCAAAAGCAATATGTGTTATAATATAAAGGCGATATACGAAACGGGGCGCTTATACGCCGTCCCCTGCCGGTTATAACGCTTATATTTTTATGCTTTTTATATTCACCATTATATACCGCCGCGGCTGCGCGGTCAAGAGATAAATATTGCAGCATATACGAAAAGAGGACAAAATGAAATATTATTTGGTTGATTACGAAAATGTGGGAAAGGACGGGCTTTCGGGCATAGACGCTCTTTCAAAAAACGATACCGTGTGTATCTTCTACAGCGAAAAGGCGGACACCATGAGCTTCGGACTGCATGAGAAAATAAACGAGTCAAGGGCGAAGATACTTTTTCAAAAGGCGGATAACGGGACTAAAAATTCACTGGATTTCCAGCTTGCGACGTTTTTAGGCTATCTTGTATGCGAGAACAGGAACCGCGAATATTACATAGTTACCCGCGATCACGGCTATAACGCGCTGTGTTCCTACTGGAAAAAGCGCAATGTTAAGGTCGCTGTTGTGCCGGAGCTTTCGGCGGCTGAAGAGCTGCCCGACACCGACGAGCTTGCGGACAGGATATATGAAGTCATAAACGACTCAAAAATAGCCGCCGACGCCGCCGAATGTATCAGAAGCAACGACAGCAAGCAGGATATACACAATGCTCTCGCGAAGAAATACCCCGCCAATGGCGGCAGGCTTGCGCGCAATATTTACAAGGCTGTGAAGCCGCTTTTAAAGAGCGCGAAATAAGGAGAACGGCATGGATAAGGTACTTATTGTAATAGATATGCAGAATGATTTTATAACAGGCTCTCTCGGAACTCCGGAGGCGCGCGCTGTGCTAGGCAGCGTCCGCGAAAAGATACGCCGCCGCAAATCGGAGGGGTACAGGATAATCTTTACAAAGGACACCCACGGCGAGAACTATCTTGAAAGCAGCGAGGGCAGGCATCTTCCTGTAAAGCACTGTATTCGCGGCACATACGGCTGGGAAATATCCGATGAGCTTGATACCGAGGGCGCGCAGATAATATGCAAGCCGTCCTTCGGATATACGGGCTGGGAGCTTGAAGGCGCGGAGGAGATAGAGCTTGCGGGCGTATGCACCGACATATGCGTCATATCAAACGCGCTTATAATAAAGGCGCTTTATCCCGAAGCGAACGTAACCGTTGACTCGTCCTGCTGCGCCGGAGTCACGCCCCAAAAGCATGACGCGGCGCTTGACGTCATGAGATCGTGTCAGATAAACGTGCTTTGACATGGACATTCGGAATACGGCAAAAGAGGGAATTTGGGAAATGAGCAAAAAAGAAACCGCAAAAAGATATGCGCTTTTTATAATAAGCCTGTTCATATCGGCATTGGGAGTCGCGGTCACCAAAAAGGGTGCGCTGGGCGTGTCGCCGATTTCATCGGTGGCAAACGTTTTGAGCCTGCGCTTTACGGCGCTTACCCTTGGCAACTGGCTGATAATATGGAACTGCGTCCTGATACTCGGACAGATACTTATACTCGGAAAAAGGTTCCGGCTGATACAGCTTTTGCAGGTGCCGCTGTCGTTCCTGTTCGGATATTTCACCGACTTCGGAATGTGGCTGGTGTCGTTTTTTGAAGCGGAGGCGTACATTATGCGGATCGCGCTTGTGGTGTCGGGGACGCTTATTCTCGGCTTCGGCATATCGCTTTCCGTTATCGCCAATGTGATAATGAATTCGGGAGAAGCGTTTGTAAAGGCTGTGTCGGACACGGTGCATAAGGAGTTCGGCAACGTGAAGATAGCGTTTGATATATCGTGCGTTGTTATGGCGGTCGTTTTGTCGCTGATATTCTTTAATCTGCGCATAGAAGGCACACGCGAGGGAACCGTCATAGCCGCGCTGCTTACGGGTCTTTCGGTGAAATTCTTTACAAGGCTTGTAAAAAAGCCGGTTGAGCGTATTCTGTTAAAATAAGGGGATTTTATATGAAAACAAATACTTTACATAATTCCCCGCGTACACTGAAAGTGCTTGGCGAGGGAGTGAGGGACGGCATACCGATAGGGCTTGGGTATCTGGCGGTGTCGTTTTCGTTGGGCATCACCGCGAAAAACGCGGGTCTTACGCCGCTGCAGGGATTTATCGCAAGCCTTCTGTGTAATGCCTCGGCGGGGGAATACGCCGGATTTACGTCTATAGCGGCAAACGCGGCATATTTGGAGCTTGCGGCGGTAATGCTTATAGCGAACGCGCGCTATCTTCTGATGAGCTGCGCCCTTAGTCAGCGCATGGCGCCGGGAACCGCTCTGATACACCGTCTTATCATAGGCTTTGACGTAACGGACGAGATATTCGGCGTTACCATAGCGCGTCCGGGGTATGTAAACCCCGCGTATGTATACGGAGTAATGCTGATGGCGCTGCCGGGATGGTCGGTCGGCACTGCGCTCGGAACAATGGCGGGCAATATTCTTCCCGCAAGAATAGTCAGCGCGCTGGGCGTGGCGCTTTACGGAATGTTTCTGGCGGTTATAATACCGCCGTCGAAAGAGAACAGGTTTGTGGCTGTAATAGTCGCGGTATGCTTTGCGGCGAGCTTGGCGGCGGCGGAGCTGCCTGCGGTGTCGTCGCTTTCCGAGGGCACGAGAACTATAATACTGACAGTCGTTATAGCGTCCGCCGCGGCGCTGATACGTCCGGTGACACAGGAAGCGGAGGACAGCGATGAAGCATAGTATTTCAGTTTATATCCTCATAATGGCGGCCGTTTCCTACGCGATAAGGGTGCTGCCGCTGACGCTTATAAGAAAGCCGATAAAAAACCGTTTCATACAATCGTTTCTGTATTATGTGCCGTATGTGACGCTTGCGGTGATGACATTCCCCGCGATAATACACGCCACACAAAGTCCCGTTTCGGGACTGCTTGCGCTGGCTGTTGGGATTGTTGCCGCATGGCTCGGCGCGGGACTTTTCGGCGTTGCGGTGCTTTGCTGCGCGGCAGTGCTTGTGTGCGAGCTTTTTATTCTGTAGGGGACGGCGAAGCAAAACACCGTCCCCTGATGTATCAATGCCGGAACACGATCTTGCCGGTTTCGGCGTCCATGGAGTCCACGATCGCGAGGGATTCCAGCTGATAGCCGCGCTCTCTTATGACCTTGCCGCCCGACTGAAAGCCTTTTTCCACAGCGATGCCTATTCCCTCCACAGTGGCTCCGGCTGCTTCGACAAGCTCCAAAAGTCCCATCAGCGCGCAGCCGTTGGCGAGGAAGTCGTCTATGATGAGCAGGTGATCGTTTTCGTCAAGGTATTTTTTCGATACGATCACGTCATACACCCTGTTGTGAGTAAAGGACTGTATGCGTGTGGCGTAATTTGTGCCGTCAAGGTTGACGCTCATGGATTTTTTTGCAAACACCACAGGCACCTTAAATTCCTGCGCGGCTACGGCGGCTATGCCTATGCCGCTTGCTTCTATAGTGAGGATCTTGTTTATAGGCTTGAGCGCGAAAAGACGCTTCCATTCCTTTGCCATATCCGAAAAAAGCTCTACGTCCATTTGATGATTGATAAAACTGTCTACCTTTAAAACATTTCCCGCGCGGACTATGCCGTCGCGCTGTATTCTGTCCTCTAAAAGCTTCATAGTGTTTTCTCCTTCTGATGTTTTACCGCCATTGCGATCTGCTCCTGAGTTATCGGCAGCTCGTAAAAGCGATGACCTATAGCGTTGTATACCGCATCGGCAATCGCCGGCAGCGGCGTGTTAATAACGACCTCTCCTATGGACTTGGCTCCGAAAGGCCCCTCATTCTCATAGCTTGATTCAAACTCCACTCTTATTTTTCCTATGTCAAGGCGTGTCGGTATCTTATACTGCATAAGCGAATTTTCGTATATCCTGCCGTTTTCGCCGTAGGTCATATTCTCCGTAAGCGCCATGCCTATGCCCTGAACGATGCCGCCCTCGGCCTGCACTCTTGCGAGGTTGGGATTTATGGGCGTTCCGCAGTCAACCGCAGCGGCATAGTCTATTACCTTTACCTCGCCGGTATTTGTGTCCACCTCGATTTCCGCGGCTCCCACCATAAACGGCGGCGGCGACAATGGCGAGCTGTGAGTATATGTAGCGGCGAGAGCTATGTCGTTTCCGTCCATGGACCTTGCGGCTATCTCCGCAAGCGTGACGCGCTTGCCGGTGTCGGGGACAAATACGCCCTCTCCGTCAAATTCAACGTTTTCCTCGCCGAGCATTTCAGCGCCGAGGCGGCATATGCGGTCTTTAAGCTCAAGAGCGCACTTTTCCGTCGCCTTGCCCGTGACATAGGTGGTGCTTGACGCGTAGGAGCCGGAATCGTATGGCGACGAGTCGGTGTCCGCGCCGAAAACCGAGATGTTCTCGATCGGACATTCAAGCGCTTCGGCGGCTATCTGGGCAAGGATAGTATCGCAGCCCGTACCCATATCGGCGGCGCCTATTATAAGATTGTAAGTGCCCTCGTCGCCAAGCCTTATGGTGGCGGAGCCTACGTCCATGCCCGAAATTCCCGAGCCTTGCATAGCCATACCCATACCGACGCTGCGTATAATGCCGCCGCCCATATCGCGCGAGGGATATTTCTCGTCCCAGCGTATCATCTCCTTGACCCGCGCAAGGCATCTGTCAAGAGCGCAGCTTGTGTTTATGCTGTTATAGTACGCCGGCATAAGATCGCCCTCGCGCACGAGGTTCATCTCGCGCAGCACCGTGGGATCCATGCCGAGGATCGAGGCAAGCTCGTTCACGGCGGATTCGACGGCGAACAGTCCCTGTGTGGCGCCGTAGCCTCGGTAAGCTCCGGCGGAGAGGATATTTGTGTATACAACATCGCTTATAAACCGAAACGCCTCGGCTTTGCCGTAAAGAGGTATCGACTTATGACCGGAAAGACCTACCGTTGTGGGGCCGTGTTCCCCGTAGGCGCCCGTGTTTGAAAGCGTGTACAGATCAATGCCGCGTATGATCCCGCTTTTCATAGCGCCTATGCGAACGCGCAATTCCATTTCATGCCTCGGCGAGGACGCGGTCTGTGTTTCGCGGCGCGAAAAGATTATTTTGGAAGGCTTTTTCGTTTTCCATGTGACGAACGCGGGGTATATCTCCGAAATGGCGGTCTGCTTCGCCCCGAAGCCTCCGCCTATACGCGGCTTGCGCACTCTCACCTTGGATTTGGGTATGCCAAGCGCATTGGCGACGATCCGCCTGCAATGGAACACGATCTGTGTCGAGCTTACAACATTCAGCCTGCCGTAGGTGTCTATGGTGCAGAAGGTGCGGAAGGTCTCCATCATTGTCTGCTGAGCGGCTTTTGTGTGATACGTCCTGTCGAGAACTATATCGCAGTCCGATAAAACGGCGTCAATATCCCCGCTTGAGGACTCGTCATGAGCGCACAGATTGCGCTTGTTGTCGGCGCCCACAGGCGCAAGGGTTTCCCAGTTGTCCTCAGGGTGGACGAGTATATCGTTGTCCTTTGCCTTTCTGAAATCGAGCAGAGGCTTTAAAACATTGTACTTTACCTTTATGAGCGCTATTGCCCTGTCAACGCATTTCTCATCGCGTCCGGCTATGATCGCCACGGGATCGCCGACAAAACGCACATGGCGGTCGAGGATAAGACGGTCATAGGGACTTGCTTCGGGATAGGTCTGACCGGCGAGAGTGAAGCGCCTTGCGTTTGCGGGAATGTCCTCCCACGTATATATGGCTTCGATACCGTCAACCTTATAGGCTATGGCTGTGTTGATTTCCTCTATTATCGCGTTCGGGTGAGGCGAGCGCAGGAGCTTTACAGTAAGGCAGTCCTTGGGAGCTATGTCGTCCGTATAGACCGGCTGCCCCGTAAGAAGCTGCATCGCGTCTTTTTTTCTGACCGGCTGGTTTACAGACTTCATCGCTCATTCCTCCATTTCAGATAATTTTTTATCCCGCGAAGCTGCCCCTCGTATCCGGAGCAGCGGCACAGATTGCCCGACAGGAACGCTTTTATCTCCTCGTCTGTCGGGTCGGGGTTCTCTCTTAAAAGCGCGAGGGTGTTCATAACGAAGCCGGGATTGCAGAAGCCGCACTGCTCCGCGCCCTGATCGGCTATAAACTCCCCAAATTCATACGCTTCCTTTTGCAGTCCCTCAAGCGTTACAATATCGGCTCCGTCCGCTCTTGCGGCAAGCACCGAGCAGGAAAGCACCGGCTTTTCGTTCATAAACACGGTACACAGTCCGCAGTTGGACGTGTCGCAGCCGCGCTTGACGCTGTAGCATCCGCGCTCACGCAGCAGATCAAGAAGTATCGTGTCCGCCGCGATGTCGGCTTTTATTTTCTTTCCGTTTAAAGTAAAGGATATGTTCATACCGCGTCACCTCCGAGCTTTACAAACGCTCTTTCGGCAAGAACGCCCGCCAGATGCCGCCTGTATTCGGCGGAGGCGCGCATATTCGAGCCGAAGGAAAAGCTTTCGCGGATAAAGCCGGCGTATTTCCGAGCGTCCGTTTTATCCATAGCCGTGTCAGCCGCCAAAGCGGCCCTTGCCGGACGCGCTCCGACTGCGGTGCGTATCATGTTTCCCCTTGCCGACGACGCGCAGGCAAGCACCGGAAAATCCGTCGCCGAATTGCGCACCGACTGATACATAAACCGCGCCTCCTCTTTTTTGACTATAATCCTCATAAGAAGATCGTTGTCCGGCTTCCTCCTTGCAAAATCCGCAAGAGCGACGGTGCCGCCCTCGTAAAGCTCAACGTATGTATCCATGCACAAAAGCACGGTCAGAACGTCCGAAAAGCCGTAGCGCCCGAAAACGCTGCCGCCGACGGTCGCAAGGTTGCGGAACTGCACCCCGACTATATGGCATACTGCGTCGCGAAACGCGCCCTGTGTGTACGAGGTAAATCCCGCGTGAGCCTCAAGCGCGCCCAAGGTGACACAGGCGCCGATAATAAATTCATTTTCGGTTTCCTCGATCGTGTCAAGCCCCAGACGGGAAATGTCGATGACCGTGTCAAGGGTTATATTTTCCATTTTGAGCCACAGCATACCGCCGAGGATTTTGTTGCGGCGTTTCTTGTTAAGGGTCCACGCCTCCTCCGGCGACTGCGCCGCAATATAATTTTTTGCAGAAAACATAGTCATTTTCTCCTTATTTCAGTCCGCGGCACGGCAGCCGCAAAACTCAATATATTAATATAGATTTTATCATAAATACAAGCAAATTTCAACATAAAAATAAAAAAACAACAATTTTTTGACGAAATTTGTTATTGATGTTGAAAAACCCCGCGCGGTTTGATATAATGGCGTTATGACAAGACACCGCAAAATCACATATTTTCAAATGCCGTATTGCAGAGGAGATGAGATGTATGGAGAATATTTCAAAATCGCGCGGGATAGGCTGCGTGGTAATGGCGTCGGGAGAGGGGAAGCGCTTCGGCGGGGGCAAGCTGTTCGCGCCGTTTCGCGGGATGCCGCTTTCGGAGTATGCGCTGAAGCTTGCCGGCTGCGGCGCTTTTTCAAAAGCCGTCGCCGTGACAAGGAATCCGGATTTTGAGGCGCTATGTAAAAAAAACGGCGTAGACTGCATTTTGCATAATCTCCCCGACAGAAGCGACACGGTGAGGATAGGCGTGCGTGCCGTGGCGGACACCGGCGGCTGCTGCTTTATGCCGGCGGATCAGCCGCTTTTGAGCGAGGAAAGCGTCAGAGCGCTTGCGGCGGATTTTTCGGAGCATCCCGACTGCATATGCAGGCTTGCCTCCTCCGAGGGCGCGGGCGCGCCGGTGATATTTCCGAGGTCGATGTACGCGGAGCTTGAAAATCTGCCGAAAGGCTTCGGCGGAGGGTATCTTATAAAAAAATACATGAAAAAAAGCTCCGGACGGGTGAGGGAAATACCTGTCCGGAACGGTTATGAGCTTTATGACGCGGACACCCGCGATGATCTGGAGCGGTTACTTAACATCAGTACCCGCGTCCGCTGATACGGGAACATCCTTTTTATCCTTGGGGAGGATAATGTTGAGAAGTATGGCAACGAACGCCGCCGGAACTATACCGGAGCCGCCGAATATAAGGCTTATGAACTGAGGCGCGTGAGCAAGTATGCCCGAATTTGCGCCCATGCCGTAGCCTACGCCCAGGGCAACCGATATGATCGTAAGATTTCTCGGTGTCATGGGGCCTTTCATTATAAGCTGTATGCCGCTTACAACGATTGAGGAGAACATCATAACGGCAGCGCCGCCGAGTACCGACTGCGGCATTATCGAAACCAGCGCGCCGAGCTTGGGAATAAGACCGCAAAGTATCAGGAACACAGCGCCCGCCGCGAGAGCCGTCCTGTTGACTATCTTAGTCATCGCGACAAGTCCCACATTTTGACTGAACGAGGTGTTGGGAAGCACGCCGAATACAGACGCGATCGACGAGCCTATGCCGTCGCAGGCAACTCCGCCCGAAAGCTCCTTGTCGGTAGCCTCTCTGCCCGCGCCGCCTTCCATAACGCCCGATATGTCGCCCACCGTTTCAACGGCGGTTACCACGAACATTACCATTATGGGAAGTATCGCTCTTAAGTCGAACACTATCTTTACGGGCATTATCTTCGGAATGGCAAACCAGCTTGCCTCGGCAACCTTGTCCCAGTTAAGCACCCATGCTTTGGTGTACTCTACACCCTCGGCAGTAACGCCCGTGGTGGGAAGTACCATTCCCATAACAAATGCCGCCGCGTATCCGGCGAGTATGCCTATAAGTATTGACGACGAGCTTAAAATGCCCTTTGTCCAGTGCTTGAAAAAGAGTATCACCGCAAGCACGAACAGCGCAAGAAGTATGTTTTCCATCGAGCCGAAGTCATTGACGCCGGAGCCGCCTCCGAAGGAGTTTATGCCTACCGCGATAAGCGAAAGACCTATCGAAAGCACTACCGTACCCGTTACGACCGACGGGAAAAATCTGCGCAGCGGCTTTAAGAAAAATCCGAGTACCGTTTCAAAAAGACCGCCTATGAGCGATGCGCCCATGATAGCTCCGTAAGCAAGCACGCCTCCGCCCATGGTGGCGGCAACGCTGTTGCACACACCTATAAAGCCGGAGCTTGTACCCATTACGATAGGAACCTTTCCTCCGATAGGACCTATCGCAAAAAGCTGAAGCAAAGTCACAAGACCGGCTACGATCATGGCGTTTTGAAGAAGGCTTACCTGTATTTCACCGCCTAAAGAGCAGGCGGCGGTGATGATCAGGATAGGGGTCAGATTACCCACGAACATCGCAAGCACGTGCTGCAGACCGAGAGGTATCGCCTTTGACAAGGACAGCTTGCCGGTAAAGCTGTAAGCCGCCATGTCGGTTTTTGTCGTTTTCATTGATGATAACCATCCTTTCTTATAAATAATTACAACCTCATTATATTACAAAATAACGAGGTTGTAAAGATAAAAAAAGGAAAAAAATACGATTTTTTGAAAAATACGCTGCTTTTTATACACGCGTGTCAAATTTTTATATCCGTCCATTTGCCGCGCTTGAAGCGCGCCGCCGCGAATATATACCGCGAGAACTGATCGCCGAATACTCCCATCCATATGCCTATAATGCCCCAGCCGAGCGTGTAGCCGCATACGTATGATACCACCGTCCTTATAACGGTAACGGATATCATGGAAGCAACGGCGGTATAGAGCGTATCGCCCGCGCCTCTCAGGCAGCCCATATACACAACCTGCTGCACCTGGAACAAAACGATAAATATAATCAGCCGCATTATGTTTACGCCTATAGCGACAATATGCTCCTCGTCAAAGAACAGCCGCATAAGCATACCCGCGCCGAAGAAGTATATCGCCGCGAGAAATATTGATATTACAAAGCCTATCATCCTGCAGGTGCTGCCGTATTCCTTGGCAAGCTCCTTATCTCCCGCGCCCAGGCTCCTTCCGATCAGAGCGACGGCAGTCGCCTGAAGTCCGTCTCCGAAAGCGAAGGACAGTCCCATTATATTCATTCCCACCTGATGAGCCGCCATTGCGTCGGTGCCTTGCTTTGCCGCCATTACGGCGGTTAGCATAAAGCCTATACGCATAAGTATCTGCTCAAAAAACACGCTGTAGCCGACTCTCACAAGCGCGGCAAATGCCGACCATGCCGGCTTTATTCTGTGCTTTATTATGTAAGGTATGCTGATAAAGCCGTCGGCCTTGAATATGGATATAACGCTCATAACGCTTGCTACCACAGTGCCTAACACCGTTGCCAACGCCGCGCCCTTGATGCCGAGCGCCGGAAAGCCGAGGTGACCGTTTATAAGAAGATAGTTCGCGGCGATGTTGACGGCGCTTGATGTTAAGTTGGTGCGCATGGTAATCTTGGTGTTGCCCGCGCCGCGCTGCGCCGCGTTGATACCCATTTGTATGCAGTTGAATATCATGCCGCCCATAATGATGCGGTAGTAAAGCACCGCGCTTGAATGAGTTTCCTCTGTCGAGCCGCAAAGACTTATTATCTGCGGAGCAAAAGCCACAAACAGGACGCTCAAAACAGCCGACGCGATAAGTATGAACACTATAGCGGTATATAAAAGCCTGTTTGCCTCATCGGCTTTTTTCTCGCCGCGTCTGCGCGCCACTATGGCGGATATTGCTATATTAAGCGCCACAAACAGAGAAAGTCCCAGAAATTTCGGCTGCGTCGTAAGACCCACCGCCGCCACGGCAGCGGCTCCCAGCGAGCTTACCATAAGAGAGTCTATAAGTCCCGCAAACGCGAAAAAGAACGACTCCACTATCGCGGGCCACGCCATATCCGTTACGGAGCGTATCACTTCTTTTCTGTATTTTGGTTTTCCGGCTTTAAGGCTGTGTGCTTCGGCTTTCAATTTTATCCCCCATTTCGTTTAAATTACCGGCGGTATTTTAATAAATCAGTCGTGCGGCATAGCGGCGTAGCCTGTTTCTAGGTTTATCACGCAGCGGCAGTTGGGATATTCGGCTGATACCGCGCCGCTTATAAAGCCGCGTATCTCGTCCGCGCGCCCGTCAAGCTCAGGAGGTATAACGCAGTCGAAGATAACTCTCGGATGCGCTTTCCCTGGGACGAGCCTGATATCGTGTATGGAGATCGACTCGTCTATGCTTTTCGCCGCTTTTGTGATGCAGGCTCTCATATGCCCCATGCCCGCGTCCTCGGTCACGATCGGGTCATAATGCACTATCATATGCAGATTGTCGTTTTCCAAAAAGTCATGCTCTATGCTGTCGATAATATCGTGACTTTTTATAACGTCCTCCTTTGCGGACATCTCCACATGGACGCTTGCGAACTGTCTGCCGGGGCCGTAATCGTGCAGCAGCAGATCGTGCGTGCCGAGAACGCCGGGATATGAAAGTATCTTTTTGCGTATGCTTTCCGCAAGCTCCGGATCGGGCGCGTTGCCCAGAAGCGGATCGAGCGTGTCTTTTATAAGTCCCGCGCCGCCGTAAAGAATGAACGCCGCCACCGCAAGACCCATCCAGCCGTCAAGCTCCAGCGGAGTAAAGTGCGACACCGCCGCGGCGATAAGCACCGCCGATGTGCTTATAACATCGTTGCGGCTGTCGGCTGCCGTTGCGGCGAGAGCTTTCGAGTTTATGCGCTTTCCCAAAACGGAGTTGAACCGCGCAAGCCACAGCTTCAGCGCGATGGAAAACAAAAGCACCGCCGCCGTGAGGAACCCGAACTCCACCCGCGAAGGGCGGATTATCCTTGCTACGCTGTCCTTGAGAAGCTCTACGCCTATCACTATGATAAGCACCGACACGAAAAGTCCTGCCAAATATTCGTACCTCGCGTGGCCGTACGGATGCTCCGCGTCCGCAGGCTTGCTTGCCATTTTGAAGCCGAGGATGTTTATAATGCCCGATGACGCGTCGAAAAGATTGTTTATGCCGTCCGCGGTAACGGACAGCGAGCCGAACAGTATGCCGGCAGTAAGCTTTAAAGCGAAAAGCAGAGTGTTGCATATTATCGCGGTCACTCCGGCAAGTCTGCCGTATGCCGCGCGCGCGGAAGCGGTATCCGCGCCCGAATCCGGCACGAAAAGCCTTATAAGCAGGTTTGTCATTGAAAAATGCCCTCCTAAAAAGATGATAGATTTATTTGGCGGTAATATACATCATATGCACCGGCGCGGTATGATATTCAAAGTTCCTGCCCCTTTTGCGAAGCGTCAGGCTTTTTTCCCCTTTTTGCGAGAAATACCATCGCACCGACGGAAAATACAAGCAGCAGAGCCGACACGGCTTGCGAGATACCGAGCTTTCCGGGTATGAGATAGAGTATATAGCTTGTGTCCCTCATGCCTTCAAGGACGAGCCTTCCGGCGGAGTACCATGCCGTATAGGCAAAAAATACCTGACCGTCGGCGCGCTTTTTATCGCGGAAAATAAGTATAAGTATAAGACCAAGCACATTCCATGCCGCCTCGTACAAAAACAGCGGATGAACGGGCGCCGCGCCGTTTATCGACATACCGAACAGGCTTGCGGTTTCCCTGCCGTATACCTCGCAGTTGACGAAATTTCCGAACCGCCCTATCGCCTGACCGATAAGCAGCGACGGGGCGCATATATCGGCTATGGCAAGAAAGCTTATCTTTTTTATGCGGCAGTATATCAGCGCCGCTATGACCGCCCCCGCAAGACCGCCGTAGATCGCAAGGCCGCCCTCCCATATTTTGAACACGCTTAAAATATCGCCGCGAAACTCGTCCCATGCGAATATGACGTAGTATATCCTCGCGCCGATGATGCCCGCGGCAAGCCCGTATATGGCAACGTCAAGCACATTGTCGGCGCTTACGCCTCTTTTTCGCGCGGAAAGCGCCGCAAACAGCACGCCGAGCAGAAAACCCGCCATTATAAAAATCGCGTACAGATATATGGGCTTCGAGCCTATATAAAACGCCTCAGGGCGTATGTGAAATTCAAGTCCCAGACGGGGAAATGATACGGTATTCATTTAATTCTCCTCCTTAGAGCCTGCTTTAAACGGGCAAATGCCTTCCTATTAACATATCCTCCAAAAATCTTTGTAACATTCGTGAAATATTTGTAACATAAATGATAAGAAAATTTAAAAAAGGGGTTCACAAAACGTAATATTTGTGTTACAATAGAAATATACACGAAATATAGTGGAATTTCCTTAGGGTACCCCCAATATCTGGGGGAGGTCCGTAAACAATATTGTAACACATTTTCGCCGCGCTTACAAGAGGTAAATAAAAATTTATTTAATATTATATTTTTTTTGAAAAAACTCTTGCATTTTTCACGAAAGTATAGTAAAATGGTAGCATGGGGAGCAGATTGGAGCAAATGGGAGCAAAATGAAACGAAAATTTGCCGTCTGCCCGTGATTGCCAAAGTAATTGTACGGCCGTGAAAGGAAGTGAGGACGGTGTCTGTATTTTTTGTTGACGAGCTTGAACGCCAGCTGGATGACAGGGGCAGGTTTGTGCTGCCGTCAAAGCTGCGCGACGCGCTGTCGAAGAACGTGTATATAACGCCGTCGGTATCTGACAAGTGCCTGCATTTGTACACAGAGGATGAATGGGAGAAGCTTTCGCACAAGATCAGGGCGCTGCCGACCACAACGGATAAGAACGCAGCCGCGTTTGTAAGGCTGTTTTTCGGACGGGCGACGTGTCAGGAGATAGACAAACAGGGACGAGTCACCGTTTCAAAGCGTCTGTTGGAATATGCGGGGCTTGAAAAGGACATTGTTCTTGTAGGCGCGAACCAGCGTCTGGAGCTTTGGGACAAGGAAGAATGGAAGCGGTACAACGAGTCGCTCTCGGAGGATATACTGCTTAACGGCATCAAGGAATACGGCATCAATATATAACAGACGCTTAAGCCGGGGAGAGCAAAATGGAGTTTAAACATATACCGGTACTGTACCGCGAAACGCTTGACGGGTTGAATATCCGCGGCGGCGGACTGTACGTGGACGGCACTCTCGGCGGCGGAGGTCATACCGAAGGAATCCTCTCGGAGTGCGAAACGGCAAGGGTCATAGGGATAGACCGTGACGGCGAGGCTGTCGCGGCGGCATCGGAAAGGCTTGCCTCATACGGCGAAAGGTTTCATGCGGTAAAAGGCAATTTCAAGGATATAAAGGACATACTTTCAAAAGATAATATAGAAGCCGTTGACGGCGTGATGCTTGACCTGGGAGTAAGCTCATATCAGCTCGACAACGGTGAGCGGGGCTTCAGCTATATGCACAACGCGCGTCTTGATATGCGAATGAGCCGCGACGCGAAAAAGGATGCTTATGAGGTGATAAACACCTACAGCGCCGAGCGTCTTGCCGAGGTGTTCTACGCCTACGGCGAGGAAAAGTGGTCCAAGCGCATAGCGGAGTTTATTGTGCGGGAGCGTGAAAAAAAGCCGATAGAAACGACATTTGAACTGACAGACATAATAAAGGCGGCTATACCCGCGAAAATGAGAGCCGGAGGAGGACATCCGGCGAAAAGAGTTTTTCAGGCGGTCAGGATAGAGGTAAACGGCGAGCTTGAGATACTGAAGCAGGCGATAGAGGACATATGCTCGGTGCTTAAGCCGGGCGGCAGACTTTGCGTCATAACGTTTCATTCTCTTGAGGACAGGATAACGAAGCAGACGTTCGCGGCGCTTGCCGCGGGGTGCATCTGTCCGAAAAGCTTTCCGGTATGTGTATGCGGCAACAAGCCGAAGGCAAAGACGCTAACGCGAAAGCCGATCCTCCCGTCGGAGGAAGAAATATCGAACAATTCAAGGTCCAAAAGCGCGAAGCTGAGGATACTTGAAAAGCTTTGAAAAACGCCGATAATACAGGCGCGGTAAAATCGAAGGGATTTAGGATTTATGCAGAACAGCTCAAATTTGGCATACAGGCTCGATTACGATGACCCTGTGATACAAGATGCGAAAATTAAAGCGTATAGGAAAAAGAAGAATCAAAGAATGCATAAAATAAAATATATAAGAAGGATAGTCTGCATATTAATGATAGCCTCTGCGGCTATGTTTATGATTTCAAAATATGTGTCGGTGAACGAAACGCGCTCGGAGATAGACAGCCTGCGTTCGCAGGTTGAGGAGCTTCAGGCAACGAACAGCCAGATGATGTTTGAGCTGGAGCAGAGCGTCGATCTGGCGGCGATAGAGAAGGAAGCCACACAAAGACTCGGTATGCAGAGACCCGAAAAATACCAGACGATTTATGTTGATATACAGCAGGAGGATAAAACCGAAACCACATCGCAGTCGGTAGAGAGCGCGCAGAGCAGGATAGGGAAGTTCTTCTCCTCTCTGAAGCAGAATATTATAGATATGTTCAGCATAAAATAATTATCGGTACGCTCGGCGGACGGCTTGGGCGCCTGCCGTGATTCGGTACATAAAAAGGAATGAGTAATCATTGAAAATAAATCTGACAAACATAAAAACGCGAAGTATAGTGTTTTTTTCGGTGCTTTCGCTGATTTTTGTCGTACTTATAGGCAGGACGGCGTACTGGCAGACGGTAAGGGGCAGCGAGCTTAAAACGGCGGCGCTGGAGCAGCAGACGGGCGAGTCGGAAATAACCGCCTCACGCGGCGATATATACGACCGCAACGGAAAAACTCTTGCGTCAAGCGGCTCGGTGAACACTCTTGTCTGCAATCCGCAGGACGTTGAGAAAAAAGGCGACGCCGAATACGCTGCGCGCGCTATAGCGCCCATCATAGATATGGACGAGGATAAGGTGCTTGAGCTTCTGACAAAGGAGAACAGGCGCTATCAGGTAATAAAGAAGCGTCTTTCCGTGGAGCAGGCGGAGGCGGTGAAGGCCTTAAAAGCAATGAAGGATTCCGACGGAGACGGAAAAGCCGACGAGGACGACGTGTCCAAGAAGTTCACCGGCATATATTTCGAGGAGGACTCCAAAAGATATTATTCATTCGGTATAGCGCCTCATGTCGTGGGCTTTACGGGATATGACAACAACGGCCTGCAGGGTGTGGAGCTTAAGTTCGACTCCTATCTTACGGGTACGGCGGGCAGCATAAGCTCGCTGCAGCAGGCAAACGGCGAAACCCTCACCGAAAATGAAATGGAATATGTAACAGCTCCGTCCGAGGGCGCGGATGTGGTTCTTACTATAGATGAAACAATACAGCAGTTTTTGGAAAAGCATCTTGAAACGGCGATCTCGGAATACAAGCTTAAAGAGGGCGCGGCGGGAATCATAATGGATCCCACTACAGGCGAGATACTCGCCATGGCGTCAAAGCCGGATTTTGATCCGAACGATCCGAACAATACCGCGAAGATCGAGAGTATGCTTCAGTCCTTTGATTACACTGTGCTTGCGAACGCTCCCTCATCGAAGGAGCCTACCGAAAGCGAAGAAGAGGAATATGAAAACGAAAAGGACGCCCTTGAAAGCTACGGCAAGGAAATGACGCGCATGAAGCTGCTTATGCAGGATGCGGAGAACCTCGCCTCGAAAGAGGAGGGGGACGACTTTGACAAGGAAGCCTTTGAGGAGGAATATGAGCAGGATTACAAAATAAAGAACCGCGAGTTTTTCTCATCGCTGTATCTCAGCGACGAGGAGATACAGCAGCGTCTTACGGTATATCTGCGAAACAGGATGTGGAGAAACAAGGCGATATCCGATTCATACGAGCCGGGCTCGGCATTTAAGATAATAACCGCGGCGGCGGCCTTGGAGGAAGGCGTTATCGACGTCAACACGACGTTTAACTGCACCGGAATGAAAAAGGTGGGCGACCGTGAAATACACTGCCACAACACCTCCGGTCACGGAATACAGACCTTTGCCGAGGGCATACGCCATTCGTGCAACCCCGTATTTATGGAAACCGGTCTGAAGCTCGGCGCCGAAAAGTTCATGGAGTATTTCTCGGCGTTCGGTCTTACAAGAAAGACGGGCATAGAGCTTCCGGGCGAGGCGGGGAGCATTTACTACACAGGCAAGATGTCAAGCGTCGATCTTGCGACAAGCGCTTTCGGTCAAGGCTTTCAGGTAACGCCGCTGCAGCTTATAACCGCAATATCGGCGGTAATAAACGGCGGAAACCTTATGAAGCCGCACATAGTAAAGGAAATAAGAAACGATTCGGGCATAATCAAAAGCTATCAGCCGGAGGTAGTGAACACAGTCATTTCAAAGCAGACCTCCGACACGATGAGAGAGCTGCTTGAAACGGTTGTATCGGCTCCGGACGGTACGGCAAAGAACGCGTATATAAAGGGCTACCGCATCGGCGGCAAGACAGGCACAAGCGAAAAGGGAAACCGAAACGAGGGCAAGAGAATAGCGTCGTTTGTGGGATTCGCTCCGGCGGAGGATCCGCAGGTGATATGCCTTGTAATGCTTGACGAGCCGCAGGTGGACAATAAATACGGCGGCACTCTCGCGGCGCCGCTTGTAGGCTCGATACTGGAGGATACGCTGGATTATCTGGGCGTTGAAAGAGAATATACCGAGGGCGAGGAACCCGATGTGCTTATGGAGGTTCCTGACCTTAGGGGACTTACATTGGAGGAAGCGCAGCGCAAGGCTGAAAAATCGGGCTTTGCCTGCAAGATAGACGGAAAAGGCGATACGGTAGTGTCACAGCTGCCGAAGCCGGGAATAACACTTAAAGAGAAATCAAGCATAGTGCTGTATACAGAGGAACAGGAAGATGACATCACCGTAACGGTGCCTGACGTTTCCGGTTACTCGATAGAAGAAGCGCGCAGCAGAATAACGAATGCGGGTCTGAACTTTGAGATCGTGGGAGCAGGTCAGATAGATTCAAGCGGCTCTTACGCGTTCAAGCAGAGTATTGAGCCGGGGCAGAAGGTCGCTCCGTCTACAGTCGTGGGTGTTGAGTTCAGGCACGCTTCTACAGACTGATTACGTTTTGAAAGGATTGTGATTCGGATGCTGGCAAGTAAATTATTTGAGGATAAGTGGGATGCGTCATACGGTGATTTTGATATACCGGGCATAGCATACGATTCAAGGCGGGTGATTCCGGGCGGAGTGTTTGTATGTATAACGGGCTTTGAGCAGGACGGACACAAATACGCCAAAAGCGCGGAGGAAAACGGCGCCGGCGTGATTGTGGCGGAGAAGAGGATAGACGTCGGGACGCCTGTTATATACACCGACAACACAAGAAGGTATCTGGCGGAGCTTGCCGCGAGATACTACGGCTATCCCTCAAGGCATTTTGACCTTGTGGGCGTGACCGGCACCAACGGAAAAACCACGACGACCTACCTTGTAAAAAGCATACTTGAGCACGCGGGAAAGCACGTCGGCGTCATAGGCACAAATCAGAATATAGTCGGCGACAAGGTGCTTATCACACAATCCAATACCCCGACTACGCCGAACGCGCCGGAGCTTCAGCAGCTATTTGAGGAAATGTATGAAAACGGCGCAGACTGCGTTGTCATGGAGGTGTCAAGCCACGCGCTGGAGCTTGACAGAGTATACGGCTGCAGCTTCGATGTGGGGGTGTTCACAAACGTAACGCAGGATCATCTCGACTTTCACAAGACTATGGAAAATTATCTCGCCGCCAAGGCTAAGCTGTTTGATATGTGCGACAAGGGCGTTATCAACACCGACGACGAGGGCGGCAGGAAAATAGCGGCGGACGCGAAATGCAGTATTCTGACAGTCGGCCTCGGCGAGGCGGACGTAAGAGCGCATAATATAGAAATAACCGCGCGCGGCTCGGAGTTTGACCTCGATTATAAAGGAAAGACGCACCATATATCAATACCGATACCCGGAAAATTCAGCGTGTATAACGCTTTGTCGGCAATAGGAGTCGCGATAGAGATGGGCATCGGCGGCGAGGATATAACAGAGGGACTTAAAAACGCGCCCGGAGTTGTGGGCAGGGTTGAGGTAGTCCCGACAGACACCGACTATACGGTCATCATAGACTACGCTCATACGCCGGATGGACTGGAAAATATTATAACGGCGGTAAAGGAATTTGCGAAGGGCAGGGTGGTGACGCTGTTCGGCTGCGGAGGCGACAGAGATAACACCAAGCGCGCCGTTATGGGCGAAATATCCGGACGGCTTTCGGATTTTACCATACTCACATCGGACAATCCGCGCACCGAGGATCCGGAGCATATCATTGACATGATAGAGGAAGGCATAAAGCGGACCGACGGCGAGTATGTGCGCATATGCAACCGCCGCGAGGCGATACGCTACGCTCTTGAACACGGACGCAAGGACGATATTATAATACTTGCGGGAAAGGGTCAGGAAACATATCAGATAATAGGCAAGGAAAAGCACGACTTTGATGAGAGAGTTGTCGTATATGACATATTGAATAAAACGCGGTAATGCCGCGATCATAGCGAACACAAGGGGTATACAGCCTCTTGTGTTTGCGTGTTTTCATAAATTTAACAAAAACCGAGAGGGTACATATATATGCAGAAATTAACGATAAATGAAATAGCCGAGGCGACCGGAGGAAGGATAGTTTCGGGAGACGGCTGCATGGAGATCGATTATATAACCACCGATTCGCGCAAGTCGGACGGGGGACTGTTCGTGCCGATAGCGGGCGAACGGCTTGACGGGCATGATTTTATAGCCTCCGCGTTTGATACGGGAGCCGTGGCGGTCATAACCCACAGGGACGTCAGCTTCCCTCAAAAAGCGGTGATACGCGTAAAGGATACGCTTGAGGCTTTCGGCGATATAGCAAGGCTTTACAAGGCAAAATACAAAATCCCGACCGTTGCCGTTACCGGCAGCGTGGGCAAGACCACGACAAAGGATATGATAGCCGGCGTTCTGGGCGAAAGGTACAGCGTGCTTAAAACACAGGGGAATTTCAACAACGAGATAGGCGTTCCCATAACGGTGCTTTCCATTGAAAAGGAACACGATATGGCGGTTATAGAGCTGGGGATGAGTCATTTCGGCGAGATAGAAAAGCTTACGGGCATTGTAAAGCCGGACGCGGCCGTCATAACCAATATCGGTATGTCGCATATAGAGAACCTCGGCTCGCGCGAGGGCATATTTCGTGCGAAAATGGAGATAGTGTCGGGACTGCCGGAGGGCGGGGCGCTTATAGTAAACGGCGATGACGAATATCTTAAAACGGTCAGCGATATAAAGGACGGGCGCTATCGCCTCATAAGCTACGGAATACACAATCCCGCCTGCGATGTGCGCGCGGAGAATATAAGAAGCCGCGGCATTGGCGGCACGGATTTCACCGCCGTAACGCCTGCGGGCAATATTGAGATAAAAGTAAATGTTGCGGGAGAGCATAATGTGTACAATGCTCTTGCGGCGGTATGCGCCGGCATGGAAACGGGCGTCGGCGCGGAGGATATTGCAAGGGGCATAGAGAATTTCTCGCTTACGGCGATGAGGATGTCGGTCGAGGATATGGGCGGAGCCACGGTCATAAACGACTGCTACAACGCTTCCCCCGACTCGGTAAGAGCGGCGCTTAAGGTGCTTGCCTCTGCTCCCGCAAAGCGCAGGATCGCCGTTTTGGGCGATATACTTGAAATGGGCGATTATGCGCCGAATGCCCATACGGAGCTTGGACAAAGCGTCTATGAAAGCGGCGCGGATATACTCGTCACGGCGGGCGAGAACGCGGCGCGGATATCAAAGCGCGCGGGGGAGCTTGGTTTAAAAGAAACACACGCCTTTGACGGTGCAGACGCCGCCGCCGATTTTTGCCGCGGACTTGTAAAAGAGGGCGACGCCGTGCTTATAAAAGCGTCGCGCGCAATGGGATTTGAAAAGATATACAACGCAGTAAAGGAGAGCAGATAAATGGAGAATGTATGGAAGATGACCGCATTGTCGCTGCTGCCGCTTGCGCTGTCGTTCGCCGTTGCGGCGCTTATGGGGCCGAAGCTGATACCGTTTTTGCACAAGCTGAGGTTCGGTCAGGAAATCCGCGAGGAGGGGCCGAGGTGGCATCAGAAAAAAGCCGGCACGCCTACAATGGGCGGATTCATGTTTATCTGCGGCACGGCTGCGGCGGTCATAGCTACGGCGGTCATAGCTGCGGTTAAGGGCAATGCCGACGCTGTGCTTATGAAGGGCGCGCTTATGACGGCGGCGGCTCTCGGCTTCGGGGCGATAGGCTTTATAGACGACTTTATCAAGGTGGTAAAGAAAAGAAATCTGGGACTTACGTCGATACAGAAGCTGCTTTTGCAGGTGATACTTTCGGCGGCGTACATATTCGCACTGGACAAAATGGGTCAGCTTGACACAAGCGTGGCAATACCGTTTACACGGATAAGCTTTGTCATGCCGGTGTGGCTGTATGTGATATTCGCGATGTTCGTGGTGGTCGGCACGGTGAACGCGGTAAATCTCACCGACGGACTGGACGGACTGGCGGCAAGCGTGACGGTGGTAGTGTCGCTGTATTTCGCTTTTACGGCGTTTACTCTCGGAGAAAGCGGCGCCCTGAATTTCGCCTCGGCGATAGCCGGAGGTCTGCTGGGATTTTTGATATACAACAAATATCCCGCCAAGGTATTTATGGGCGATACCGGCTCGCTGTTTCTCGGCGGAGCTATGGCGGTCGTAGCGATAGGCATGAGGATGCCGCTGTATCTTATTATAGCGGGATTTGTATACTTTGCCGAAACGCTTTCGGTAATAATACAGGTAACGTCTTTCAAGCTTACGGGCAAAAGGGTGTTTAAAATGTCCCCGATACATCATCATTTCGAGATGTGCGGCTGGAGCGAGAAGAAGATAGTAATGACCTTTACGGCGGTGACATTTGTATTATGCGCGGCGCTTGCCGTGGCGGAAATGCTGATACAGACGTCTTTATAACTTTAAGGAAGTGGATCGTTTGAGCAGAAAAAAATTAAAAAACCAAAACGCCGAATCCGAAGCGGAGCTGCGCAGAAAGCGCATGAACGAACGCGCGGCAAAGCGCGCGGCTGACGAAAACGAAAAGCGCGAGCGCTTAAAAAACAGTATGATCCTGAGAACTGTCGGGGATATTGATTATGTGTTTTTGTTCCTTGTGGTGCTGCTGCTTGCAGCGGGACTGGTAATGCTTCTGTCCGCGTCCGCGCCGGCGGGAGCGTCAAAATTCAACAACCCGTATCATTTCTTTTCAAAGCAGCTGGCGTTTGAGATAGTCGGCTTTATAGGGATGATAATTATTTCGCGGCTTGATTACAGAAAATATAAAAAGTATGTGCCGGCGCTGTTTGTGGCGTGCCTGATAATGCTTGTGATGGTGCTTCTGCCCGTGACGGGCAAGGAGCTGAACGGATCGCGGCGATGGCTGAATCTGCCGTTTATACAGTTTCAGCCGTCCGAGCTTATGAAACCCGCTATAGCGATGTTTTTCGCATTGCTTATAGAGGAGGGGAAATTCGATCTTCATACCGCCAAGGGTACGGTTCCGTTTTTTCTCCTTATAGGCGTGACGGCGCTGTTGCTTTTGCTTGAAACGCACCTGAGCGGAACGATCGTTATATGCGGCATAGCGCTGACGGTAATGATCGCGGCGGGACTTAAAATAAAGCCGCTGATACTGCCGGCGATAGCGATAGCCGTCATAGGAGTGCTTGCGGTTTACAAGTTTGACCCCGTGCGCTGGGCGAGAATAGCAAGCTTTATAGATCCGTTCCACGACACGCAAAACAGCAGCTATCAGCTTATACAGGGTCTGTACGCGATAGGCTCCGGAGGGATATTCGGTCTGGGACTCGGTCAGAGTGTGCAGAAGTTCAAGTACCTGCCGGAGCCGTACAACGACTTTATATACGCTGTAATATGCGAGGAGCTGGGACTTGTCGGCGCTATAATTGTTATAGGATTGTTTGTGCTTCTGATTTTCAGAGGCGTGAAGATAGCGCTTAACGCGCCGGATAAGTTTTCCTGCCTTACGGCGGTGGGAATAACGGCGCAGGTGGCAATACAGGCGATACTGAATATCGCCGTGGCTACATCCACCGTACCGAATACGGGCGTAGCGCTGCCGTTTTTCAGCTACGGAGGAACGGCTATACTTATGCTGATGCTTGAGATGGGCGTCATGCTGAGCATTTCAAAATACAGCAGGGCGGAGTAAACGAAAGGAAGGACATCATTATGAAAATACTGTTTGCCGGCGGAGGCACCGGAGGGCATATAAACCCCGCGCTGTCCATAGCCGATCATATAAAAGCGCGCGACCCCGAATTTGATGCGCTGTTTATCGGAACGAAGCGCGGCTTGGAAAAGAAGCTTGTTCCGGCGGCGGGGTATCCGATAGAGTATATAGACATACAGGGCTTTGACCGCAGGAATATGATAAAGAATATTTCCGTGATGAAAAAGCTTTTCGCGGCGCAGAAGCGCTGCCGCGAGATACTCGCCGAATTTAAACCCGACTGCGTTGTATGCACCGGCGGATACGTGAGCGGGCCGGTGACTATGGCGGCGGGCAAGCTGCATATCCCGTCGGTCATCCATGAGCAGAACGTCTATCCGGGACTTACGGTAAAGGGCAGCGAGAAGTACGTCACCAAGGTGCTTGTAAGCTTTGAAGATACCCTAAAGCATATGTCCATGCCGGATAAGTGCATTGTGACGGGAAATCCCATACGTCCGGAGATACTTACAGCCGACCGCGAGAGCGCAAGAGCGGAGATGAAGCTTGAAAAGCCCATGGTGCTGATTTTCGGAGGAAGTCTTGGCGCGGATAAGATAAACGATACCGTTGTAGAAATGCTTCCAAAGGCGGTTTCCGACGGCAGCTTTGAGATAATATTCGGCACCGGCGACAGAAACTACGATAAAGTAATGAAACGCATAACCGATGAGAGCATACCTCTGTCGGACAACATCATCATAACGCCGTACATCAGCAATATGCATACGGTAATGGCGGCTGCCGATCTGGTGGTTGCGCGCGCGGGAGCTATCACCGTAAGCGAGATAGCCGCTCTCGGAAAACCGTCGGTGCTTATACCGTCACCCAATGTCGTAAGGAATCATCAGGAGCAAAACGCGCGCGAGTTCGAGGCAAAGGGCGCGGCACGCGTTATTACGGAGCCGGAGCTTTCGGCGGATAAGCTGTACGACACGATAGTGTCTGTTATAAACGACAAGGCGGTGCTTACGGGAATGTCGGTAAACGTGAAGGAGCTGGCAATGCCCGATGCGCTTGATAAGATATACGACACGGTAATAAGCATTACACAGGAGGCGCGGGAGCAATGATTTACAAGGGAAACAAGGTAGAGGATCTGAAGATAGCGTATATAGGCGGCGGCTCGCGCGGATGGGCGTGGGGACTTATGTCCGATCTGTCCGCGGCGGAGGATATAAGCGGAACGGTGCGCCTTTATGACATAGACAAGGAAGCCGCCGAGAAAAACGCCGTTATAGGCGCCAAGTACAACACGCTTGAGGGCGCGAAATCCAAGTGGAGCTATGAAACGGCGGACACGTTGGACGATGCGCTTGAGGGCGCGGATTTTGTTATAATATCCATACTGCCGGGTACGTTTGACGAAATGGAATCGGACGTGCATACGCCGGAAAAGTACGGGATATATCAGTCCGTCGGCGACACATCGGGGCCGGGCGGCATAGTAAGAGCGCTGCGCACGATACCTATGTTCGAGGAATTTGCGGCGGGCATAAAGAAAAACTGCCCGAACGCGTGGGTCATAAACTACACCAACCCCATGACGGTGTGCGTCAGATCGCTTTACAAATCATTCCCCCGGATAAAGGCGTTCGGCTGCTGCCATGAGGTGTTCGGAACACAGAAGCTTCTTGCGCACGTGCTTGACGAGATGAAAAACACCGGCAGAATCCGCAGAAGCGATATAAAGGTCAATGTCGTAGGTGTGAACCACTTCACATGGCTCACCTCGGCAAAGTATAAAAATATAGATATATTCCCCGTTTACAGGGATTTTGTCGCCAAATACAAGGACACCGGCTACGGGATCAAGAGCGACAACAACTGGATGAATAACTCGTTTGCAAGCGAGGAAATGGTAAAAATGGATCTGTTTGACCGTTACGGCTATATTGCCGCGGCGGGGGATAGGCATCTGGCGGAGTTCTGCGAGGGGGCATGGTATTTGAAGGATCCCGAAACAGTCGAGTCGTACCACTTCGGGCTGACCAAGGTATCATGGAGAAAGCAGCAGCTCAAGGAGCGCCTTGCCGAAAGCGAAGCGCTTGTAAGCGGAGAAAAGAGCGTCAGCATACGCGAAACGGGCGAGGAGGGCGTAAATCAGATACGCGCCTTGCTGGGACTTTGCGATCTGGTGACGAATGTGAATATCCCGAATATGGGACAGATACCGAATCTTCCCAAGGACGCTGTCGTTGAAACGAACGCCGTGTTCAGAGCGGATTCGCTCTCGCCGGTATTCGCCGGAGAGATCCCCGCGCCGATATATCCGCTGATAGCGAGAATATCCGGCGAGCAGGAGCTTGTGGCGGAAGCCGCCGCAAAAAAAGATCTCAATATGGCGTTTGAAGCCTTTGTAAACGACCCGCTTGTAACGGTTTCTGTAAAAGAAGCGAGGGCGCTGTTTATTGAAATGCTTGAAAACACGAGGGAATATCTCGGTGATTACGATATAGAAGCTTTTAAAAGGAGCTGATTTCAATGGAGG
>CAZCZR010000002.1:0-2102 GCA_964503455.1 uncultured Lachnospiraceae bacterium | reverse complement strand
GGGACGGCCCTTCGGCAGGCATAAGGAGCAGGGGGACAAGCCTCTGATACAATGCAAAATCCTCGGCGACAATTACGCGTCGGGATATATGGGCGGCAGCTCGATGACGGAGGCGGAGACCTCGTACCGCTTCGGCTTTGAGAGAATGGAGCGTATTGAGGAAAACGGCGGATTCACCGTAAAGACCTATCTCAAAACGCCCGACGGCATAGAAGCCGTATACGTGAACGAGTACGGCGGCGGCAGATATATCACGGCATATACCGAGCTTATCAACCGTTCGGACAGGGCGGTCACGCTTGAAATGCTTTCGACCTTTTGCCTTTACGGCATATCGCCGTATGTCAACGGCGCGGGAGCGGGAAATTATATACTTCACCGCGCAAGGAGCAAATGGAGCAGAGAGGCGCGTTTTGTAAGCGAACCGATAGAGGACTACCTGCTTGAGGAATCGTGGTGCTACGCCAACACGAAAAGCGTTCGTTTCGGGCAGATCGGCTCAATGCCGGTAAAGGATTATTTCCCGTTTATGGCAGTCGAGGACAGGGAAAACGGCGTCATATGGGGAGTATCTATGGAATGTCAGTCCTCGTGGCAGATGGAGATCGCGCGCAGGGACGACGGCATATATTTATCGGGCGGCATAGCCGACAGGGAGCTCGGACACTGGACAAAAACGCTTGCTCCGGGGGAGAGCATGACCACAAACAAGGCGTATATCACGGTATGCAAAGGCGGCCTTGACGAGGTGTGCGACAGGCTTTTGGACGTTCAAAGGGACGCCCTCGATGTGCCTGAAAGCGAGGAAAGCCTGCCGGTTATTTTCAACGAGTACTGCACCACCTGGGGAAATCCCTCTCAAGAGAAGATAAATTCTATGCTGAACGCTTTGGCGGGCAAAGGGATAGAGTATTTTGTGATTGACTGCGGCTGGTTCAGGGAGGACGGCGTAAGATGGGATATAAGCATGGGCGACTATGTTCCCTCGGCGACGCTGTTCCCCGACGGGATCAAGGCTGCGGCGGACAGAATACGTTCGGCGGGTATGCTTCCGGGGATATGGTTCGAGCCGGAGAATGTCGGCGCTGCGGCGGAGGCTTACAATGAAACCGCCCACCTTTTAAGGCGCGACGGCATAACGCTTACTACCATGACGCGGCGTTTCTGGGATATGCGCGACCCGTGGGTGAGAGATTATCTAAGAACTCATGTGATTGATTTTTTGCGTGATAACGGATTCGGATATATAAAGATAGATTACAACGACACCATAGGCATAGGCTGTGACAGCAAGGACTCGCTCGGCGAGGGACTAAGGCTGAATATGGCTGCGACTGTGGATTTTTTTGAGGAGCTTAGACAGAGAATACCGGAGCTTGTCATAGAAAACTGCGCCTCCGGCGGGAACCGTCTGGAGCCGGGATTCATGGCGCGCTCCTCCATGGCGTCTTTCTCGGACGCGCATGAGTGCGTGGAAATACCGATAATAGCGGCGGAGCTGCAGCGGCTGATACTGCCGCGCCAGGCGCAGATATGGTGCGTTATACGGAAAGACGATTCTCAAAAGCGCATAGCCTATTCCATAGCGGCAGCCTTTCTCGGCAGAATGTGCTTGAGCGGAGATGTGACGGAGCTTAGCGAACAGCAGTGGGATACAATCAAGCGCGGGATCGCCTTTTACAAGGCGGCGGCGCCTATCATCAAAAACGGAAAGAGCAGGCTTATATCCCGCAAGGGCATAAGCGACCGTCATCCGAAGGGATGGCAGGCATCCGTGCGCACAGGAGAGGACGGCACGCTTATAACGGTACACGCCTTTGAGGACGCGCCGGAGAAGATAGAGCTTGACGTACCCGAGGGCGCAAAAATCCGCGCCGCGTTTTCCGCCGCCGCGCCGGATATAACCCTAACCGCCGGGAAGCTTATTCTTAAAACAGAGGATATGAGCGGGTACGGAATTATTTTGAGATAATACAAAAAAATTATACAGCTGCGGGGGATAAACCGCAGCTGCATAAGGTTTTAAAATGGGCATTATATTAAACAACGGAATTGCGTTTTCATCCATATTCCTGTGATGGGGGTTATCGCCCCCGACGGAT
>CAZCZR010000001.1:91757-92887 GCA_964503455.1 uncultured Lachnospiraceae bacterium | reverse complement strand
GCTGTGTGTGATATACTGTAAATACAATGGATACATGGAGATGAAAACAAATGCCAAGTTCATCGGCAGTTCATAATGGGGCGTTTAAAAATGAAATAGTGCCGCTTCTCTCGATAGTCATGCCTGTTTACAATCCGAACAAATATCTTTCCCCTTGTCTTGATTCTGTTTTGGGGCAGACATTCCGAAATTTTGAACTGATCACAATAGACGATGGTTCAACAGACGGATCCGCTGAGATTTTAATGGAGTATGCGGCAAGAGATTCAAGGGTAATTGCCCTGAGAAACGATGAAAACATGGGTGCCGCTCGTACCAGAAACCGAGGACTCTATTTGGCACGCGGAAAATACATTGTTTTTCTGGATGCGGATGATTATTTTGAAAAAGACTATTTTGCGGATGCTGTGCAGATGCTTGAACACAGCAACGCGGATGTTGCTATCTCTCCCGTAATGCGTCATGATATGCAGTCAGGGGAAGAAACTATCGAACCTAACCGTTTTGATTTGAAACATGGCGAGGTTTTTAGCGCGGAAAGTGTGGATGGCATTTTTCAAATTACAACCGAAGCGCCCTATAATAAAATAGCGAATAGGGAATTTATTCTGATTCATGGAATAGAGTTTCAAAACCTGAAAAACTCCAATGATGTATTTTACGGACTTACGCTTATGGCAAAGGCTGACAGTATTGTTTATTTAAGCAAAAGCTATGTTCATTATCGTTTTCATTGGATTGGTCAGATCTCCGCAAAAAGGAATAAGGATCCTATGTGCTGCGGCGAAGCTTGTATGGCAGTCAAAGCTGAATTGCAAAAATGCGGCAGATGGAAGTGTTGCCGCAGATCCTTTTATGAATACGCTGTAAAATCTATTATATTTAACATATATAACTCATGGCAGCCGAAACAAACGCTTCATGATTATAAAGAAGAAATCTTGCCGAAAATAGGATTAATCGACCGTAAGAGAGAAGATTTTTTAACAAAGAATATGTATGTAAGGTACAGACTTTTCTATGCAGGCGATGCATTGTTTGGAAAGAAATCCGACATCGTTAAATGCTTCTGCAAGGTGCTTATTCATGGAGAATTTCTGACATTCTTTGATATGGCGGGGTATTATTTG
>CAZCZR010000001.1:0-91657 GCA_964503455.1 uncultured Lachnospiraceae bacterium | reverse complement strand
AAGACCTATTGGAAATTGGGACATTATGTAAAAAATGCAATAAGACGGCTGCTAAAAAATGATTCGAGGTAGGAAAATGCCGAACAGAACAGATTATGCTAAAAAAAACATCATCACAGGTTTTGGCGGAAAGCTTATTTCTATGCTTCTGCCGTTTTTGACGAGAACTTGCATTATACATATTTTCGGTGCGACTTATCTCGGACTTAACAGCTTGTTTTCATCAATTCTGCAGGTTCTGAGTTTAGC
This sequence comes from uncultured Lachnospiraceae bacterium, assembly GCA_964503455.1. GTDB lineage: Bacteria > Bacillota > Clostridia > UBA1381 > UBA1381 > CAZCZR01. Next base: position 91,408 of record CAZCZR010000001.1, on the reverse strand, counting down.
GGAGCTTGGATTCGGCGAGGCTATGGTATTCAGTATGTATGAGCCTCTCAACTCCCATAATACAAAGAAAGTGTGTGCCATATTAAACCTGTATAAAAATATATATAGGGTCATTGGACTTTTTGTCTTTGCGGCGGGTCTGTGTGTCTTGCCGTTTTTAAAGAATCTGATTTCGGGCGGATATCCCGCAAATGTAAATGTTGTACTTCTTTATCTTATTAATCTCGTCAATACGGTTGTCAGTTATATGATGTTTGCTTATAAAAACTCGATTCTTTCCGCTATGCAGCGGCTTTCCGTGTGCAATACGGTCGGGATGGTCATTCAGATATCGACGAGTCTTGTCCAACTGGTTCTTTTGCTGGTGTTTAAAAACTACTATCTCTATGCCGCTGTGCTCCCGCTATTCACGATCCTGCGAAACATTGTCATACATTATGAATCGAAGAAAATCTGTCCGCAGTATATTGCCGCAGGGAAACTGGAGCGTAATGAAATTGTTTCCATATGTAAAAGAGTTGCCGGACTGTTTATCTATAAGCTTTGCTCAACGCTCAGAAATTCATTCGACAGTATTGTTATTTCTTCTTTCCTTGGTCTTGCCATTCTTGGAAAGTATGAAAATTATTATTTTATTCTCACTACCGTTATGGGTTTCTTAACAATAATTTCTATAAGTATTACAGCGGGTGTCGGAAATTCAATCGTCGCCGAATCCGTTGAAAAAAACTATAATGATTTTATGACGCTCTTTTTCATATATGAGTGGCTGGCTTGTTTTTGTACAGTATGCCTTTTCTGCTTATATCAGCCTTTTATTAAGCTTTGGTTAGGCACAGATTATATGTTCGGGATGGACATTGTTATCCTGCTGTGTATGTATTTTTTCATCTTGGAAACCGGCGACACCTGCTATGTGTACAGAAAGGCTGCCGGTATATGGTGGTCCGATAAGTTCAGACCCGCGATTGAAGCCGGTGCAAATCTTATCCTGAATCTGCTTTTTGTTCGGAAATTCGGCGTAGCCGGTGTCCTTCTTGCAACTATTGTAACAATGCTTTCCATAAACCTGTTCTGGACAGCGGTAGTTTTGTTTAAAATATATTTTAAACGTTCTATAAAAAAATATCTTTTAAGGATGCTGACATACGCTGTTGTTACGTGTGTTTGTGTTTTTGCTGCGTACAAGACCTGCGCGTTTATCCCCGGAGATAATATAGGCTCTTTTATCGCAAAAATGCTTGTTTGTATAATCGAACCGAACCTGATTTTGCTGCTTGTATTTTTTAAGCTGCCGGAATTTTCAAAAGCGAAGCATCTCTGTTTGCGGATGCTTGGGAAATGATTGAAACGGATCTCTTATCCGGTCGTATCAAATACATCCGCTATATCCGGACAGACTGCTTAAATTATAGGTAAATTTTGAGCTGAAGAAGAGAAAGTGTATGCGGGGATTCTAAGAGGAAATATAACCATGAAACGCCGGTTGAAATCAAATATCTTTGAATAAAATTTCAAGAAAAAATGCTTGCATTATTTAAAAGAAAATGGTATAATTATAGTAATCGAGCAGTGAAAACGTAAGTCCGGATTATTCGGATTTACGTTTTCTCTTTTTTTGATTAGGTTGTGACAGCTTCCCTGAAAAAGACTTCAATTATTGTATTTTAGGAGGACAAAATGGAAAAACAAAAATCAATCGACAGAATGAGAACGCAGCCGGTGGGAACTCTTATTCTCACTTTGGGAATCCCGATGATATGTTCAATGGTTCTGCAGGCGCTTTACAACATTGTAGACAGTGCATTTGTTTCCAATATGAGTGAAAACGGGGAGGCGGCGCTGAATGCGCTTACACTCGCATTCCCGGTTCAGGTACTTATGATAGCGATTGGAATAGGCACAGGCGTCGGTGCAAATGCTCTGCTGTCAAGAAGTCTTGGTATGAAGGACTTCAAAAAAGCGGCGTATGTATGCGGCAATTCCATATTTTTGGGGATCGTTATATTCGCTGCATTTCTGTTGTTCGGTTTGTTTGGAGTACGTGCATATATATCAACACAAACCACTAACCCCGTTATTTTTGATATGGCGGTTAGTTATCTTAGGATATGCTGTATACTATCCTTGGGGAATGTATTCTTTGCGGTATTTGAAAAGCTGCTTCAGGGAACGGGACTTTCCGTTTATTCTACAGCGGCTATGATTACCGGTGCGGTAATAAACATAATACTTGATCCAATTTTGATTTACGGTCTTTTGGGATTTCCGGAATTGGGCGTAAACGGCGCCGCATATGCTACCGTTATAGGTCAAATCGCATCTGCCGTTCTTGCGTTTGTATTTCATTTGAAATTTAACACAGCAATAGAAAATAATGTCAAATATTTAAAACCTTCCGGCAAAATAATAAAACAAATATATACTATCGGATTACCGGCAATAATAGCACAGGCGGTAATGTCGGTTATGACATACGGCTTCAATATCATTCTTGTAAGAGTTGATGAGGCCATGGTTACAGCTTACGGCTTGTATTATAAAATACAGCAGTTTATACTGTTTGCGGCATTCGGGCTGCGTGATGCTATAACGCCTGTAGTTTCTTTTAATCATGGAATGGGGAGTAAGAAAAGAGTTAAAGACGGGGTTAAATACGGCATTTTATATACGACCGTCATCATGGTTTTAGGAATGATTCTTATAGAATGTTTGGCATATCCTCTCGTGAAAATATTCGGCTTGTCCGGAATGACACAGCAGCTTTGTATAAGCGCTATGAGGATTATTTCATTAAGCTTTGTGTTTGCCGGCTTGAATATAACTTTTCAGGGCCTTTTTCAGGCTTTGAATGCCGGCATTGAATCTCTTGTAATATCGATATGCCGCCAGCTTGTATTTGTTCTTCCTGTTGCTTGGGGATTCTCAATTCTGGCTGTGAAATCATTTGACTGCGCATGGACAGTATGGCTTACTTTCCCGATAGCCGAATTTATTTCGGCAATTATTGCGTCTGTTCTTATGAAGCGGATTTACAAAAAAGAAATTGCTTTGCTGGAATAAACCTTTATGCAGAGAATTATTGCAAAACAATCAATTTTTATGGGGTTGATTCTTTGATAAATTTGCGGTAAATTCGGTTAAAAGGGTTAAACAACATTGTGATAATATATTTAGTCGAGCGGCTAAGTGCGTAAATCCGGATCATTGATTTACGTGTTTTCAGGTTATGGCAGCTCTCTAAACAGTTAAAAAAATTCTTAGGAGGAACATTGTATGAAACAGCATTTTGAAAATGTATGCCCCTGCTGTGGGAGACATTGTCCGGCTGATAATTTGCATTGCCGGCGAGGTAAGGCTTATTTCGGGCAAGAGACCGGAGAGATCCGGCACAACGAAGGGAAGGATGTTAATATCAAGGACAGAACAGTTATGTTAATGCTCAAATGCGGACATTTACTGCATCACGATTTCAGAGAACGTGCGGAAAATGAAGATATTTTATACTTTCTTTCAGACACAGAGAAAAGCGAATTAGCTTCGCTTCTGAAAAAATGTATTGATGCTTGGGAGAACAACTGACGGTTTTTATGTAATAAATAATCGAGTAGAGCGAAATTAATCGCCCTACTCGATTCTGAAATATTCAAATTACAGTCAGACCGCCGTCAGGTCTAATTTGTTATCGCCGCTTGTACGCGGGTGCCTAATCAGGTGTTTAAGCCGCGAACAGCGGGATAATATTTCCCGTCGCTTTGACGTTATTTTTTACGCTTCTTATTTTCCTCGTCGCGGAGTCCTGACAGGGCAGAGGCCACATCTCTTAAAAGATGCATACTCTGTATTGTGGGATCGTTTGCAAGCTGATCAAAATCCGCTTCGTTTTCGTATGAATCCTCAAGACCGAATACATCAAAAGTAGTCTTGCCGAGGACTTGTAATATGCGCGAAAGCACATCGCATGGCGGGCCGTAAAGCTCGCTTGATTCGTATCTCTTAAGCTGTGCCGGAGAGATCATTGAGGCTTTGGCAAGCTCATCTATGCTCATATTCGCGTCAAGCCTTGCACGCCTGATGCAGTCGCCAATGTCCTCAGGTATTTTGCGTTCCTCTGTAAATGTCGGAAACGGCTCTATTTTGTTGTTGCCGGGTTCCATATTTATCCTTCCTTTCTTTCATTTAAGTCATTATTTTATCAAAAAGACGACGGGGCCTGCTGACCGCTGTATACCGGAACTTCAAACCTAAGCTTTGCGTTCGGGAAGCTGTCAAAGAATCGCTTTATTGTCGATGCCTGACTGACTGCCCAATTTATACTTGTTGCATATTCATGCATACCGGGATTATCGGGATTCCATTTCATCTTATACAGCGTATTCTGCCGGTAAACAGAGTTGTTCACATACTGCTCGCTTATCCATTTCGCGCCGCCGTAGATGGCTTTTTCAGGCGTTGTCCAGCCCATTTCATAAGCCTTTTTCGCTCCGCCTTGGACTGCGTTGCCGTCAACTGCGCCTATTCCGTACATATTATATACCGTTACGCCGTTATACTCTACTCCGGAAGCAAGCCGTGAAGTGCCGTTGCCTGTTTCAAGGCAGCTGTGCGCCACAAGATATATCTCGCTTATCCCGTAGGCATTAGCCGCAGATATATACGCATCCCCATGTCCGGCAAGAGTACCCTTATCTGCAAGATAGTTGTTTAAAACGTCCGCCGACAGTCCGTTTGACGAGCTTAGGTCAAGGAACTGATACTTATACGCGCCCGACGAGAAACAGTTGGGGTCGATATGCTGACGCACAAGCTCCTCTGACGCAGTGGATGAATTGTATTTCGGTTTTGGCGACAATCCCATATGAAGCGATACCATGCTGTCAAGCGTGTATGAATAAGAAACATACACAACCTCGCCGGATGTCGTGTTTACCGAATCGCCGTAATTGCCTCGGCTGCCGTCCAGAGCAAGGGAAGTACCATACGAGCTGCCGTAGGTTATGCCGTTTGAGTGCCGTTGGGTTATTTGAGAATTGGGTTTATAGTTCTCATCCGGCTTTGCGGCGGCGATATTGCCGTAGGTGTATATATTCTGCTCCTCCGAGCTTACCGTAAGCATATATGTATCTGTTTTACCGGTGGATGACTCTGCGGTTATTCTTGTAATGCCGTCCGATTTAGCTGTGACTGTTCCGTCATCGGCTATAACAGCCACGTTCTCATTCGAGGATGTCCATTTTACGCTTGTATCCGGCGAGCTTTGCTCGACACTCGCTTTAAATTTAAAAGTGCTTTCAGGACGCAGAGCCGCTATAGGTACTGTAGAGATTTTAATACTGCCGATATCCGGCGCTGCTGATGTAACGGTAACATAGCAACTTGCCGAAAAGCCTCCATCTGTGACGGCAGTAATTTCTGTCATTCCTCTGCCTTTGGCTGTAACGATGCCGAAACCGTCAACGACCGCGACTTCTTCATCAGCGGATGACCATGTTATCGTTCCTGTCGCGTCATCCGGCAGAATACGCGCGTTTAACTGCTTCGTGCTTTCGGTTCCCGAAAGAGTGATACTTGTGTCATCAAGCCATATGCCGGTGGGTTTGCGGATAACGGTGACGCTGCAATAATCGGATTCCGTACCGTCATCGGTTTTTGCGTATATTTCGATAGTTCCGGGAGAGTGCGCCTTTATCACGCCATTCTCACACTCCGCTACAGTGTCGTTTTCGGAAAACCATACAAGCTCCTTTTCATCCCCGAACAGCGATACGTAATCAGCCGTCACGACCGCTTCGCCGTAACTGTTTTCATCAAGTATTATAGTTATATCGGATGCGTTCACACGAACAAACGAAACTTCGGTTGCCGATTTTATAATTCCCGACATAAGATCAAGCTTGGTCTTTATATGCTTGTCCGAAAGGGGAGCGGACAGCGCCGTTATACCGCTGTTGTCCGTCTTTTTTGCAAAATGCGGAGCGGCGGCGGCAGCACCCGCGGCCAAAATTATCAACGCGGCAATTATGTACATTTTTCTGTTGCTTCCGGTATGTCCGCTTATTGGTGCCTTTTCAGTAATGTTCATTTGCTATCAGCCTTCATTTAATATTTTAAGTCGAAAGCTGTTCGCTATATATGAATCGTGTAATATCTTGTTTGAACAGCTTCTACTATAGTATATTACATCTATTCGAAGATTGCAAGTTTTTTTGAAAAAAATTCGCAAATAGTTTACATTTATAATAAAAACTTATTTAATCTAAATATGACTCTCCCGCAAAAAATCACAGTTACGGCGGTTACTTTTGTCAGCGCTGTGTCAGGAAATGACTTTGCAAAATATTCGGCTGAAATTGCGGTTTGATTTAATCTTTAAAATAATTTTGAATTTTGTTTCTTCTCCAAGCCGGCTTTTTACAAATATTTCTCCGCCGAAAAGGGCTGTGATGCTATTAAGAATCGAAAAACCGGCTCTGCTCAAGGCGCAGTCATCGTTTCTTGCATCATCAACGCAAAAATGATATTTTTCGGGGAAGGGTTTTCAAGTCATGTCTTAATTATAATATATCATAAAATTTCCGATATGTCAAGGAATTCTTTCTTTGTATTGGAAAATTATTGATTTTTTATACAAAAGCGGATTATATATTTTGAAATTAACTATTGAAATTTTGCTGCGAATATGCTATAATAAAACGGTAAAGATTGTTAGTCAAAAAAACAATCAATGATTAGATCGTTAAAGCCTATGCTGTAATACATAAAAAAAGGGTTGACGGCGCGAACTGATTTATATATTATTTAACAGGAGTTTAACATGAATAACCCTAAGGTACAAATTATAATACCGGTGTATAATGCTGAAAAATATCTAAAAAAATGCTTGGACAGTGTAAAAATGCAGACATTTACAGATTGGCAGGCCATTATTATCGACGATGCGTCTTCTGACGGAAGCGCTGATATAATTAAAGAATATTGTTCTGCTGATGAGCGGTTTGTACATATAAAACTTGAGGTAAATGGCGGCGTTGCGGTTGCAAGAAATGTTGCTCTGTCACGACTTTCCTCTAAGTATGCGGCATTTTTGGATGCGGATGATTATTGGGAACATGATATGCTTGCTCTTATGGCGGAAAAAGCGGAGAAGAACGCAAGCGATGTTGTACAATGCCGCTTTATTTATGATTTTCCGAACGGTAAACAGTTCTTGCCGAAAGGCGCGTTTTCAAAAGACGTTTCACTATGCGATAAGTCCTTAAAACAAGTGTATATCAAAATGATGACCGGTATTAATATGAACCATGTATGTATGAAATTAATTCGTACACAGCTTCTGGACGGTCTGAAATTTGATACACAGCTGAAAACAGCCGAGGATCTGAATTTCTGTATAAAGCTTTTCAAAAAAGTTAAAAGATACGATTTTGTAAATAAGACACTGTATCACTATTGCCGAAACGAAACTTCTCTTACGGGGAAAAGTCTGTCCGCATTGGAAAAGTTTAAAGCTAACAACCGCGTTTCCGCAGATTTGGCGGAAGCGTTGCCGGACTGGGGAATGGATAACATATTTTACAAGGGATTATCTTATATGCGGCCGTATATTATTACAGTATCTAAAATTTGGCGTATAATTTTAGAAAAAATTTTGTTTAAGCTGTAAAACTACATTTATTCTAAAGAAAGAAGAATTCATATGTCAAAGGAACGAAAAGTGCGCAATTTTTTAAAAGAACATCGGTATGAGTTTTTTCTCGACCTTTTGATAGTTTTTGTTGTTTTGGCGGCAGCTGATTATATTTTACCGGAAACCGGACCGATCGGTATGCGCAATATGACAATGCTTTATATACTTGACGGCATTATAACTGTTGTATTTATGTATTTGCTTGAAAAATATACAATAACCTCTACCAATGTATATGAGAAATGTGTGATAACAGCGCTTTCATGTATATACACATTTGCAATTGTCAGTATTATAAATTTGATATTCTTTGCATCGCAAATCAAATTAATTGCCGATGCAATTATAGCGGCAGCTAAATTTTTCGGCATATTTGTTGCGGATTTTTTGCTTAACCGCATATTCAGCAACCAAAAACGCTATCGGAAGCCAAAATTATTGATTATTGATTCAGCGCCGGAAAATTTCGCCAGAATGAAAAGAATCAAATACGGTGTGCTGAAAGATTATGATTCATGGTATGAAAGAATGGATGATTTGGATACGGAGGCGTTTCAGCATTTTGTGGAAGAGCAGTTTCCGCGTTATAATGCGGTTTGCATTTTAGACGGATTGTCTGAATTTCAATATCGTTTGGCGGTGAATAAGGCGACGGAGCTGAATAAAGACTTGTTTATTGTGCCTAAAATAATTGATGTCGGAAAATCAAGCGCCCATTATGTCCGCTTATATGATGTGTTGACACTGCATATGCACAGAAAGAATTTGTCTTATATTGAGTTGGCGGTTAAAAGGACAATGGATGTTATTATTGCGTCAATTGGACTGATTTTTGCAAGTATTCCCATGGCATTTATCTCGGCAGCCATTAAAATCACATCACCCGGACCTGTTTTTTATAAGCAAGTCAGACTGACGAAAAACAAAAAGGAATTTGAAATATACAAGTTTCGTACAATGATACCGGACGCCGAGAAATTGTGCGGCCCGAAATTTTCCGAAAAAGACGACCCCCGTATTACGCCTGTCGGGAAGATTTTGCGTATGTGCCGGATGGATGAGCTTCCGCAGCTGGTGAACGTGTTGAAAGGTGATATGAGCATTGTGGGGCCAAGGCCGGAAAGACCGGTGTTTGTTAAACAATTTGAAGCTGAAATAGAAAATTATGACTACCGTTTTGCAGTAAAGGCAGGACTTACAAGTCTTTCCCATGTTTACGGAAGATATTCAACGTATATCCGCGACAGGACATACTACGACTTGTTTTATATTACTCATTATTCGTTTTTTTTGGATTTTAAAATCTTACTTCTGACGACAAAGACCATTTTTCTGAAATCAGCTGCAGAGGGTGAGGATAATTATAAACAGAAAACTGTTGCTCAACCGGTTAACGATCAAAATACGCTGTCTGTATGAAAAATTACTTAGATGCAAACGTATATTGAAATTAACTATTGAATTTCCGGTGCGGATATGGTATAATAATCTGTATATGGAATTGAGTAAGTCCTCGGCGTTATTTATTGGGCTTATTCAATTCATCGGTTTGCATTAAGCGGCTTTCTTTGCTATGAATCACTTAATGCAAGTCATATAGCATATAAACCAATTATATAAAACAATACCGCATACCGCTTTTGACGGCGTGCACAACCGAAAGAAGGCATTTTTAATGTACGATGTTAAATCTATGAAAGCCGAGGAATTTATCAGTCACGAGGAAATACTCGACACACTCGAATACGCTGAAAAGCATAAGTCAGACCGTGAGCTTATCAAGTCGCTTATTGCGCGCGCCGAGGACTGTAAGGGACTTACTCACCGTGAGGCGGCTGTTTTGCTTGAATGTGACCAGCCGGATCTCGTTGAGGAAATGTTCCATCTTGCAAAGCGCATAAAGCAAAAGCTATACGGCAACCGTATAGTTATGTTTGCGCCGCTGTATCTGTCCAATTACTGTGTGAACGGCTGCACTTACTGTCCTTATCACTATAAGAACAAACATATTCCCAGAAAGAAGCTGACTCAAGAGGAAATCGAAAAAGAGGTTATCGCGCTTCAGGATATGGGCCACAAACGGCTTGCTCTGGAAACAGGCGAGGACCCTGTAAATAATCCTATCGAGTATGTTCTCGAAAGCATTAAAACCATATATTCCATCAAGCATAAAAACGGCGCTATCAGACGCGTAAATGTAAACATAGCCGCCACCAGCGTTGAAAACTACAAAAAACTCAAGGAAGCCGGTATAGGAACATATATTCTTTTTCAGGAGACCTACAACAAGAAAAATTACGAGGCGCTTCACCCAACCGGACCCAAGCATGATTACGCGTATCATACAGAGGCTATGGACCGTGCGCAGGAAGGCGGCATAGATGATGTGGGAATGGGCGTTCTGTTCGGACTTACCATGTACAAGTATGATTTTGTGGGACTGCTTATGCACGCGGAGCATCTGGAGGCTGTGTTCGGAGTCGGTCCGCATACGATAAGCGTTCCAAGAATAAGACCGGCGGATGATATTGATCCCGAAGATTTTGCGGACGCTGTTTCAGACGAGATTTTCCAAAAGATAGTCGCCGTAATAAGGATCGCCGTTCCGTATACCGGCATGATTATATCAACAAGAGAATCGCGCAAAACCCGTGAAAAGGTGCTTGATCTCGGTATATCGCAGATAAGCGGCGCCTCGAAAACGAGTGTAGGCGGCTATTGCGAGCCAGAGCCGGACGAGGAGGATACATCGCAGTTTGACGTTAATGATAACAGAACTCTCGACGAGGTGATTTCATGGCTTATGGATCTTGGATATATACCCAGTTTCTGCACAGCGTGTTACAGAGAGGGAAGAACAGGCGACCGCTTTATGAGCCTTTGCAAGGCCGGTCAGATACAAAACTGCTGTCACCCCAACGCGCTTATGACGCTGAAGGAATATCTTGAGGACTATGCTTCTCCCGAAACAAAGGCAAAAGGCGATGCGCTTATCGCCAAAGAGCTTGAAAATATACCCAAAGAAAAGGTAAGAGAGGTTGCCAGACAGCATATTTACGATATAGCCAACGGCAGCCGCGACTTCAGATTCTAAGGGAAATTTCTAAAAAGCTATTGCATTTTCGGAAAATATAGTGTATAATTGTAAAATATGAGTGTTTTCATATCAAGAAACCGCTCAATATATTTTTTGGAGGACAACAAATGAACGGAAATGTATATGACGTTTTAAAGGAGCGCGGTCTTATAGCACAGACCACGCATGACAAGGAAATAAGAGAGCTTCTCGGCAGGGAGAAGGTCACATTTTATATAGGCTTCGACCCGACGGCGGACAGCTTGCACGTAGGTCATTTTTTGCAGATGGTTGTTATGAAGCATATGCAGGATTACGGACACAGACCCATTGCTCTTGTCGGCGGAGGCACCGGATTTGTCGGCGATCCTACAGGCAGGACGGATATGCGCCAGATGATGACTAAGGAAATTATCGAGCATAACTGCGAATGTTTCAAAAAGCAGCTTTCAAGCGTAGTGGACTTTTCCGACGGAAAAGCGATCATGGTCAACAACGCCGACTGGCTTTTAGATCTCAATTATATTGATTTTTTAAGAGATATAGGCACGTGCTTCTCGGTAAACAAAATGCTTACGGCCGAATGTTTCAAGCAAAGACTTGAAAAGGGACTTTCCTTCCTTGAGTTTAACTATATGCTGATGCAAAGCTATGATTTTTTGATGCTCTCAAGGAAGTACGGCTGTAAAATGGAGCTTGGCGGCGATGACCAATGGAGCAATATTTTAGGCGGTATTGACCTTTGCCGAAGAAAGGATCAAAAACAGGTATATGGCATGACATTTACGCTTCTTACCACAAGCGAAGGCAAGAAAATGGGCAAGACAGCCGGCGGTGCCATATGGCTTGATCCGGCAAAGACAACGCCCTACGATTTTTATCAGTATTGGGTGAATGTTCAGGACGCCGATGTTATAAATTGCCTTAAGCTGCTCACGTTTGTACCCATGGAGGAGATAAACGAAATGGCTAATTGGGAGGGCAGAGAGCTTAACGAAGCGAAGCGCCGTCTTGCATACGAGGTAACCAAGCTCGTGCATGGGGAAGATGAAGCCGAAAAATGCAAAAAGACAGCCGAGGCTGTATTCGGCAGCGGTGATGTGTCTGATGATATGCCCACAACAAATATTCCCGATGCCGTTGGTATGGGACTGCTTGATATGCTTCTTTTAACAAAGCTCGTTCCTTCCAAAGGAGAGGCAAGACGTCTTATACAGCAAAACGGTCTGTCAATCAACGATGAAAAAGCGACCGACCCCAACGCCGTTGTGACAGAGGATATGTTCAAAGACGGCAGCATGATAATCAAAAAGGGCAAAAAGAAGTACCACCGTGTTACTTTATAGCTTTTAAATTCATTAAAATTATACCGGAGCAAAACATACAGACTCCGGTGATATGCAGGCGTAGCTCAGCCGGATAGAGTGCAGGACTCCGACTCCTGAGACCGCGGGTTCGAATCCCGCCGTCTGTACCAAAATAACACCGCGAACAGCTTTATAATGCCGTGCGCGGTGTTATTGTTATATTTTTATAAATTTTCCCATACCATACAGCGTATATCCTTGTATCCCAGACATTCCAGACTTGATCTCGCCTGATCACTTCGTTTTCCGGTTGAGCAGTATACTATTACGGTTTTATTCTTATCGGGCAAAAAGCGCTCGGCTATGGCGTGTATGTCGCTGTAGGGAAGATTCACGGCTCCGTCCGGATGACCGGCAGCATATTCTTCCTTTGTGCGCACGTCAACAAGATATGCTCCGTCTGCAGCAAGTCTGAGCGCATCCGCTTTGTCTATCATTCTTGCTGACGGCGGTGCTATATCGTCGGATACGGCATTTATGTCCTTGACCTCCGCTGCGTATTCGCTCTTTATCCGAAATACAGCCGTATCATGCGCTCCGACCGTTTTAGAAATCGTTTTCTCCACAGGCAGCTCTTCATGAAGCCAAATATCTCTTTGAGAAAGTATTTTTCCAAAAAGACCGGCATCTTCAAATGAAACCGAAATATTCAGCGGGGAAGAGGACCTGTTTAAAAGCACCACAGCTTTTTCAGGTGAGTTTTTGCAGCCGAGATCCTTTATCCATACTTCACCCAAAAGCTCTCCTGTATCTGAGCGCAGCTCTTTGACTACAAACGCCTGAATACACGCTTTATCCTGATTGATGGCAATAAGCTCCTTGTTTTTCAGTATTGAGAGAGTTGCGGGAGAGATCTTGGTCAGGTCACAGCCTATCACAAGCGGCGCAGACGCCATACACCACATTATAAAATGCGTCTTTTCCTCGACAAAGCTCATGCCGTTGCCGAGCTGCATCATATCAGGGTCGTTCACGTGCCCGGGCGAACAGTACTTTGCCAAAGGCTTGATATTGTCTATCTGATGCAGTACCGACTCAAAGTCAGGCGTTATATCCGCACCCGTTCTCCATGAGTCGGCAATTTCAGCCGCCCACGCACCCGGAAACTGCCAACGGCAAATATTGTAAACTATACACCTTCCTGTGCGGCGGCGTATATCATCAATAATAGCGCCTATTTTCGAATACTGCTCCCGCTCATCAAGTCCAAGACGGACTCCTCCGCACCAGTCCACCTTTATAAAATCAAAGCCAAACTCGTCAAGATACATCTCAAGGTCCTGCTTTTCGTGGCCGTATAATCCTACATCGCATCCGTTTTCACCCTCCGCGTCATAGTAATAGCCGCAGGTCTTGTCACCGCCTTCGGCATATATTCCCGCTTTAAGTCCGCATTTGTGAGCATAATCGGCAATCACTTTTATGCCGTTAGGGAAACGTGTTTTATGTATTTGAAGCCTCCCGGACGAGTCTCTGCCTCCGAAAAAGCCGTCATCTATATTGACGTACTCATATCCGTATTCCGCAAGACCCGTAGAAATCAGAGCATCGATCTGTTCCTTTATCACATCCTCGCTTATATTCGTGCGAAAACAATTCCACGATGCCCAACCCATTATAGGTGTTTTTCTGTACAACGTTTTTTTCTCCATAACCGTGTCCTTTCCGGAGTATAATTTTTTACTGTATTAATTATATATTATAGAATATTAAAATGCAATAGTATTTTCTTATTTCATATTTATGAATTTTTTATAAATATCTATTGCAAAAAAGGCTAGGTTATGATAAAATATAAACAAAAATAATTTTTTTATATGTATAATGCAGCATTTCAGCTTTCAGAATCGTTTTTATTACAGAAAGCGCAGAAAAGAAATAGGGAAGGAGAACAAAAATATATGACCGCCGAACAGAGGCAGTATTTTTCGGATATGTATGATAAGTACGCCGATATGATATTTCGTCTCGCTCTGTCTTACTCAAAAAATAAAAGCGATGCCGAGGATATTGTATCCGATGTATTTGTGAAGCTGTTTGAAAACGATCCGCAGTTTTACGACTGCGATCATGAAAAGGCTTACCTTATACGCATGACCGTCAATACCTGCAAAGACCTTTTAAAAAGCAGATGGGCAAAACGCGTTCCAATATCTGAATGTGACGTTTATCAATACTGCACCTGCGATGATGATATACGACTTATGGATGATATTATGCGTCTGCCGCCAAAGTACCGCATAGTCATATATCTCTATTACTATGAGGGCTACAGCTCTATTGAGATAGCGCGTATGCTGAATATCCGCGAAGGCACTGTCAGGTCGCAGCTTGCACGCGGACGCGGGATTCTGTGCAGACTAATAAACGAAGGAGGTTTTTCTCATGTATGATCGTCTGTTTGACAACATTACCGCCGATAAAGATCTGAAAAAGAAGATCGAACAACGACTCGAAAACGAAACGCAGTCCGTAAAGAAAAAAACTTCGGGAAAAAGGTTTTCGGCTGTCGCCATATGCGCAGCGTGCATTGTTATAATGAGCATAAGCGCATTTGCCGCAATGCCGATGGGAAAGGAGGTTGGAAGCATTACAGATATGAACAGTATTTACTGGCTTATAGCCGTAGTAGTTCTTGCAGTGCTTGAGATTTTGACGTATCAGCTTGTATCGATATGGTTTGCGGTCGGTGCGGTGGCAGGACTTTTGATGTGTCTTGCGGGCGAGAAACCTATCGCTCAGCTTATAGCGGCAATCGCAGTTTCCATAGTAATGCTTGCCGTTACACGCCCTATAGTGAAAAAGCTCACAAAAGGCAAACGCGAATACACCAATGCTGACGGTCTTATTGGTAAGACAGCGCTTGTGACCGAGGACATTGACAATATAAACGCCAAAGGTCAGGTCAAAGTGAACGGTATGTACTGGACAGCCAGAAGCTACGACAATAAACCCATACCTGCGGGCGAAAAGCCCGTTATCGAAAAAATTGACGGCGTAAAGCTCATAGTCAGAAAAAAAGCAGACATTAATTAAAGGAGAGAAAAAATGTATATTCTGTTGATTTTATTGGTTTTGATAATAATACTTGTACTGTCAAATATCAAAATAGTTCCGCAGGCACACGCTTATATTATAGAACGTCTGGGCGGATATTATCAGACGTGGGGAGTAGGCATACACATTAAAGTGCCTTTCGTTGACAGGATTTCAAAAAAAGTAAGCCTTAAAGAACACGTAGCGGACTTTCCGCCGCAGCCCGTTATCACAAAGGATAACGTGACCATGCAGATCGATACGGTAATCTATTATCAGATCACCGATCCAAAGCTGTACACCTATGGCGTTGAGCGCCCGATGATGGCTATAGAAAATCTTACGGCGACAACTCTTCGTAACATCATAGGCGAGTTGGAGCTTGACGAAACGCTTACTTCAAGAGATACTATAAACACGAAAATGCGCTCGATACTCGATGAAGCTACCGATGCATGGGGCATCAAGATAGGCAGAGTGGAGCTTAAAAACATTCTTCCTCCGCGCGAGATACAGGACGCCATGGAGAAGCAGATGAAAGCAGAGCGTGAAAGACGCGAATCCATACTCCGCGCAGAGGGTGAAAAGAAGTCAGCTATCCTTATGGCGGAAGGCGAAAAGGAATCGGCTATTCTTCGCGCAGAGGCTAAAAAGCAGTCCGCTATCAAAGAGGCGGAGGGCGAAGCCGAGGCTATCCTTACGGTGCAGACAGCCGTTGCTGAGGGTATAAAGAGAATAAACGAGGCAAATCCGTCCAAGGCTTATATTTCAATGAAGGCGCTCGAAAGCTTTGAAAAGGCAGCGGACGGTAAGGCTACAAAGATAATTATCCCTTCGGATATACAGGGCGTGGCAGGACTTGCCGCATCTCTTAAGGAAATGGTAAGTGATAAGTAATGCTTAAATATAAAATAATAGGAGCTATAACACTGTTTTTTGCAATTTTATCAACTGTGGTGCTGGCGCTTGGCCCGAGATGGCAGGATACGACAGTCGTAACCGCAAGAACGATTGCTGCAGATATAGGTCTTTGGGTCTCGGGAATATGTATAGCGCTGGGAGTCATATTACTTTTATGCATGAAGATTTACGAGTTTATCAAGTACACTGTATTAAAAAAGCCCCGCAAGGATGATATTCATCCTCCGGAGTACTCTTATAGAAGCAAATTTGATGAATAATTATTTTACAGGGGCAGGCAAAATGTGCCGCCCCTGTTATTTTTGATTGGTTAATATCGGGGAGTCAATTTCCATAAAACAAAATCAGAAAATTAAATTCAGATAAATCGCTCTTTAACAGAATCAGAACAGTATTTTTTTCAAAAAAGAGGTATTATTGTGCCTATATCTACTATATCGCCATTTGTAAGCGAAATGACGTCAATACCGTGGTTTTTTAAAAATGCCGTTATCATATCTCCGTCAGGATGCCTTGAAAGATTTCCGTTTACAAACACTGTGCCGTCTACAAAACCTGTTGCGCCGCCGATAAAACCGTTGTTAATTCCGTCAAGTCTTATATATCCCTCACGTATTTTTAAAACGTCTATATCAGCTGTATTTGCAAGCGCCTTACAAATTCCGCTGTCTGACGTGATTACAGCAGTGCCTGCCGCGCATATACTGCATTTGGCATAACCTTGGCGGACATAGATGATTTTATCACTGCTGTAAAGATTCAGAATTTCCGGATCAGTAAAGCGCGTGTTATGTATCAGGTATCCGCCAACATCTGCAACGTTATACGGTATATCGTCGGGATATTGTCCGCCTACCGTTTTTTTGCCTTTTATCAGCTTACCCGAAAGCACATCCTTATAATAATCGTACATCTCCGGTGCGCATACAAATACACCGCCACTGCTTCTGAAAAGTGTCATGTCACTGTGTCCGCAGACCGATTCATATAATGAGCTGTGCTTTTGTGTTGTTATGACATTATATCCCAGTGCAGTAAGTTCTGATATGGTATTCTTTCCCGTTTTAAAATCTACAAGTATGTTTTTGGTTGACATAATTTATTTATGGTAAACTATCTTAAATAATCAGCGGCTATTTGGGCCATCAATGCTGTTCCTATAGGCAGAGCGTTTTCATCCGCCTTAAATTTAGGACTGTGAATAGGATAGATACACCCATCAGACTTATTCCCAACACCAAGCTTAAAATAAGACGCGCTTACACGCTCGGCATAATACGCAAAATCATCGCCTATCATCGAGGCGCGGTCAAGCTCCGACACATTTTTAACAGCATCTATTTTTTTCGCCGCCGCGATTACCGTATCATTTGCCGCGCGGTCATTTATCGTGGGCGGATACAGCTTATCAAAACGGTATTCTATTTCCGCACCCATAGAAGCCGCCGTATCACGGGCAATCTTCTCAAGCAGATAAACAAGCTTTTCGCGGGTAGCGTTGTCGAACGCGCGTGCCGTCCCTGTGATTTCAGCTGTATCGGGAATCGCGTTAGTGCAGTTGCCCGCATGAAAGCTTCCAACGGAAACAACACAAGGCGTCATCGGGTCAATATGGCGCGACACTGCCGTTTGCAGCGCTGTCACTATCATTGCTCCGGTAAGAATCGGATCAATGCACTTGTCGGGATGTGCGCCGTGACCGCCTTTTCCTTTTACTGTTATAAAAAAATTATCGGGTGAAGCGGTTATAGCGCCTTGCTTAAAAAGGACAGTACCTGTTGGAGCCAAAGGCTCCACGTGCATAGCAAAAGCCGCATCCACCGGCGGATCATCCATAATTCCCTCGTTTATCATAGGTAATGCGCCGCCGTTTCCTTCTTCAGCGGGCTGAAACACCAGTTTTACAGTACCGTGCAGCTCGTTTCTGACCCCAATCAGAAGCTTTGCCGCACCAAGCAAACACGCGGCATGGATATCGTGACCGCAGGCATGCATACATCCCTTATGCTCTGACTTAAAATCCACCCCTGACTCTTCCTGTATCGGCAGAGCATCGATATCCGCGCGAAGCAACACAGTTTTTCCGGGGGCAGAGCCTTTTATAAGAGCGACTGTGCCTGTGCCAAGCACAGGCTTATAAGCAATACCGTATTCCGCAAGCTTTGAACGGATATAAGCGGCTGTTTTCGGCAAATTGAACTCAATCTCCGGTATACGGTGAAGATCTCGCCGTATCGCGACAAGTTCTTCCTTCATCTCAAAAGCGGCTTTTTCAAAACAAATCACAGCTCGGCACCTCCTATCATTTCCTCAAATTCATCCTCGGAGATGACCTTTACGCCGAGTTTTTCCGCCTTTTCAAGCTTGGAACCCGCTTCTGCGCCGGCTAAAACATAAGTGGTCTTTTTAGATACGGAAGATGAGGCTTTGCCGCCCAGCTTTTCAATAATAGCGCTTGCCTCGGCGCGTTTGAATTTGGAAAGAGTTCCGGTAAGAACAAAGGTCATGCCGGTAAAACGGCTGTCTCCCTCGTCTGTTTTGTCATCCTTCATATTTACTCCGGCATTTCTGAGACGCTCCACAAATTCAACATTCTGAGGCTCGGAGAAAAATTCCTTTATCTCAACAGCCATTTTTTCGCCGATCTCATCTATCGCCGTCATCTCATCAATATTTGCCGACATAAGCGCATCCATGGTATAAAAGCGCTTAGCCAAAAGCTTTGAAGCTTTCTCGCCTATATGACGTATACCGAGCGCGTTTATAACGCGGTAAAGTTCGTTGGATTTGGAATTTTCAAGCGCTCTCATAAGATTTTCAGCCGATTTTTTGCCCATCTTGTCCATATCGGCAATATTATCGGCAGTTATATAGTAAAGATCCGCCGCGTTTTTAATAAGTCCGCGCTCAAGCATCTGCTCAATTATCGAAGGGCCGAGACCGTCAATATCCATAGCTGTGCGGGACACAAAATGAATGATATGACGCAGCCTTTGCGCAGGGCAGTCCATGCCTGTGCATCTGTGGGCGGCTTCGCCATCTTCACGAACAACAAGAGCGCCGCACTCCGGACAATGCGATGGCATTTCAAACACTGTTTCACTGCCGTTTCTCATTTCCTTATCAACTTCAACAACTTCGGGAATTATATCTCCCGCTTTCTGAATTACAACCGTATCACCAATGCGTATATCCTTTTCGCGTATATAGTCAGCGTTATGAAGCGTGGCGCGCGAAACTGTAGTTCCTGCTATACGAACAGGGGCTAAAAGCGCCAAAGGCGTAAGAACACCAGTTCTCCCTACTTGAACAAGTATATTTTTAACTATTGTCTTTTGCTGTTCCGCCGGGAATTTGTAAGCGATCGCCCACCTGGGATATTTTGCTGTCGAGCCGAGAGCCTCACGTTGTGCAAGGCTGTTGACCTTTACAACCGCACCGTCAATATCAAAGGGCAATTCTCCCCGTTCTTCACCAATAGCTTCTATACGCTCTATTGCCGAATCTATTGAGTTAAAGGTGCTGTCATTTAAAATAACCTTAAAGCCTTGTGAACGAAGGTATCTGAGACCTTCTATGTGTGAAGGTATATCCCTTCCGGTAATACGCTGGATGTTGAACACAAAAATATCAAGTTCTCTCTCTGCGGCTATTTTGGGATCAAGCTGACGCAAAGAGCCTGCAGCAGCATTTCTTGGATTTGCAAATACCGGCTCCTCCATTGCTTCACGCTGTGCATTTAATTTATTGAAATTATCATGTGATAAAAACACCTCGCCGCGTACTTCAAGAAACGGGATCGGGTCTTTTAGCGTTAAGGGAATGGACTTTACGGTTTTTAAATTCTGAGTAACATCTTCGCCCGTAACACCGTCACCGCGTGTAGAACCTCGGGTGAATACGCCGTCTACATATTCAAGCGACACGGACAATCCGTCAATCTTATGCTCGACCACATATTCGTAATCATCACCCTCAAGCGCATCGCTTACGCGGCGGTCAAAATCAAGCACCTCTTCCCTGCTGAACGCATCCTGAAGGCTCTCCATTCGTACCTCATGTATTACCGGCTCAAACTTATCCAACACCGCGCCGCCGACACGCTGCGTAGGAGAATCGGGACGCACGATCCCGGTCTCCTTTTCAAGCTCCTCAAGCTCGCGCAGCAGCCGATCATATTCAAAATCAGACACGCTTGGAGCGTCAAGCACATAATATTCATGGCTGTACCGGTTAAGCAGTCCGGTCAGTTCTAATATTCTTTGTTCTTTGTTCATCTCTCTGCCTCGTTATTGTCTATAACAGCGCCTGTACCGTAGTAACGCGGCACATCTCCTACTATAACCGTATCGGTAAGCGGTACAGACAGTGTCCGTGTCTGCGTGTTGCTGATAAACGCACCCGCAACAGTAACCGACATATCCGCTTCAATATATAAGCTGTGATTTACCTGATTTATGCCCGCTGAACGGAAGTTATCTTTTATTCTGACATTGGCGGCTGTAAATGGTCTTACCTTTACAGATATATCCGGTCCCGCAGAAGCGAATACAGGATTTTTTAATATCGCTCCAATCGGTATTTTTATTGTGTTTTCTCCGCCGAAAGGATTCTCGGAAAGGTTTTTCATAACATTTGCTGTAATGGTATTAAACTTTACAGAGTCTACTTCAAGCACCTTTGCGGATCCCTCATTATCCATGCCTATTCGGGTAAAATCCTCTGAATTTGACCCCGACATTGCTTTGCTTACGGCTTCGGCAAGAGCATTTGTACCTGCATTTAATAGATACCCCGCAGCATACTCGCCATATACAGCTGACAAGCGCGAAAGCACCACAACTGCCGCTGCAATCACAGACACAAAAAGCAGAACGGATTTAACTGTAAAGCCTGCAGCATGAGTTCCACACATTCCGACACGCATACACACGCACCCCCGAACACGGCATTGTTCCCTGGTGTTGCAGTTCGTTTCGCTAAACAGACGTTATTCAACCACAACCCCAAGAAACACTATAATATATATTATGCCCCGAAGGTACGGCGGGTTACAGCTGTTACTTTATAGTTTTATTTTCTATTTCATCCTTCAGTATAGCAGCAAAGGCTTCAAGGCTCATGCTGCCCTTGTCACCTTCTTTGCGGTCGCGTACCGAAACAACGTTGTTTTCGATATCCTTATCGCCGATTACAAGCATATACGGCACCTTTTCCAGCTGTGCTTCACGAATCTTATAGCCGATTTTTTCGCTTCTGTCATCAATCTCTACACGAATAACATCACAGTCGGCAAGCTTTTTCTTGATCTCATAAGCATAGTCGAGATGTCTGTCCGCAATGGGAAGAATTTTAACCTGCACCGGAGCGAGCCACAGGGGGAATGCTCCTGCATACTTCTCGATAAGAAGCGCGAGTGTTCTCTCGTAGCAGCCGAGGGACGTTCTGTGAATAATACACGGGGTCTTTTTTTTGCCGTCGCTGTCGGTGTATTCCATTCCAAATTTTTCCGCAAGCATCTGGTCTATCTGAATTGTTATAAGAGTGTCCTCTTTGCCGTGAACATTCTTTATCTGGAGATCCAGCTTCGGACCGTAGAACGCGGCTTCGCCTATGCCGATCTTATAATCAAGACCGATGTCGTCAAGAATTTTCTTCATCATGCTTTGCGCCTCGTCCCACTGTTCGGGCGTGCCGATGTATTTCTCTCTGTCATCAGGATCCCACTGCGAGAAGCGGTAGGTAATATCTTCGTAAAGTCCCAAAGTTTTCATCATATATATCGCAAGCTCCAGACAGCCGCGGAACTCGTCCTCAAGCTGTTCCGGCGTACAAATAAGATGCCCCTCGGAAATTGTAAACTGGCGCACTCTTATAAGTCCGTGCATCTCGCCGGAAGCCTCATTTCTGAAAAGTGTCGAGGTTTCGTTAAGACGCATCGGAAGATCGCGATACGAACGTCCTCTGTTGAGATACGCCTGATATTGGAACGGACACGTCATAGGACGGAGCGCAAACACCTCATCATCCTTTTCCTCGTCGCCAAGCACGAACATTCCCTCTTTATAGTGTCCCCAGTGACCGGAAAGCTTATACAGATCGCTCTTTGCCATAAGCGGCGTTTTTGTAAGCTGCCAACCTCTTTTCTGCTCCTCGTCCTCTACAAATCTTTGAAGCAGCTGAATTATCCTCGCGCCCTTAGGCAGCAATATGGGCAGTCCCTGACCGATAAGCTCCGACGTGGTGAACAGCTCAAGCTCGCGTCCCAGCTTATTGTGGTCGCGCTTTTTTGCCTCTTCCAAAGCGGCCAGATGTTCTTCAAGCTCTGTCTTGTTTTTGAAAGCGGTGCCGTATATACGCTGAAGCATCTTGTTCTTTTCATTGCCGCGCCAATACGCTCCGGTCGCACTTAAAAGCTTGAAAGCCTTCACCTTGCTTGTGTAGTTTACATGAGGTCCCGCGCAAAGGTCGGTAAACTCGCCTTGCTTATAAAAGGAGATGGTCTCGCCTTCGGGAATCTCGTTTATAAGCTCCACCTTATACGGTTCATCCTTCATAAGCTCAAGCGCTTCGGCTCTTGGAAGCTCAAACCGCTCTATTTTGAGATTTTCCTTGACGATCTTCTTCATTTCCTTTTCAATTTCGCCAAGATCCTCACGGGTAAAGGTGTGCTCCGTGTCAAAATCATAGTAAAAGCCTGTATCTATAGCCGGACCTATCGTCAATTTAGTGTCCGGATAAAGCCTTTTTACCGCCTGCGCCAATATATGTGACGCCGAATGACGAAGCGTTTGTAATTCATTAAGTTCTGCCATGTTTGTTACCTCCTGTATTTTGTGCGGTTTAACGTATCCCGCCGAAAGCTCGGAATACGCCAATATAAAAACACCCCAAAGGAGTGCTTTAAACTCCTAAGGGGTGCGTATCATCACAGAAAAACGCACGGTTCCACCCTTAATATTAACTCAATTAGGCTTTGACGCAGCCTTACGCGGCGATGCCTACCGGGCAATGCCTTTCGACACGCGGCTCCAAAGTGGTATTCATCCGCACAGTTTATAAGAATACTTACAGCCACGATATTCTCTCTCTTGATAACCTCGTCACGGACTACTGTCTTTTTCACAGCCTTTGCTTTCTTTTATATATTATCACATATTTTTTCTGTTTTGTCAAGGGATTTTTATAAATTCGTAAAAATTTTTCGGCGAAACGTTATATTTTGAAAAAAAACGGGATCGGGCGCTTGATCACGCCGGATCCCATTGTATTACTTTTTCCCTGATTTTATCGTACTTTCAAATCTGTTCTTAGGAGGCAGAAATTTGTAAAGAGTCTCATAATTTTTTCTCTCGTCATCATCTCTCGGCGCCGAGGGTATAAGACCGGTACAATCTGTCGATGAGCATGAATCATCGTCAAAAAAATCAGGCAACGGCTGTTTCATAAGATCACCTCGTCCTTATTATTATCCTATACCGCGATCTTATGTCTTGAAAATTTTTCAGCTTCATTTGAATTTTATTTAAAGCTTATTGTCACCTTGTCGCTCAATACTCCGTTCACGTCAACGTAATAAATCTGTTCAATCGGCACCGGCTGCATAAGCACAGCTTTGAAAGTAAATATGCCATCGCCCGCCGTTTCATCGCCGTTGGTGCCATTGTCAAACATTTTATATATATCGTTTCCGTTTGAATCCTTCATTACAGGCACCTGATCTGTAAAGTTTTCAAGCTTTACGGTAAATGTGACTGTTTCACTTACGCCTACCGCTATATCCGTCTTATCAGCCTTAAAATCCGAGACCTTAAGCTCGACCGATACGCTCCATCCGGCATAAAGGGTAATACTTCCTGTCACAGGAGCCGTGAAGTCGTATTTTTCGGTGCAGCTTTTGTCTGTATACCAGCCTTCAAACTTATATCCGTCACGAACCGGAGCCGCCGGCTCGGTAACCTTGGAATTTTTCACGACAGTCACACTGTTTTGCGTCGCATCGGCACCATCATAGTTAAGGTCAAAGTAAACATCATACTCAACAGACTTATCCCACTTTGCATATATGGTTATATCCGCAGTCACGGCAGTGCTGAAGTCATACTCCTGAGTGCATTGCTTATCGGCATACCAACCGCCGAACTCATAACCATCACGCTCAGGCTCTGACGGACGTGCCGCATTATCCCCTGCCGTGATGCTTTGCGAAGCCGGTGACGAAGCGTCGCTGTAATTCAAGTCAAACGATACCGTGTATTTCTCCAAAGCCGTCCACTTTGCATATACGGTTGTGTCCGCTCTCACAGGCGCAGTAAAATCGACTGCCTCATTACATTCTTTGTCGGCATACCAACCGCCAAAAACATAGTCGTCTCTCACCGGATCGGCAGGCTTTTCGATAACGCCGCCCGGAGCTGTCGTTATAACGTCAGGCTCGCCCGCAGTTTCGTAATTGTAGTTAAATGTAACAGCATATACTGTATTGTGTATCCACTTTGCATACAAGACAATATCGCTTGTGACAGGCGTTGAAAAATCGTACTTTTCGGTGAATGTCTGATCGGTATACCAGCCGTCAAACTCATATCCGTCCACCGCCTCAACGGAAGGCTCGGATATAAACTCTCCGTCATTGAGAAGCTGTGTTTCGGATGCGTTTTCGTGATAGTAAAGCGTTACGGTATGCGCTTTTGTCCAACCGGCGTATATTGTAGTGTCCGCCATTACAGGTTCATCAAAAGCATACAAGTCATTGCACTCCGCATCGGCATACCAGCCGTTGAAGCGATACCCGTCACGCACCGGAGTATTTGGCTCTGACGGATACTCTCCCTCCGTTATCTTAAAGGAGATATTTTGCGCTCCGTCATAATTCATGTTATATATAAAGCTATACTCAGCCGGAAGCTCCCACTTCGCATATATGGTTATGTCCGATGTTACAAGCGTAGCGAAGTCGTATTCGGTTGTATAATCCGAATCAGCATACCAACCGCTGAATTTATAGCCGTCCCTTATCGGCACGGTAGGTTCTGTAACCGCTGTATTTTCAGCTATGCTCTGCTCTGATACGGGATTTTCCGGATTCTCATACCCCATATCGAAGGATACTTTATAAGTTATTGTTTCCTTGGGAATTTCCTCCCATTTTGCGTATATGGTGGTATCAGCCGTAATCGACTTTGTAAAGTCAAAGCTTTCGGTAAAGTCCTCATCTGCGTACCAGCCTATGAAATTGTAACCATCACGGCTTGCTATCACAGGCACCGAAGCTTTCTTTCCATCGGCCACAAGCATATCGCTGGGCGCGTTGTCGCTTTCGTATCCCAGATCTATTTTTACTGTATGAAGCTTTAAAAATACCGCTGTTATGGTAGTGTTGTTGTACGGCATTAGAAAACGTGTTTCGGCGCTTGACTCATCGGAAAAGGTTCCTCCGCTGTAGCTTTCCCAGCGATCGAAGGTATAGCCCTCGTTCGCGACAGCCGTAACCGTAACACCCGCTCCTCCGAGGTGGGTCGATGTCGAGGACGGTGTTATTGTTCCTTTGTCTTCATCGGCATCCACGTAAAGCTTATAACGCGACTTTAAAAGATCATCGCTTTGCACTACGCCGCTTGCCGGACGTATTGTATACGCATACGTAACCACTTTGCTTTCAAACCCGTTTCTTACAGCCGCGGTCTTTAAAGTGAACACATCTGATACCTCTATCGGATTGCGGTAGACTTTTCCGTTTTTAAGAGGGTCTGAACCGTTTACAGTGTAATAAATTGTCGCGTCATCATAGCCCGTACTTAGCGTCAGCGATTGTTTGACATAATATCTTCCCGCCTTAAGCGAGGATACAGGTGTTAAATCAGCGGTCTGTGAATTGTATACCAAAACCGCTATATCGCCTCTTGAAGCCGCCGTGTACGTCACGCCGCGCACATTATCGGTGTAGCCTCTGCCGTTTGCCACGACAAGATGTCCGTAGGGGTAACCTCCGGCTTTTGCCGCCTCATCAGCCTTTCCGGCAGCGCAGACCACCATTTTTACAGCTTCTTCATAATTTACATTATCCTCGGGACGGAAAGTCCCGTCACCGTCGCCGCAGATAATTCCCTCATCCGTTGCCTTATTTATGTATCCGCTTGCCCAATGATCGGACGCAACGTCTGTATAATCCGTTCTGCCCGCCATTTCCTTTGCTTCGGACTCATAACCTTGGACTTTGCATATTATAGTTGCCATTTCAGCTCTTGTGACAGACTGAGCAGGCTTGTAGCTGCCATCCGGATAACCTTCAAGTATACCCATATCATTGAGCACCTCTGTGGCAGTATAGTAATAATCCTTGCTTGTTACATCCGAAAATCCCGCCGCAAAAACAGCGCTCGGCAATGCCGAAGCCGCCAGCGTCACCGACGCCAATGCCGCGAGTATTCTCTTCTTCGCGTAATTCCTCACATTTTTTCTCATGGTTTTAACCTCCTGACTATGAATTAAGTCTTTCCGCCGCAAGCAGGTTCCCGGCGGAACTCAGAACGTCCTCGATTGTAATTTAAGTCGGCAATACACGGCAGGCGCGTGATACTGCTCTATGTTTTCCGGCATATAAATACGGAAACGATAAATTTTACAAAAATATTACGTCCTGTCTTTATTATACCAGATAACACCGCATTATGTCAAGCGAATACAAGAGGTAAATTGTGAACAAATTGTTAAATTTGTGATTTCCGCTCTTATATCGCTCCTTGAAGAAAAGGGACGCGCCAAATATAACGCATCCCCCCTGATGAAAGCTTACATCTTTATAATTTCTTTCCACTTCTCATAAGCAGCGTCCCACTCGGGCGAATCTTTGGGTGTATATTCTTTGATCTCAAACGAGTTTCTGACTACTTTTCTTCCCTCGTTGATGTCCTTGATAGCGCCCATAGCTATTGCCTGCACAATAACATTTCCTATACTTGTCGCCTCCACGGGGCCGGTGCTTACAACGCGCTTGGTAGCGTTTGCGGTAAACTGACAGATCATCTTGTCTTTGATGCCGCCGCCCACAATATTTACAACGTTATACTTATTGCCCGTAACGTCCTCCATACCCTCTACGGTGCTGCGATACTTAAATGCAAGGCTTTCCGCTATGCAGCGGACTATCTCGCCCTTTGTCTGCGGCACCTTCTGACCTGTACGCTCGCAGTATTCTCTTATGCGTCTTGGCATATTACCGGGCGTTTGGAAAGCGGGATAATCGGGATCGATCAGTGAAGCAAAGGGCGTTGCGGCGTTAGCCTGCTTTTCAAGCTCGTCAAAACTCAACAGTTCGCCTTCTCTGTCCCATTGACGGCGTGATTCCTGGATCAGCCACAGTCCCATGATATTCTTTAAAAAGCGTATTGTCTTGTTTGCGCCGCCCTCGTTTGTAAAGTTATACTTGAACGCGCCCTCAGTAATGTTCGGCTTGTCAAGTTCCACGCCCATAAGCGACCATGTGCCGCTGGATATGTATATAAAATCTTTCTTGTCAACAACAGGAACCGACACTACCGCCGAGCCTGTGTCATGAGATGCTACCGCAACTACCGGCACCTCTGCGATACCAAGCTCCTCCGCAAGCTCCGGCTTTACCGTGCCGATGATAGTTCCGGGATGAACAACCTCAGTGAGTATATCTGTCGGCAGACCGAGCTTGTTTAACAAATCATATGACCATTCGTATTTTTCGCTGTTATAAAATTGTGTTGTCGAAGCGTTAGTGTACTCCGTCTTTTTAACTCCCGTCAGGAAGAAATTGAACAAATCGGGCATCATAAGAAGCGTTTTTGCGTTCTTTAAGGCAACATCGTCGGAAAGCTTTGCCGACAGCAGCTGATAAAGCGTGTTGAACCAGTTGAAAGCTATACCGGTCTCTTTAAAGATCTCTTCCTTGGGAACCAATGCAAACGCCTCGTCATACATACCTTCTGTCCTTGTGTCACGGTAGTGATAGGGGTTTCCCAGAAGCTTGTCATATTTGTCGAGCAGACCGTAATCCACAGCCCATGTGTCTATACCGATACAGTCAATATCCCTGTCACCCGAGTTTGCGCACTTTAAAATACCCTGCTTTATCTCAAAAAACAGTCTCAGAACATCCCAATGAAGATTTCCGTTGATATTTACAGGGTCGTTTGAAAAGCGGTGCTTTTCCTCAAGTGTAAGTTTTTCGCCGTCAAATGTTGCAAGCATTGCGCGGCCGCTTGACGCGCCGAAGTCAAACGCTAAAAATTTGTATTTATCTTTCATAATCCTTCTCCTTTTGCGGACAGCTGCGCTGCCGAAATATATTCTATGATTAACATTATATATCAAATCAAGTAATTTGTCAATATTTTATGTTATTTTCCTCATAAATTTTAGCTTTTTGTACATTCTGACGAACGCCTGCTTTTTATCACTCTTGACAATTTTCTGCTTATATGATATACTTACAGCATAAAACAACGGAAAACGAGGCGTTTCGGATGAAAAAAGGAACATTTATAGTATTCGAGGGTATAGATGGCAGCGGCAAGACCACGCAAATAGAACTGCTTGCAAAGCATATGACCGATCGCGGCAGAAAGCCGCTTATAACGCGTGAGCCGAGCGACGGCCCTGTGGGAGTACTGCTCCGGCAGTTTCTTACGGGCAGGATCAAAGGCGACACACGCATGATAGCGTCGCTTTTTGCATCTGACAGACTTGATCATATCACCAATCCCACCGACGGACTTCTTGAACGGTTGGAATCCGGCGCCGATATAATTTCCGACCGCTACTGCTTTTCCTCCTACGCCTACAACAGCGTAGACATGGACCTTGACTGGGTAATTTCCGTTAATTCGGAAAGCATGAGGCTGATGAAGCCGGATCTGGTTATATTTATTGACGTACCTGTCGAAACGGCGCTTGAAAGAATATCGGAAAACCGCTTTTCAAGCGAGCTGTTTGAAGAAAGAGAACGGCTTGAAAAGGTGCGTGAAAACTATCTTAAATCCTTTGAACGTTTTTCGGACACTGTAAACATCGTCACATTCGACGGAACCGGCTCTGTTGATGAGATCGCCTCTCAGATTGCCGCGGCTTTCGACAAATATATTACGGAGATCTGACATGGAAAAGAAAAGAAAATACGAGCTGTCGTTTATGAATATATTCTGCTGTCTTGTAGTAATATTTATCCATATAAATTCCGAAGCGGTCACAGGTCTTGATAAAGGCAGCGTAGCAAATTCAGCGGCATATGTGCTGTGGCAGGCGTCATCGTTTGCGGTGTACGGCTTTATATTCCTAAGCGGAGTAAAGCAGTTCCTTAATAAAAAGCCGGTTTTCAGTGCCGGCGAGTTCTATGTAAAGCGTATTCGCACGATCATACTGCCCTATCTTTTATGGGTGATCCTATACTATGCTTTTGACTGCGTGATGCATATAGAGGAATTTGATTTGCACAATCTTATCTACTATATTTACTCCGGCGACTATGTAGGGCATTTTTACTATATTATCATCATAGCGCAGTTCTATCTGCTGATGCCGTTGTGGGTAAAGCTTTTCAGGGGTGTGAGCGCGGTTTTAATGATACCGTTCGCGATAATCGCAACAAGCGTACTCGGACAGTATCTGCCAAATATAATCGATGTCTTTGTTCCCGGATATTATTTCCGTTTCACTGACAGAATATTTACCACTTATTTCGCCTACTGGACTGTCGGGGCGTATATAGGCATGAACTATGACCGAGCAAAATGGCTTGTTTTGGAAAACAAACGCTTCATCTATATTGCTTTTACCGTATCGGCGATATTCGCGATAGGTCTTTCATATGTGAACTTTCTTGGCGATAATGGCTGGACATGGCTTGAAACTGCCATGAATGCCTACAGAATGATCGCCGTCATCGCGGTATTCGCGTTTTCTCTCGGCGGCGCAAGCAAAATCTGCCGGCACAGCCTTGTACGTCTGCTCGACTCTTCAAGCTATATTATATATCTCAGTCACTGTCTTATGCTTAAAGAGGTAAATTTCCTGTTTGACAAATACGGCGTGGACAGTATAGGAGTAAGGTATTTTCTGCGCGCGGCGGCCGTTTATATCATTCCATGCGCCGTGTGTATGGCGTATACAGCTGTAAAGCGCGGCATAAAAAACTCGCTTGCCGACCGCAAAAACCGCAGTATCACAGCCTGATGATACGTTTTACAGACTATAAAATAAACACCGCCGAAAATTCCGCCGGCGGTGTTTTAGTTTTTAACTTTTTTCGATTTAAAACTTAATTTTTCGGATCAGCAAGCTTAATCAGCCGTTCATCCTTGCAACAAACTTTTCATGAGCAGCTATAAGCTCCTTTGCTTTTTCCTCAGGCGCTGTCGGGTTGCAATGAGCCCATGCTCCCGTCTCGGAGGAAGCGTTGAACTTAACCTTATCCGCCGAACGCATCGGAGGATAGAACGCTATATGGAAATGAGAATATGCCATAGCATCCTCGCCGTTTACGGGATTTTGGTACATACACATCATGTACGGGAATTTGTAATCGAAAAGGCTGTCAAGCATACCCGATGTCTCTTTGAGCGTTGCGGCAAGAGCCGTTTTTTCCTCATCGCTAAGCTGGGTAAGGTTAGACACATGACGCTTTGCAGATATGTATACGCCGTAAGGATATTCTGTCCAGTAAGGAAGGTATACCATGAAGTAATCGTTTTCAAATATTACTCTCTTGCCTTCCTTTTTCTCCTCTGCCATAAGATCGCACATCAGACAATGTGACTTTTCCTCATAATACTCCTTTGATGAAGCCGTTTCAAGCTCTATCTTCTTGGGTATTACCGAATAGCCGTAAATCTGACCGTGCGGATGAGGCATTGTTACGCCTACAACCTCTCCCCTATTCTCGAATATAAACACGTACTTTATGTTCTCGTCAGCGCTTATCTCAACAAATCTCTGCTCCCAAAGATCCACAAGCTCTCTTATGTGCGAAACCGGCAGCTCAGGCAGCGTTACTGTATGCTCCGGCGAATAGAGTATGACCTCGCACTTGCCGTAAGCCGGTTTTGTCTTGAAAAGCTCCGTTGCCACATCATCGGGCGTCGGCGGTGTCTGTGAAAGCGCTGGGAAGTCATTGTCATATTCATAAACCGTAAACTTATCGGGTACCTTTCCCGAACCGGGGCAAAACGGACACCAGTCCTTGGGCATCTGCGGTCTGTTTTGTCGATGCGATGCAATCATTACCCAGTCCTTGATAAGCGGGTTCCAACGTAATTCTGCCATATATATTTCCTCCTTTAATGCGGGCATAAAATTATTTATATAATAATTTTACCCTATTTTTTGCATATAGTCAATAGCTTTTCCGCAATTTTTTGTTTTTTTGTATATTTTATCTGATGTTTATTTCATTTTTTTATAAGTAGTAAAAACGAATCTCATTCCGCAAGAATACTTTTCCTCGGAGGTATATACGCACCTCCAGCCGTCCTCGCTGTCAAGGTCAGGGAAATATATGTCCGCCGAACGCGTATCATCCGTCTTTGTGACATATGCGGTATCGCAGTCGTCTAAAAACATCCTGTATATTTCGCCGCCGCCTATGACAAACACGTTGTCCTCGTCCGCTACGCGCCTAAGAACGCTTTCCTTATCCGGATACACTTCAACGCCATCTCTTGAAAAATTCTCATTTCGCGTAAGAACAATATTTGTTCTGTTTTTAAGAGGCTTCCCGCCGGGGAAAGAATCAAGAGTTTTTCTGCCCATTATAACAACAGAGTTTTTTGTAGTTTCCCGAAAGAACTTCATATCCTCCGGTATATGGCACAGCAGATCTCCGTTTGCGCCTATTCCCCAGTTTTTATTTACATTTACTATAAGCTTCATACTGTGTTCCTTTTTGCGGGTCAATTGAAGTAGACCATATCATCCTCAGGCTTTTTGGCGGGTTCTGTCTTTTCGACATAAAACACTATGCCGTCAGTTTCCATTATGTCGCTGTACTCGAATTTAAGCTTGGCGGTCACGCTTATCCAGTCCTTATGACGCACTTTTTCCGCGTCTTTGTACACGCACAAAAATCCCGCCAAAGCCACATCATCGGCGCAGCAGGTCATAGCAGGTCTTGCAAGTACAAATTTGCCTCTCGGCATTTTTGAGTTCTTAAGTCCCGTACCGCTTATCTTTACGCGCTTACCGTCATATCTTTCGGGATTGTCCATGGTTTCTACGTAGAAAATGCCATAATCCTCTTCGGCAACCTCGATTAGATCCGAGTCAAGATCATATGGAAGCTCACCGTCGCCCCTTCCGTCATCGGTGGTGCCGTCAAGATTCTCGAACACTATCTGCATACGCGGATTCACCGCGCGAAGCACCCTTCTCACTGACATTTTGTCCATCCCATCGGGGCAGCGGTTTATAACGGTAAGATCGGTTATATTGATAAACCGTGTTATTATAGACCGCATATTCGCCATATACATATTGTACGTCGTGGCATCAAGCAGGGAAATCATTTCCACAAGATGCCAGCTCTTCGGTTTTCTGCTTTTGAAAAGCTCCTCCGGATCCCACATTCCGTTATACTCTATAACGACTGCCGCCGGATGATGCTCACGGTTTAGGCGCGTCAGCATACCGCCCTGAAGCTCTTCAAGGCTTGAAACATTTGCCGCGACTACCTTGTTTTCCTCACAGAAATCCTTATCGTACTCTTCTTCGCCTTCCTCGGTGACGATCACAAGCACAGGGCCCGAATCAGTGTTGAAATTACCCTCGTCTATGACTTCCTTTATAAAGGTTGTCTTTCCGCTTTCAAGAAAGCCGGTGACCATATATATGGGGACCTCTGTTCTCATGACATTCATTTTGTAAACAGCTCCTTTAAAGCGGCTTCGTTAAGCTTTGTTCCTATAATGCACAGTCTGCCTGTATAGTCCGCGCTTCCCCTGCGAATATCCGTTTCGCCCGGCACATAATCGAAGTGTATCCACTCCCCCTCGGAAGCGGGAATGATACCCTTTGCACGAAGCACCATACCGTATTTTTCGCTGTCCGACAATTTGGAAAGTATATCGTTTATACCGTTTTCGGTGAACTTTCTGTGAGTTTCTATGCCTACGCTCGTAAATATATCATCCGCGTGATGATGCTGATGATGCTCGTGGTCATGATGATCATGGCAGCCGCAGGTACAGTCCTCGTCATGCTCATGCTCGTGATGATGCTCGTGTTCATGTTCATGTTCGTGTTCATGCTCATGTTCATGTTCATGCTCATGGTGATGCCCGTGGTGATGTTCATGCTCCTCACGCAGTTCTATTTCAAGAGAAGGCGCAGCGCCCTCCATTACCTCAAGCAGTTTAACTCCGCTGATCTCCTCCCACGGAGTTGTCACAATAGGCGCGTCAGCATTATGAGTACGTATCATCTCAACGCATTTGTCAAGCTTATCTTCATTTATGCTGCCCGTTCTGCTCAAAATCACCGAGTCCGCCGCTTCTATTTGATCGTTGTAAAACTCGCCGAAGTTTGTCATGTACATTTTACACTTTGACGCGTCCGCAACGGCGGTCTTTGAATTGATTATAATACCTCCGTTTGCCGCGCCGGCGTTCTCAACGGCTTTTACTATATCCGACAGCTTTCCTACTCCGGAAGGCTCAATGATGATCCTGTCGGGAGAGAACTTGTGCAAAAGCTCACCCAATGCGGTTTCGAAATCGCCTACGAGCGAACAGCATATGCAGCCGGAATTCATTTCCGTTATTTCAATGCCGGAGTCTTTCATAAAGCCGCCGTCTATACCAATCTCGCCAAATTCGTTTTCAAGAAGCACCACCTTTTCTCCTTTAAGCGCTTCTTCAAGCAGTTTCTTTATAAGTGTAGTCTTGCCCGCACCGAGAAAACCCGATATAATATCTATTTTTGTCATTTCTAAACTTCCTTTCATATTTAAAGATCACTCATATAAAAACCTACGCCGACCTTATAATCCGCATTTGACAGATCTTGTCTGCCGGAGCTTGGATTGATAAGCCCGATGCACATCATTCCGGCTGCGACAGCGGCGTTTACGCCGTTTTCGGAGTCCTCTATAACCAGACATTCCTCCGGCTTTTTGTCAAGCTGCAAAGCTGCCTTTAAAAACACATCGGGCGCGGGCTTGGGATTTTTTACATCCTCGCCGGTCACAAGCTTTTCAAAGCAGCTGCGTACACCAAAATATTCCGTAACTTTCTCTATAGATGTCATCGGTGACGAGGATGCCACGGCAAGCGTGTAGCCTCTTTTAAAAAGCTCTTTTATAAGCTCCGCCGCGCCCTTTACCGGCGGATGACCGTTTTGTGCGATCTCCTCATCGGTATACGAAAAAGACTTTTTTGTAAGTTCCTCCGCATCCGCGTCAAGAGACTGTTCGGCGATTATTGTATTCCACATATATTCGTTTGTGGAACCCACGAAACGCGCATAGCTGTCATAGTCGATTGCCTTGCCGTACTCAGCAAGAACCTTTAACAGCGAACGGTAATGAACAATTTCGCTGTCGGTGATAACGCCGTCCATGTCGAAAATTACCGTTGTTATCCTTTCCATTTTATCAAGAAATTTATCCGCTGCTTCAAGTATATGGGCGTCCGCCTTGTAAGTTATGCGGCGAAAAGCATCCTCTGCTTCAAGCCATTCATACCCGGCAAGCTCCGACTGCTGTATCGTAACCTCTCCGTCAAGAGCGCGCGCTGCAAAATATACGCTGTCTTTTTCTGTTTCAGGTCTCGGAGAGTAGTGCGACACACGTTTGAAAAACGGCTCAAACCTCACCGAAAGACCTGTTTCCTCCTTTATCTCGCGCTTTGCCGTGTCAAGGTCACTTTCGCCCGGCTCAACGTGTCCCTTTGGAAATCCCCAATGTCCTTCGGCACTGCCTTTTTTATTGAATATCACAAGATATTGCCTTTTTCCGTTCTCTGTCCTGTATACCACTGCGCCGCAGGAACGTTCATAATTCATAAACCCGCCGTCCTTTCATATATGATTTGCATTAAGTAATCTGTATCGAATAATGTAGTCAAATGTAAAACGAAAAATCGAATAAGCTCGATAAAATATGATATAGAGAACCCGTCCAATTTCATATATCTTAACGCAAAGAGCACCGCAGCGCATAGGCACGGTGTTCTTCGGGCAAACGACATTATTCGCCGAACGGGAAAATATCGTCTATCAAATCTTTCAGCTTTTTCTTTGCTCCGCCTGCCTGAGATGCGGGTTCATCGTCAGCGTCATCTTTTGCGGGGCGCTTTCTGTTTTGTGTGCGCGAAGCGTTTCTTGATATTCGCATCTCACGGGTGATATCCCTGTCACGCAAAGCAGGACTGTCCTGCTGCTCGGACTGCTCCGGCTGTTCAGATGCCGCTATCTGCGCTCCCCACTTTGCCAGTATATCGCGCGCTTCGTCAGGTATTCTGTCATCGTCAAGAGTTACCTTTATTGACTTTGTGCCTCTTGAATAATCCGGGTTGGTATCTGATATGCCCGTCGCTTTTTCAGAAAACGGAGGAATACCCGCCACCATTTTTTCATCTATGTCACGTCTGAGCGCTCTTATCTCAGCTTGTATACGGTTATCCTTCTTTGAAAGCCTGTAGAAACGGTTTGCGATCATGAAACTCAGCAGCGCGTTTACTATAATAATGAATATGCTCCAGCCGAAAAGGCCGCCGCGTGACACTTTTGTTCCAAAAAATCCGGCTTTTTCCGGCTGCTGTGTAGCTGCCGGAGCTATCGTCTGTATGGGAGCCGAGGTTTCCTCCGGCTCATCCGTTGACTCAGAATCTTCGCTGCCCGATGAGGGCTTTGAAGTAGAGTCGGGTTTTGCAGAGGCTGTCGGCTTTGATGTGGACCCCGGCTTTGCCGATGCTGTCGGACTTGAGGTAGAGTCGGGTTTTGCAGAGGCTGTCGGCTTTGATGTGGCTCCGTTTATTGTGATCGTTGTCGGCGCGGCTGACACGCTTGAGGTAAATACAACGGCGTTAGCGGCTATAATAGTACACATTGCCAACACTGCCGCCGCTTTTCTTATCAGTTTATTCATGGTCTCACTCCTTATTTTCTATTCGATATTACGAAATTCTTTTCTCAATCTGCTTCTTGCCGGTATCCTCAGCATCTTGCTTTTGTTGGAAGTGTATACCCGCTGATATACCGTTCTTATATCTATATTGCCTTCTGCGTTTTTATATCCGATCAGAAACCATTCCCAGAAAGATGGCGGCATGGTGTCTGTGTTTATCATTAGCTCGTGAAAATGACTGTATG
Source organism: uncultured Lachnospiraceae bacterium (assembly GCA_964503455.1). Taxonomy (GTDB): domain Bacteria; phylum Bacillota; class Clostridia; order UBA1381; family UBA1381; genus CAZCZR01. The sequence goes on along the minus strand of CAZCZR010000001.1, from coordinate 54,993 downwards.
TGTTAAGTATCTCCAGCGCAAGCTTCGGTATGATAAAGTTATAGCATCCCGGCTCGGTCTCGCGCATAATGCACAAAAGCTCTCTGACTTTTTCAGCTTCTTTCTGCGCTTCCTGCGGTCTGCCTCCGCAGCTTGCCCATTCATAATACGCCCACAACAGTCTTGACAGAAGAAGCGGATTTTTATTGTCCGTCATATCAGTTATGACTTCCTTCTTAATATCGGAGTATGAGCCTCCGCTGTACGGTACGTAACCCACCTTTGAAAGAAGGTACTTTACGCTCCTTAAATCGTCAAGCTTTTCTTCGTCTGACTTTTCGCGCTCCGTTATCTTTACACCAAAGCTGTCCCAGTCTATCGAGCGGTTGTCGCTGATATACTTTTCGCAAAGCGCGATGATCCTTTCATCGGAGGTGGAGGACAGTATATACGCTACAGCCTCGGCAAACTCTTCCTTCGTCCATATAACAGGCGCGGTAAGACTCAGCTTGCCCTTGGTACCGATGACTGAATTAGCTGTCATCTCAACAAAGAGAGACATATACTCCCTGTTGTCCGAAAACATCTCTTTCCAGCTTCCGATATTTGCCATTTGTTTTATGACTGCCAACAGTCTTAAAATCAGGAGTGCCTTTTTATCCGTCAGCGTGTCATAGTTGACAGATATTATATCCATTATCGCCGAAAGATATCCGATCGTTGTCTTTGCCGCTTCCTGCGGAGTTGCTATCTGCTTGTACACATTTTCGAGATTGCAGTCCTCACCCATGCATATATTTTCAATGCCGCAAATAAGATAATCCTTTATAATCTCGTTTTCTTTGTCGGGGAAAAGCGTGATATTGGCAAACATACTCGATATAAGCTCGAAATATATACCGCTTATATCCTCCTTAGCGTCCGCATTGTAAAGCTCCTCGACTCTTTCCTTGTACATCTCGTCGCCGCAGATATTTTTCAGCGCGTCAAGCTTCGCCGTAACGCCTCCGCCGGCAGGCTCAAATGTCTTAAGCCATGTTTTCAGCTGCATCACGCTCGTGATATTGTACTTTCCGTAATACTCGAAAAGCTTCTCTTTTGGTATATCGAAAACCGGAGGGATAATGCTGTGCGAAAAATCGGTCGATTCCATGTCTATCTGCTCACAGTACGGATGCGACGCCAAGGATTTTTCGGTGATATTATTCATTCCTTTAACCGTAGCGTTAAAGGTTATCGCGGTCTGCTTCTCTGACGGAAGGAATATATTATATGTGGAAACACCTGTTCCCTCTTTAATCGTCGGCGGCAGATACCGCTTTATGGCAAGCAGATAAAGCTCGCTTTCCTCCTGCGTGGAACACACAAGATTGAGATGCTTTTTCGTCATGCTTTCAAGAACTGCCATCGCGTGGGCAAACACATACATAAATTCTTCCGTATGCTTATCGACAAAAGCGTCAACCTTTTCCCACAAATCCTCCTGCTTTTTCACCTCGTCAAGCTCCGGCAGATATGTAACTATCGGCTTGTCATACTCGGCTTCGGTGAGATATGTTTTGAAATCCGGCGATCCGAAATATTCAGCCGGATTTACGCTTTCATCATCGAATATGAAGGCGTGGGCAAAGAAGTTTCCGGGATTTCCCTCAAAATCATAGCCCGAATAAACGCTCTGCATTGCCACGCTGCGCCCGTTCGGCAGAGTGAAAGCGCGGAAGGTTTTCGGAAACAGCTCCGGCACCGACGGGTCAAAGACCTTCATCGAATAGCCGGTGCTGCAGCCGCGCGGCAAACGATAGCTTGTATACTTAACTATCTCTGCGATGTCCTCCTTTTCAAGCCCCTCCGAGCATGAGTATACCCGAAAGCCGGCTTGATTTATAAGTCCCTTTTCCACATCGGATAAAGAGCTTTTTACGGAGGTGTATATCAGCTGCTGTATTTTACTCAACTACTGCACTCCTTTCATATCATATCAGTCCAATTCCTTCAATCCTGAGGAAAGCTCGTAATATCTTCCCTTCATATCCAGAAGCTGTCTGTGGGTGCCGCGTTCTATTATCTCGCCGTTTTCCAGCACCATGATAGCATCGGCATTCCGTATTGTGGACAGGCGGTGGGCAATAACGAATGTAGTGCGCGACTCCATCAGCGCGTCCATCGCCTTGTTTATCTGCATTTCAGTTTTGGTATCAACGGAGCTTGTCGCCTCGTCCAGAATAAGTACGGGCGCCTTTGAAAGAGCCGCGCGGGCAATATTCAATAGCTGACGCTGTCCCTGCGACAGGTTCGCACCGTCGCCCTCAAGCATGGTGTCATAGCCGTCGGGAAGATGCTTTATGAACATATGCGCACAGGAGGTCATCGCCGCCATGCGCACCTCTTCATCCGTAGCATCGGGACGGGAATAACGTATATTCTCCATTACCGTACCCGTGAACAGATGAGTGTCCTGAAGCACCACCGCGATATTTTCGCGCAGAAATTTTTTCTTCAGCTTCTTTATATCCACGCCGTCTATCGTGATTGTACCCTCGTCTATTTCATAAAATCTTGTTATAAGATTGGTTATCGTTGTCTTTCCGGCGCCGGTGGAGCCTACAAGCGCTATCTTCTGACCGGGTTTCGCCCAGATAGTCACGTTTTTAAGTATCGTCCTGCCCGGATCGTAGCCAAAGGTAACATTGTCAAGCCTTACATCGCCCTTGATATGTTCTATTTCCACAGCATCTTCGCTGTCAGCTCCCTCAGGCTCCGTATCCATCACCGCGAATACTCTCTCGGCTCCCGCAAGCGCCGACATTATCGTTGTCAGCTGCATGGAAAGCTCGTTTATCGGGCGCGAGAACTGTCTTGAAAAGTTTACGAACACCGTAAGTCCGCCAACGTCAAATCTGCCCATAAGACACAGTATACATCCGACACATCCGGTAAGCGCATAATTAAGCTGTGACAGGTTTCCCATGACAGGTCCCGTAATGCCGCCCGCAAACTGCGCCTTCATCTGGTTTTCCTTAAGCTTACTGTTTCTTTCGGCAAATTCCTCCACCGACTTGTCCTCGCGGCAGAACACCTTTACGACCTTGCTCCCTGTGACAGACTCCTCAATATAGCTGTTCACCTCGCCGAGAGCCGCCTGCTGCGCTGTGAAAAATTTCCTCGACCTTCCCGCTATCCAGCCTGCGGCCTTTGCAAACACCGGTATCATAACCACTGTTACAATCGTCAGCCAGATATTCATCTTTATCATCAGGACAAGCGTACCCACAAGAGTTATCGCGCCGGAAAATATTCCAAGCAGTGTGTTATTGAGCATCTCGCCCACGGTGTCAACATCGTTGGTAAAACGGCTCATTATATCGCCGGTATTATTCTGATCAAAGTACCTAACAGGCAGACGCTCAAGCTTTGAAAACAAATCGTTTCTTATAGTGGCAAGCACTCCCTGCGAAAGGCTTATCATTATGCGCGACTGTGTGTATGTTGCTACAAGTCCCACAAGGTAAACCAGCGCCATAACCGCAAGTCCTTTTGCAAGTCCCGCAGGATCGCCGCGGCCGCCCGTCGTTGTCGGGTCTATGAACTTGTTTATAAGCGGACGCAGCATATAAGACGCAGTAAGCGTCGAAGCCGTATTCGCGCACACGCATATCACAGCCACCGTAAGATGCTTTTTATAGCCCGTGATATATCCAAGCAGCCGTTTTACGGTGCCGACTGTATTTTTAGGCTTTTCCTTAGGCTTCGCGCCTCTGGCGCCCGGCCCGCCGGGACCTTTGCGTCCCATATCTATCCTAGGAGGCATTTTTATCATCCTCCTTTTCTTTCTGGGAATAGTATATCTCTTTATATTCCTCGTTGGAGCGTATAAGCTCGGAGTGCGTTCCGACAGCACTGATCATGCCGTCCTTTAAGACTATGATCTTGTCGGCGTCCTCTATTGAGGATATTCTTTGAGCTATAATTATCTTTGTCGCGTCACGAAGCGTGGTTTTGAACGTATGTCGTATCTTCGCTTCCGTTGCCGTATCAACAGCAGAGGTCGAATCATCGAGTATCAGTATCTTCGGTTTTTTCAAAAGCGCTCTCGCTATACAAAGTCTCTGCTTCTGACCGCCCGATACGTTCGCGCCGCCCTGATCTATATAACTGTCATACCCGCCGTCAAATTCCGAGATGAATCCGTCCGCTTGAGCGGCGGCGGCGGCAGCCCTAAGCTCCTCCGGACTTGCGTTCTCATCTCCCCAGTGAAGATTTTGTGCAACAGTACCCGAAAACAGCACATTTTTTTGAAGCACCATTCCCACTCCGGTGCGCAGATGTTTCAGTGAGTAATCACGCACATCAACGCCGTCCACCTTGACAACTCCTTCAGTCGCGTCGTAAAGACGCGGTATGAGCTGTACAAGACTGGTCTTGCCCGAACCGGTGGAACCGATAATTCCAACCGTTTCGCCGCTTTTTATCTCAAGGTTTATATCTTTTAGGATGTACTCCTTGTTATCCTCTCTGTATTTAAAGCATACATTTTCAAATGAAATATCGCCTTTTTCAACCGTTTTATCCTTTTCAGCCGCATCATCGTCAACAAGGTCGGCTTCCGTTTGAAGCACCTCTTTGATACGCTTTGAGGACGCGCTCGCTCTCGATGTCTGTAAAAAGATATTTGATATCATCATCAGCGACATGAGTATCTGCGTTATGTAAGTCGTAAACGCTGTCAGATTTCCTATCTTCATATTCCCCGCTATAACAAAATTACCGCCGAACCATACGACTGCTATTGTCGCAACATTCATGGCAAGCGTCATGACAGGCATATTCAGAATAACTATTTTGAACGCATTTATTGATGAATCCCTCAAATCGTGATTGCTGGTTACAAAGCGCTCCTCTTCCCTTTCCTCGCACACAAAGGATTTTATGACCCTTATATTGGTTATATTCTCCTGTATGCGTGAGTTGAGTGCGTCAAGCTTTTTTTGCAGGACCTCAAAGCGCGGGAACGCCGTTTTTATAATAAAAACGATACTTGTGCCCAGAAACGGTATAATAACGCCTATTATAACCGCCAGCTTGACATTCAGCGTACACGCCATGATAAACGCGCCTATCAACATTCCCGGAGATCTAAGCGCCATGATAAGCACCATTCTCAGCACGTTCTGCATTTGAGTAATATCGTTAGTCAGACGTGTAACAAGAGATCCTGTTGAAAACTTGTCTATATTTTTAAACGAGAAGCTCTGTATTTTTTTATACACATCAAGCCTCAAATCCGTTGCAAAGGACACCGATGCGTGAGTCGCGAACCATTGTCCTCCCACGCCGCCGAGTATCATAAAAATTATACAGACGATCATAAGTCCGCCTATGGACAGTATGTACCCTATATCATGGTTTGCAACGCCCTTGTCAACCATCCACGATATACATTTCGGCATAAACACATCGCCTAAAACTTCTACGGTCATACATATGGGCGTCATTATAAAATATGGAAGATATTTCTTTATATATTTCCCGTAATACACTTTTTTACCCCGCCTCAGTTATTCTTCATTCTCTCCAGAGAAGCCTTTATGAAAGAAGCAAACAGCTTGTGCGCTCTGTTCGGTCTTGATTTAAATTCAGGATGGAACTGGCAGCTTACAAACCATGGGTGTTCCGGAATTTCAATCATCTCGACAAGCTTGCCGTCCGGCGACTGACCCGAAAGCACCATGCCGCTTTGCTCGATCTCCTTGCGGTAATCGTTGTTGAATTCGTAACGGTGGCGGTGGCGCTCATATATAATATCCTCGCCGTATATCTCCTTCGCCAGAGTATTATCCGACAGCTTGCACGGATATAATCCCAAACGCATCGTACCGCCCAGATCCTCTATATCGCGCTGTTCCGTCATCAGGTCTATGACCGGATGCTCGGTTTTGGGATTTATCTCGGAGCTGTTCGCATCGCCGTAGCCGAGGACGTGTCTTGCGTACTCTATAACAGCTATCTGCATACCAAGACATATGCCGAAATACGGAATGTTATTCTCTCTTGCATATCTCGCGGCAAGGATCATTCCCTCTATGCCTCTTTCACCGAAGCCTCCCGGTACTATTATACCGTCTGAGCAGCTGAGATATTCTTCTGCATTATCCTCTGTAAGTCCTTCCGAGTTGATCCAGTTAATATTTATATTGCAGTAATTTTCTATACCGCCGTGCTTCAAAGCCTCAACGATGCTTATATAAGCGTCATGAAGCGCCGTATATTTGCCGACAAGAGATATTGTCACCTCGTCATGCTCGCCTTCCATAAGGTCCTTTACACGATCAACCATCTTTCTCCACGAGTCAAGATCGGGCGTTCTGTCCTCAAGGTTCAGTCTTTTTAAAACAGCCGCCGCAAGGCCCTCCGCTTCAAGCGCCAGCGGTACCTCATAAAGCGTGTCAAGATCAAGGTTCTCTATAACGCAGTCTGCGGAAATATTGCAAAACAGTCCTATCTTATCCTTCAGACCCGGCTCAAGGCGCTTTTCCGTCCTCAAAACGATGACGTCCGGCTGGATGCCAAGGCTTAAAAGCTCCTTTACCGAATGTTGCGTGGGCTTTGTTTTCTGCTCGCCCGAAGTCGAGAGATACGGAACAAGAGTAAGATGTATATACATACAGTTTTCCTTGCCAACCTCTGTCGAGACCTGTCTAATCGCTTCAAGAAACGGTGTGGATTCTATATCTCCCACAGTGCCGCCGATCTCGGTTATCACTATTTCTGTGTCCTTTGCCACGCGGTAAACTCTGTTCTTGATTTCATTTGTAATATGAGGTATTACCTGAACGGTTTTTCCTTCGTAATCGCCGCGGCGTTCTTTCGAGATTACCGACCAGTAGATCTTTCCGGTGGTAACATTTGAATTTATGCCGAGGTTCTCGTCTATAAATCTTTCGTAGTGACCGAGATCAAGGTCCGTTTCGGCTCCGTCATCCGTTACAAAAACTTCGCCGTGCTGATACGGACTCATGGTTCCGGGATCCATATTAATGTAAGGATCAAACTTCTGCATCGTCACCTTATATCCGCGTCCTTTTAAAAGCCGTCCCAAGGATGCCGCGGTTATTCCTTTTCCGAGTCCGGACACAACTCCGCCGGTTACAAATATATATTTCTTGCTCTTATTCATTGTTGTCTCCTTCCGTACATTATCCGCCGTTTGTGCGGTCCGTTGATTATGCAGTGCTTAAATCCTGTGGTTATCGACAAAACGCTTTATGCGCTTCAACGCTTCCTGTATATTGTCTATGGAATAGGCGTAGGAACATCTTATAAAGCCCTCACCCGATTCGCCGAACGCCGTTCCCGGCACTACGGCGACTTTTTCCTCCTCAAGCAGACGGCGGCAGAACTCATCGCTGGTCATACCGGTCGATTTTATCGACGGAAACACATAAAAAGCTCCCAGCGGCTCAAAGCACGACAGCCCCATATCGCGGAAACCGTCCACGATATATCTGCGCCTGTAGTTATATTCATTCACCATCTCCGCCACATCATTGTCGCAGTTTTTCATCGCCTCTATAGCCGCATACTGACTCGTTGTCGGAGATGACATTATACCGTACTGATGCACCTTTGTCATAGCCTTTATTATGGGAGACGGACCCATAGCATAACCCAAACGCCATCCGGTCATGGCAAATGCCTTTGAAAAACCGTTTACCACAACGGTCCTCTCTCTCATGCCCTCTATTGCCGAAAACGGTGTATGCTTTTCCTCGCCGTAGCGAAGCTCGCTGTATATCTCATCCGAAAGCACCAGTATATCCGTGCCGCGAAGCACCTCGGCAACAGCCTCAAGATCCTCTTTTGACATTACGCCTCCGGTGGGATTGTTCGGGTATGGCAGTATAAGCAGCTTTGTCTTGTCTGTTATCGCCGCCTTAAGCTGCTCGGGCATAAGCCTAAAGGAATCTTCCTCCTTGGTTTCTATTCCAACCGGAACACCGCCGGCTATAACCGTACACGGTCTGTAACAGACAAAGCACGGCTCGGGAATAAGCACCTCGTCCCCCGGCTCGATAACGCAGCGGATCATAAGGTCTATCGCCTCGGAACCTCCGACTGTAACAAGCACCTCGCTTTTGGGATCGTACTTTATTCCGTATTTTCTTTCATTATAATTGCAAATTTCGCGGCGCAGCTCCATAAGACCGGCATTGGCGGTATAATATGTCTGACCTTTTTCAAGAGAGTATATACCCGCCTCACGTATTGTCCACGGGGTTATAAAATCCGGCTCACCTACTCCGAGAGATATTGCATCGTCCATTTCGGCTACAATATCAAAAAATTTTCTTATGCCGGACGGTGCTATACCCTGCACCACTTTCGATAAAAGTTCGCTGTAATCTTTCATAGAGTTATTACCTGTCTTGTGTCCTTTTCGCTGTCGTTGAATACAATTCCTTCCTCTTTATATTTTTTCAGAACAAAATGCGTTGCCGTGCTTATGACCGAATCCATAGGCGCGAGCTTTTCAGCGACAAAGAGGGCTACTTCCTTCATGGTCTTCCCCTCTATGGTAAGTCCGAGATCATACGCTCCGGACATAAGGTATACGCTTTTTACCTGGGGATACTTGTATATCCTTTCGGCTATTTTATCAAAGCCTTCTCCTCTCTGCGGCGTTACGCGCAGTTCAATAAGAGCCGTGACAACCTCGCGGTCGGTTTTGTCCCAATCAACGAGAGTTTTATATCCTACAATAATTTTTTTCTTTTCAAGTTCATCGATCTTTTTTTCGACCTCTTCCGCAGAAATACCCATCATCTGCGCTATCTGCGCTCTTGATACTCTGGCATTTTTCTTTTCGAGCAACGCTAAAATCTCTTCCATGTCAGCAACTCCTAAACATCATTATTTTACATCTTCTTATTATATATCATTTTATTTTACTTGTCAATGTTTTTTTAATTTAAGATCTTAAATCTTCCAATCTTTGAAAAATGGCTTATCCGCACCGTTTTTGGGATATGCGGTCAAAACCGGATGCCTGCCTCTTGCCCAATTTTACTTTTGCTGATTTTTATTTTAATAAATTCAATTCATATACTGAAAAAGCTATGATATTCGGAATATATCAATTGTCATCTTGATGCTACCGTGTCCGTAACAGCAGCGAAATTTCCGTCAAAGAGCAATAAACATCCACTGATATTATACCACCCGCAGATAAATATGTCAATCATTAATGCGTTAGAATCTTAATGCTACCGGATATTTTGTTTATTTTTATATATTGTATCATATCAGAATTTTAAGTGTTTGCCGGCTCTGCTTAAATTATACCGTTCCGCCTCACTGCTTATCAAGCCCGGTAAAGACGAACTCACCGTCCTCGTATATGATACAGCTGTGAGCGCTGCCGTTTTTCGGGATCGCAACAGAGCCGGGGTTGATAAAGCGCACGCCGCCGCGCATCTCGTCAAGGGGTATATGCGTGTGACCGCTTAAAATTATATCACCTTCTTTAACACTCATAAAAGGCTTGTGTCCGTGGGTGAGCCATATGGTCTTTCCGCTGTCAAATATAACGGCGTATTCCGCCATAATAGGAAATTCTAAAACCATTTGATCCACCTCGGTATCACAGTTGCCGCGAACACAGATTATCTCATTTTTAAGCGCGTTTAAAAGCGGTATGACCTTTTTGGGCGCATAGTCCCTCGGCAGATCGTTGCGCGGCCCGTGATAGAGCAAATCACCTAAAAGAATCAGTCTGTCCGCGCCTGAGCTTTTGTAAAGGCGGCAAAGCTTGTCCGCATAATAATAAGAACCGTGTATGTCGGAAGCTATAAGCAGTTTCATGGCAATTCTCCTAATCCAAAATTTTAACGGGCATAAACTCCACATAATCAGCTGATACAAGTATGTATTCTACGCCGCCGAAAATGCCCTGTACGGCTTTTTTATGGCTTGCCGAATGAAGATGACCGTACACACATTTCGACACTCCAAAGTCCGACAATACCTCGGTGAAGTCGTTCCTGCATCCCATACTGTCTGTCGGCGGGTAGTGAGTGAACACGATAATATCCGAAGGTGATTGTTTTAAAGCAGCGTCAAGAGCAAGGCGCAAACGGATGACCTCGCGGTTGAAAATCTTTCTGTCCTCCGCCGTAAAAGCATCACAGCCGGGATGCCGCCAGCCGCGTGTGGCGCATACTGCCGTACTGTTATACATAAAGCAGTTATTCTGTAAAAAATTTATAGTGTCAAAACCGTTTTCCGCAACAAACCCCCGCATTTTATTCATGGTAGTCCACCAGTAATCATGGTTGCCCTTGACAAGATATTTTTTTCCGGGAAGGCGGTTTATAAAATCAAAATCCTTATAAGCGTCCCGTATATAAGTCGCCCATGAAAAATCCCCCGCAAGCACTACTGTGTCATCATCCGAGATTGTGTTCTTCCAGTTTGTTTCAAGCCTTTCCACGTAATTATGCCATGCGCAGCCGAAAATATCCATCGGTTTATTCACGCCTATGGGCAGGTGCAGATCGGCGATAGCATACAGTGCCATTTTATACCTCTCTTGTATATATTATTTTCTCTATAATTTAAAATGTCAGGGTATCGGGTTGATTCTGAAGCGGTTTTTTCTGAATTCAATTAAGCCGTCGCGGCGCATACGCCCCAGCTCGGCCGACATGGCGCTTCTGTCCACAGACAGATAATCCGCAAGCTCCTGACGGTTGAAGGGTATTTCGAACTCGGCGTCCCCTGCGCGTTTTGCCTGTGATGAAAGATATGCCGTAAGCTTTTCGCGTGTGGTGCGCCTTGCCGTAAGCTCTATCTTGCCGCTTAGCATGATATTCCTTTCCGCCATTATCCTGAGCATATTCAATATGAGCAAATCACGGCACGGCACATCGGAACGTGTCGGATCGAGTATGCTCTTATAGTCTATCAGCAGTATATCACAGTCCGATGCGGCAAACACACTTACGGGAAGAGTCTTTGATTTTGCACAAACAAAGGCTTCCGCGAAAATGCCGCCCTTATCGATCGCAGCGACAATATTTCTGTTGCCGAAGAAATCTTCTTTAACAATATGCACGGTTCCGTCAAGCACTATTCCGACATACTCCGCCGCACAACCGTCCCAAAACACCGTATCCCCCGCGCGGTATGACCTTCGTTTTGGAGGCAAAGCAGTGAAAAGTGCGGAGATCTCATGCTCACCAAGTCCTGCAAACAATGGGATACTATAATATATATCCGAATTATTTTCCATCCAAGCTTCCTCTTTTCGTTGTAAATACAACAGACTTTACATAATTATTATAATATAATATACACGTAAAGTCAATAGATTATATGAAATTTTACGCCTGCAAATAAAAAAGTCAATAGGAGGATCAGACAATGCTAAGACAGATTATAAAAATAGATGAGGAAAAATGCACAGGATGCGGCATATGTGTCACAGCCTGCCATGAGGGCGCGATAGGCATAGTAAACGGCAAGGCGAAGCTTTTGCGCGATGATTACTGCGACGGTCTGGGCGATTGCCTGCCGGGTTGTCCCGAGGGAGCCATAAGCTTTGAAAAACGCGAGGCGGCGGCATATGACGAAGCAGCAGCATTAAGAAACAAGGCAGCGAAAAGCGAACCTGTGAAAGCGTTCTCGGGATGCCCCGGAAGCGCAGCACATTTCATTGCACACACGGCGGAACCCGATATGCCGGCGGCTCCGGCGGCGAGCCGTCTTTCTCAGTGGCCGGTACAGATAAAGCTTGCTCCGGTAAATGCGCCGTATTTTGACGGGGCGCACCTGCTTATAGCGGCTGACTGCACAGCGTATGCTTACGGGGACTTCCATGACCGTTTTATCAAAGACAAGATAACCCTGATAGGCTGTCCCAAGCTTGACAGCACCGATTATTCGGTCAAGCTTGCCGAGCTTCTGCGCGTTAACGACATTGCCTCTGTGACAGTGGTGCGCATGGAGGTGCCATGCTGCGGAGGAATTGAACTCGCCGTTAAAAAAGCGCTGCAGGAAAGCGGCAAAGCGATAGACTGTAAGACCGTGACGGTTTCCACTGACGGAAGGATATTATGATATAAGTATAAACCCGCACAAATATGTGCAATACAAAACGGTTATAGCGTAGTAGTTTTATTGCTGCTGCGCTATTTTTATGCAGCCAAGGCGAAGAGCCGATATTGTACCGGACTCATCCACTCGGGTTTCTCTTTTATTCGCTTTTTATTATAATATTTTATATACTTTTCAATAGCTGCCTTCAGCTCATCAAAGCTGTAGTAAGTAGTTCCATAATATATTTCTTGCCATTTCTTGCTTTAATCTTCCGAAGGTATTGTTATCGCAACACCTAATTCCTGTAACCGAAGGACTCGATTTTTATTTAATAGCACACCGTTAGTTACCATAGACATTTCTAAATTTTTAATACATTTCTCGCTGCCTCTTAGACTATTTATTTTATTTGCAACATACTTGTTTTCTTCCGTATCCAAACCAGATAACTTAATTTGCTTTATAAAGAATTCTATCGCTTTATCAGCTGTTTCTTTCGACATATTCTCTAAAGCAAGGTTGCATCTTTTTTCAAGATCATTATTTCCTAAAAAACAATACTTACAGGCTAAATTACACTGCTCACTCAAAATCATATAACATAGCTCACGCATCACTCACATATCGCATATAATACAATAAAAGGCAGAGGAGGAACAGTTATGAATATAGCAATAATAGGAGGAGATCTGCGTCAGATAAAGCTTGCGGAGCTGCTTGATGCGGACGGCGGCTGTGTGAGGGTATACGGGATAAATCCGGGGATATGTCCGAGAAGGCTTATAAGCGAGGCTAATGTCAGACTTTCGGGTGATGATGATATAATTATCCTGCCGATGCCTGTATCGCATGACGGAGTACATATAAACGCGCCCTTTGCAAGCGCAGCTATCTCCCTTAACGATATACTTGCGCAGATAAATGTACATTCGACAGTATTTGGCGGAAAGCTGCCCAAAGAATTTGCCGACGCGCTTTACTCCAAGGGTATTGCCGCTTTTGATTATGCCGAAAATGAGGAGCTTATGATAAAAAATGCCATACCTACAGCGGAGGGCGCCGTGGCGCTTGCCATAAATGAGACGCCCGTTACCGTATGGAAGTCAAAATGTCTTGTCACCGGCTGGGGCAGATGCGCAAAAGCATTATCACGTATCCTTTCGGCGATGGGCGCTGATGTAACCGTAGCCGCAAGACGCGGCAGCGCAAAAGCCGAGATACAGACTCTCGGCATGAATGCCGTGGATATTGCCCATATTGTGTACACAATGCATGAGTATGATATTATTTTCAATACCGTTCCGGTTAAGATATTCACAAAACCGCTTTTGGAGGATGTTAAAAAGGACGCTGTAATGATAGACATAGCCTCAAAACCCGGCGGCATAGACTTTGATGCGGCAAAATCTCTCGGTGTAAGAGTAATATGGGCTTTGTCGCTGCCGGGCAGGATCGCGCCGATTACGTCGGGCGAGATAATCAAGGACACTATTTCCGGAATGATCGGAGGTGGTAATTGTGGAATTAAAAAATAAAAAAGCAGGATTCGCGGTGACAGGATCCTTCTGCACACTGTCACGTGCAATGCAGGCGCTTGAAACTGTTGCTGCGGAGGGCGTTGAATTAACGCCGATAATGAGCGAGATAACGGCTTCAACCGATACCCGCTTCGGAAAAGCGTCCGAATTTGAAGCGCGTATGCGCTCGATATGCAAAAGGGACGTTATCAAAAATGTCAAAGAAGCCGAGCCTATAGGTCCAAAGGCAATGTTCGATATACTTATAGTACTTCCCTGTACCGGTAACACACTTGCAAAAATCGCATCGGGAGTCGCCGACACATCGGTAACCATGGCGGTAAAGGCTCATCTGCGCAATCAGCGCCCTGTGCTTATAGCCGTATCCACCAATGACGGTCTCGGCACCGCGGCGCAAAATATCGGCGCGCTTCTGAACAGAAAAAATATATATCTGCTCCCCTTCGGGCAGGATGACTGCGTAAAAAAGCCCAATTCGCTTGTCGCCGACTTCGATGCGCTGATTCCGGCAGCAGAAGCGGCGCTCGATCAGCGCCAGATCCAGCCGGTGATACTTTAGTCGGCAGTATTGCCGGAGTTTCTGTCGGCGATACGTTCATTCGGGGGCGTGTCTGTGTCGGGCTTTGCGGTGGGAATGGCTTCAAGCTCGCCGTTTAAGTCCTTCACCTGACGCGTCAAAGCCTCTACCCGCTCCTCAAGCTCCGCCACCTGCTCCTTGAGCTGCGTGTTCTCGCGTATAGCGTCACTTATCTCTTCTTCCTTCTGACCTCCCGGCATGAACAGAAGGATCACTGCAAGGAATATCACCAGAAGCACTGCTACTATTATTCCGACCGTGATATTCTTCCGCCTTTTTTTCTCCGAAAACCTGTCGTCCTGATATGTTCCTCTGAATATTTTCTGCGACATCTTAATCCTCCGCATCTATTCTGATAAGCTCATTCCTGTATAGAAAATAAATATATGTGCCTATCACTTTCTTGTCAAGTATTTTTTCAATGGCGCGGCTGTACCAGTCAAGCTGCACTGCGTATTTTTTTTCAAGCTTTCTGCGGGCGTCCTCGCCGGAGTAGTAGTCGCTTTTATAGTCAAGCAGTACCATGCCGCCGTCCTCTTCAAAGCAGCAGTCGATAATTCCCTGCAAAAGCATTGTTCTGTCCTGCCCCGCAAGGGTCTTGTCGTATGCGCTCACGGGGATGCTTATCTCAAAAGGCACCTCGCGCATAAGCCGTTTTGATTTTCTCATGCGTTCAGCTATCTCCGATGAGTAAAACTCCGCTATTTTTTCAGTGTCAGCAGCAGCTGCTTCTTCAGGTGTCAGCAGAGATTGCGAAAGCATATCTGCAATGACCTTTTCGGCATCTTCCGCCAAAAAGCAAGTTTTAATATCGGAATTTTCAAGTATTTTATGGTATACCGTCCCAAGATGTGCGCCTGTTACAGAGCGCTCGTTTTTTAAAAATTCCGGCAGCCTTGCAAGTCCCGCAGCCGCAGAACGAATACTGTCTCCCTGTTCTTCCGTTGTCTCGCCGTCTGACGCTATGCATACAGCATCCTCGTCAAGAGCCGCCTGCTTTTCCTTCAAGGAAGTGACCGATACCTTTGACGGCACACTTCTGCATTTGTCATACTTATACTCGAAGGAAAGTATATCCCCCACCGACTTTTTCAACTCATCAAGGGCATAGCCGCCGCTTTCTTCTTCCGCATCTGACGGCGCTTCTGTCCGCGAGTTGTCCGTTATCTCATAAACATCCCACTCAGAGGAATTCATCGCCCTTGGCAGCAGCCATGAAAAGAAACCGCGCGCCCCGCCTTTTATTATATACCCTTCCTCTGTCTGTGTCAATACCTCAAGCGATTTTCCGCCGCATAAAACTATCAGTTTTTCCTGCGCCCGTGTGAGCGCGACATAGAGCTTTCGCATTTCTTCGGCAAGCATTTCCGCTCTAAGCACATCACGCACGGCATTTTTTGCCAAAGAGGTCTGTTTATAAAAGCTTTCCGTATCATAGCTGTCAGCGCCAATACCGAGGTCTTTATGGAAAAGCACCTGCCCTTTAAGCTCCTGTCCGGCAAATTCCTTTCCGGCAGAGGCAAGAATCACCACAGGGAACTCCAGTCCCTTGCTCTTATGGATGGTCATAAGACGCACAGCGTCGGAAGCTGATTGCGAGGACGCTCCGTTTATTTTTACACCGTCATTTTGTACGCGCTCTATATACCGCGTAAAATCGAACAGAGAGCGGAATCCGTCTCCTACAAACGCCTTTGCGCGATCAAACAGCAGCCGCAGATTAGACTGCGCTTCTCCCGTGGGATCCGCCGCGCCGTAAAAATCGTAAAGCTTAGTGTCCTCATACAGATACCACAAAAATCTCTCTATCGAAAGCAGCTTGGATTCTCTTCTGTATACTGCAACCCGTCTTAAAAACGCGGCGCATCTCATGGCAAGGTCATCGCTTTCGGCAGCCCTTTCCTTCATAAGCGAGTATATATCCCCGTCGCCCATAATCCTCAGACTTACAAGATCATCCTCCGAAAAGCCTCCCGCAGGCGACAGCATCACCGCGATAAACGGTATATCCTGTCTCGGATTTTCAATTATTTTCAACAGCGCGAGAATAAGCATGATTTCAGGGCGCTCGAAAAAATCCTCGTTTTCCGCCGCCGCGCCTATGCCGGCAGCCTTAAGCTCCTCTGTGTAAACCTCGGCTATCGTCTTGGCGCTTGAGGCGAGTATAACTATGTCCGACGCTCTTATAGGGCGCGGGCCGTTTTTATCCTGTACTTTATAGCCGGAGGCGATAAGCTGCTTTATCTTTGCGGCCGCAAATCTCGCCTCGGCGCGAAGCGCGTCCGTGACACCGTCCTCGCCGCCGTTTTCCGGCGCGGGTATCGCGTAAAGCTCCGAGCGGTATCCGCCGCAGAGAGTGCCGTTTGAGTCGATGTATCCGTTATTCGACGCAACATCGTAGCGAAGCTGCTCGTCAGTGTATTCAAGATCGCCGTCGCGCATATTCATAACCCCGTTGAATATATCATTGATAGACGCCAGCACCTGATAACGCGAACGGAAATTTCTGGACAGCAGTATCCTTGAACTGCATCCCGAAGTATCATGCGAAAACAGCTCGCTTTTTTGCCGGAAGATATACGGGTCGGAATTTCTGAAACGGTATATGCTCTGTTTCATATCGCCCACCATAAAGGTGTTGCCTACCCCGTGACCGTGCGCTATTTTTTGGAATATCGCCTCTTGAAGATTATTGGTGTCCTGATATTCATCAATCAGTATTTCGGTATATTTTTCCGCGTACATAACGCGTATATCCTCGTTTTCTTCAAAAAGTCTAAGACATTCATGCTCACAGTCGGAAAAATCCATAACATTCATGGCAAGCTTTTTTTCTCGAAATGCACGGGAAAATCTCACTGTCACGTTTACAAGGGCGCGCACCGTTTCACCGGCGTCTTTTACAACGCGCTCACTCTCCGACATAGAAGCGGACATCCAGTTCTTTTTAATATTTTCTTTAAACGCGCTTATAACAGCGTCAGCGCGGTCTTTCATAACGTCAAGCTCTGCGGCAAGCTCCGGCGAAGCGGCTTTTAACTGTTTATAAGGCTTCTGCGCGCGGGTGAAGTTAGGAAAAGCGCCGCGTGTATTTAAAAGATCGTATATCTCATCCCATTCAAAAGTTGCTATTGAGGAAAACAGCTCGTAATTATCTGTCAGATACTTCCACCAAAGGCCGTTATACGCGCCCGTAAGTGTTTCATCATCACGGTAAACGGCTATTATTTCCTCCGCGTCCGCACTGCTTTTTGCAAAGGAGCGAAGCATATCCTCCAGCTCGCCGCGCACATCGGCGGCATATGAATATATCCTCCCCATAGCTCTTTTATACCATGGCGTATTTTTAATGGGCAGCTCATACATATGGACACATTCATAAAGCCACTTTTCAGGATACGGGAAAGACTGCGAAAAGTCGTAGAGGTCGAGTATGATCTCCGACAGAGCTTTTTCCGAGTAATTCGGGGCGAAAATCCGCTCAAGCTTTAAAAAGTCCGCGTCCTCTTCCTCATACAGCGTGTCAAATAATTCCTCAAGCGTATTTGCGGCTGTCAGCTTGCCTGTTACAGGGTCTATCATCGAAAATGACGGATCTATTCCCAAAGCGTGGAACCCTGAACGTACTGCCTTTAAGCAGAACGAGTCGATAGTTGTTATATCCGCCGCAGGAACAAGCCGTATCTGCTCCGAGAGTGTGCTTCTTACATCTTCCAGGACATTCCTGTCCTCTGACGGAATATCGCCGCCGAGAGCTGCCGACACCTTTCTGAGTTTAGCCGTCAGCGAGTCGGATATCTTCCGTTTCATCTGCGCGGCGGCTGCCTTTGTGAAGGTCACCGCAAGCATAGCGTCAAGGCTAAGCTCACCCTGTATGATACGCGTCAGAATACGCTCCACAAGAACCGCGGTCTTACCCGATCCCGCCGATGCACTTACAAGTATATCGCCTTTTCGGTCAATAGCATCTCTCTGCTCCGGCGTAAACGGCACGTCGGAGGAAAGATATTTTGAGATTATTTCATTTTTGGTCATCATTATCCTCCGCTTCGCTTTGAGCGAATATATCATGCCCTGTGCCGCGGGATTGGTTTTTGTATATTCTTCGGCGGTCGTAGTTGTCTTTTATTATTTCCCATGCCTTTTCGGCATCGGTTTCAAGCCGCCTTGCGCGCATATCACCGCGCTTAAAAATGCACAGCTCTTTATAATCGCAATAATCGCCGCAGGCATCCGCGTCTTTTTTCTCGTAAGGGCAGGCGTCTATAACGCCGTTTCTTATATCTGCGTCCGCATCCTCAATAACAGCGCTTACCCACTCTTTCAGCATATTAATATGCCGCCTTGTACTTACGGAAGAATTGTTTTTAGACGGACGCTTATCTGTTTTATTGATTTTCACCGGCAAAAATTCGCTTTCACCGCCGTTTGCCACCGAGGGATCCATATCAAGGATCGCGCCCGTATCCGTTTCATCGCCGTCGCTGTCTGCGAATATCATACCCTCAAGCCGCAGTGAAGCCTTCGCATCGGCAGCACGGCTTTTATCATCGGTCTTTGATGTGGCTTTATAGTCATTTCTTAAAACGCTGTAGAATACGCCTCTTGTGACTGCGTCCGCCGACTCAAGCTCCTTTAAAGGAAAATCCCCGTCATGCATATAGGAATATTCCGCCGCAAGAGCATACACCGCAAGCTGCAGACTCAAACGGTTGAATATATCCAAAGGATCACAGCTGTTATTTGAGCCGGTTTTATAGTCAAGCACCCTGAAATCGGCGCTGCCGTCATGCTCGTACATATCTATCCTGTCTATAAAGCCTTGCATAGAGATCCCGTTGCCCATATCCATATCGTACTTGTACTCGTATGCCGCAGGGACATAGCGTCCTTGCGTGATGCTCATTCTTACAATACCGACCGTTCGGGCGAGGATACGCTTTACCTTGTCTATGATATAGCTCACTTTCTTTTCATCGCGGTATATGCTCGAAAGCGTCTTTTCAGCTGCTTCGGCTATAACGGAGTCAAGCAGTTCGTCCGCATTTTTATCGGTAAGGCTTTCCCAGTTTTTCCGTCGCTTTTCTACGGTGTCGGAATCCGCATCAACCGTGCGGCAGAAGCGTTCTATCACAGTATGGGCAAGCGTTCCGAAATCGGCACCCGATATTTTCCATTCCTCTCTCGGCCTCGCCTTTATCCCGCGCGAGAGAAAATATCGAAACGGACACTTTCCGAAAAGCTCCAGTCCCGAAATGCTGTACTTTCGAAGCGGATAGAGTTTTTGATAGCTTTCGATGTCCTCAATATGCGCCCTACCCGATCCAAAGCGTCTTGCCTCATCAATAAGCGCTATATATTCGGTGTAGCCGTTTTCCCTGTACCAATCAGCCGCCGATTCCCATATAGCGCCGCGTTTTTCATGGTTTATAAGCAGCTTGTGAACAGTCGCTTTAGGCGCGGAAACCGGCAGATACGTCGTCTTGTCCGTAAGCGTGCGCGTTTTGGGAAACATATTCAATATATCGCTTATAAGCGGGGACGGCTCAAGCTCGCCGCCGTTTCCGTCAGAAGCCGTGTACATAAAATACACCCGCTCCTTCGCGCACATTACAGAGCGCATCAGGGTGGAATATATCTGCTGCGCACCCATGACCGTGTCAGGCGCAAGCTGTAAACCCAAAAGCGCGGCTTCCGCTCTGTCACGGTCTGAAAGTATTCCCTCATCGGACGCTGCCGGCGGTATCACGCCGAAATTTGTCCCCAGAACAAAAACCGCCTTTACCTCCGATACAAGTCCTCTTTCGGGAGAAGCAAGCGTCACCGTATCTATTCCGGGAGGAATTATGCTTATCTCGCAGCTTGAGAATCCTGCCTCGATATAATCCCTAAATTCCTCCGCTGTTACCTCTGAGCTGTCATCTGTTGCAGCCGCTTGGTCAAGCACCTCCAGCAAAAGCTCCCATATCCGCGCAAGACGCGCTGCCTCGGTTATTTTCTCCTCATCCTCAAGACGGTGTATCTCCGCGCGTATGCCCTCATACAGATTTATATCACCTATGAAGTCATAAAGCCGCGCGGCCGCATCGGGTATTGTGTGTCTGCCCTTTAAAGCAAGACGGAGCTTTTCGACGGGAGCGATAAGGCGGCGGCGCAGATCATCATAAAAATTTTCATCGCCGTCATCGCTCTCGTCGGGATGCACATTTTTTTCCGAATCCTTTGCCGCTGCGTCAAACACGCGCTCGAACCCTATATCCCAATGCCTGTCGCCGCACCATGCCGATGCGCCCCTTATACCGCGCTTCAAGACGTAGTTCTCCAAAAGATCCACATCCTCGTCATTGATGCGTGTCACATTCCCGTCGTCATCCTTCATAAAGACATACCCCGACCGCAGATACCTGAATACGCTGTCGAAGCTATAGTTGTTTTTTATAATATCAAACACAGCCGTTATCGGCAGTACCGCCGGATGCTCGGCAAGAGATATTTTATAATCGGAAAAATACGGTATTCCGTAATCGGCAAAAACACTTTCGGCAATATGACGCACGCTGTCGAGATCGCCGCATATAACGGCTATATCGGAATAGCTGTAGTCCTCAAACATGACAAGTGCTGTTATCTTCTCCGCTGTCGAGTCAAATTCCGAGTACGGGTCAGTCGATGCCGTTATCTCTATCGCAGGGCTCTTGGCAAAGCGGATCAAACCGCGCCTATCCCAGTTTTCACGCAGGAATTTAAGGCTTTCTTCTCGGCTGCTCATATCAACAGCGGGAAGCGACAGCGCGGAAAAACCGCATTTGAGCCTTGAGGCAAGCTCGATCAAATCATTGTATGTTTTTTTTGTTTGTGCGTATATGCTGTCTCTTGGTATATCTCCGTCAGGCATGGGAAGCACAGCGGTTACACATTCGGCTGTTTTTATAAGGGCGCTTATGACCCGCATATGTCCCGGACTGAACTCCGAAAAGCCGCTTATCCATACCCGCGCCCCCGAAAATTCGCCGTCTTCCAGATCCTCGCTCAAAAGCAGAAGATCGTCATCGCTGTCGGAAAAACGTCCGTCGATAAGGCTGCTGTATTCGCTGTAAATATCGTAAAGAGAGGTCATTTTTTTTGAGAGCGCCTCATCCTGCAAGGCAAGCGCGGTTTTATAAAGCTCCTCCGGAGTTACACCATAGCGGCGGAACTCGCTTATGACCGATGTTATTCCCGCTGAAAACCCCCTTTTGCCCATAGACGCCAAAAAGATATTTTCGCGGTTTTCCTTTCGGCAGGCTGCGGATACATTGCGTATAGCGCGGTATAAAAGCATACTCTTTCCCGCAGGAGTAAGGCGTGTTTCACCGCGAGGCTTTAAATAGCGGTCAGCCATACGGTTGAATGTAAGCACCTCGACGCCGTTTAGTCCTGTGCCGCCGAAATATTCCACAGCCGTTCTCTCGGAGGAATATGACGCCTGATCCGGCACCACAAGAACAAGCCGCTCGCCGCTGCCGATATGAGCGCTCATTTCCCTAAGACAGTATTCCATTCGCCCGTTTATGCCGTTTACAAGCGTGAGCTTCATTCAGACACTCCCCTCCCAAGCCGCGTTTTCATGCAAAAGTATTCCATATAAATTATAATATATATCATTATAGCATATCTTAATGCTGTTTGCAACATTTCCTCTTAAAAAATTTTATCGGTGAAATTTTTATCTTTCTCTTGACAAAACGCAAAAGCCGTGATATAATCAATGCAAACGATTGCATTAGAGGTGTTTTCCCATGAAAAAGACAACTCTGAAGGATGTGGCGCGCGAAGCCGGTGTATGCGCTTCAACTGTATCTCGGGTTCTTTCGGGCATGACGTCTATATCGGAAGAAACGTGCGTGCGGGTACGGCTTGCGGCGGAAAAACTCAACTATACGCCCAATTCGGCGGCAAGAAGCTTAAGATGTGACAAGACACGCTCTATCGGAGTGGTGTTTCCGGACATATCCGCGGAATTTTATGCGGGCTGCGCATCGGCGCTTTTAAAGTATGCGCGTCAGTCGGATTACGCCGTGCTGTTCACCCAAAGCAGCAGTGATTTAAACTCCGAAAAGCAGGCTGTACGCGCTCTTATGGAACGCGGTGTTGACGGCATACTTTTCATAGGCGACAATGATGACGATGCGGTGATATATGCTGTGGCGCGCGAAGATATACCTGTGGCGGCGGGCGACAGACACCCGGAAGGGATAGTGTCGGTCAATTTTAACAATCGCGAAACCGTAAAAAAGCTTACGGACGCACTGTATGACTCCGGCAGACGGCGATTTATCTATATAGGTGAAACCGCCGGAGCAAGGCATAATCTTAAAGAGCGTTACGCAGGCTTTGAAGAAAGCATGGCGGCTCATCCGGACGCGAAATATGAAACCATATTTGATGAGCGCCTTCACGGCGACAAGCTGAAGGCCGGCTTTACAATATTTTCCGAGCGTATAGAAAAAAGCGGCGCTGACGCCATTGTCACCTCCAATGACCTTATCGCGCAAGGCATAATCAGCGCGGCATACAGGTCCGGCATAAAAGTCCCCGAAAACATAGCGGTTACAGGGTTTGACGATATGCTTTCATCGGAGTACTTTATTCCGTCGGTAACCACTGTGCGTCAGGACACCGACCGCCTTGCAAAAGAGTGCGCCAAAAGGCTGTTTGCTCTTATAAACGGAGAAACGCCGGATGATGCTGTGATAAAACAGAGCATCATATCACGCGCTTCCGCCGATATATAATCAGCTGGCACAGGAGGTTTTGATAAATGAACAAAAACATACGGGACTTTACCGAAGGCAGCATACCGAAAGCGCTTGTATATTTTTCTCTGCCGTTTTTGCTTACAAATCTGATACAGTCCTTTTACAACATAGCGGATATAATGGTGATCGGAAACTTCTGCGGCAAGGAGGGCATCGCGGGCGCGTCAATAGGCGGCAGCATTACAACGACTGTTACATATATGATAATAGGTCTGTGCAACGGCGGCGCTATAATGACGGCGCAATACTCCGGTAAAAAGAGCGAACGCGATGTTAGCGAAACCATAGGCACCACCTTCGGCGTTATGCTTGTGCTTTCTGTTGTGACCATGGCGGCTATGATAGCACTGTCCGATAAGCTGCTTGCGCTTTTAAATACTCCGCCCGAAGCATATGCCGACACAAAAGCATATTTCACCATATGTATGACCGGCGCTGTGTTTATTTTCGGATATAACGCTGTCAGCTCAGTGCTGCGGGGACTTGGCGATTCAAAAACGCCGATGTATTTCGGAACGGCATCATGTATTTTAAATATATTGCTTGATCTGCTGTTTGTGGGCGGTTTCAAGCTAAGCGCCGCCGGAGCGGCAGCGGCTACGGTCATTTCACAGGGCGCCGCGCTTATAGGATGTGTTATATATCTGAAGCATAAGGACTTCATTTTTGACTTCCGCCCGAGGAACTTTCGTATCGTGCCGAAAAAGGCAGCTATGATCTTTAGGCTCGGACTTCCCGGCGCGATACAAAACGTTATAGTGTCGGGAGGATTTTTGATAGTATCCTCAATCACAAACCGTCTGGGAGTAAACGCCGCATCCGGAGTAGCTGTTGCAGCCAAGATAAACAATTTCGCCCAGATGCCGGCAGGAGCATTGGGTATGGCGGTATCATCCATGGTCGGACAAAATATCGGCGCGGAGAAATACGACAGAGCGGCTGATGTAATGAAATCGGGTATACGTCTGGCACTTATAACGGGGATCGTGATGTTTATTATAGTTCAGATCTTCCCCGCTCAGCTTATGGGTCTTTTGGTTAAGGAAAAAGAGGTCATCAGCGAAGCGCTGCCTTATTTGAGGGTAACGGCATTTGATTATCTGCTTGTTGCGTTTGTGTTCCCCTTGAATAACTTTTGCAACGGTTCCGGACATACGCTGTTTACTATGATACCATCGGTATTCTCGTCCGTTATAGCGAGGGTGCCGGTAGCGTATATATGCGCCGAAACTCTCGGTATGGGTCTTGCGGGCGTAGGGCTTTCAACGCCGACCGGCACAATAAGCGCCATAATCATTTGCAGTATATACTACGCAAGCGGAAAATGGAAAAAGAAAACAATATAAGGGGATCGCTGAAAACATCGGTTTTTTAGACGTACCCAAATAAAAAGGAGGACATATTAATATGTACAACGCAAACGAAACAAGATACGAAACAATGAAGTATAACCGCTGCGGCAGAAGCGGTCTGATGCTCCCCGCGTTTTCGCTGGGTCTGTGGCATAACTTCGGCAGCTGCGACAACTATGATAACATGGTTGACATGGTAACAACAGCATTCGATCTCGGAATCACTCATTTTGACCTTGCCAACAACTACGGTCCCTACCCCGGCAGCGCCGAAGAAAACTTCGGCAAGATCCTTAAAAACGAGCTTGCCCCCTACCGTGACGAGCTTATCATTTCCACAAAAGCAGGATATGGTATGTGGGAAGGCCCTTATGGAGATCACGGTTCGAGAAAATACCTTATAGCGAGCCTTGATCAAAGTCTGAAGCGCATGGGACTTGAGTATGTGGATATTTTTTACCACCACCGTCCCGACCCTGACACTCCTATGGAAGAAACCGCTGCAGCTCTTGATCATATCGTAAGGAGCGGCAAGGCGCTTTATGTCGGAATTTCCAACTATAACGCGGAGCAGACGAAAAAAATGGCGGCTATAATGAGATCCCTCGGCACACCGCTTGTTATTCACCAGCCCAGATACAATATGTTCGAACGCTGGATAGAAAACGGTCTGCAGGATGTTTTGGCTTATGACGGCATCGGCTCTATATCCTTCTGCCCGCTTGCTCAGGGACTGCTTACAAACAAGTACATCCACGGCATACCCGAAGGCTCACGCGCTACGAAATCGCGTTTTCTTACTCCTGACAGGATCAAGGATGATATTATCGCCAAGGTGGTAAAGCTTAACGCTATTGCAGAGAACCGCGGTCAGTCGCTTGCTCAAATGGCATGCGCATGGAATTTGCGCGGCGGAAAGCTTACAAGCGTGCTTCTGGGTGCGTCAAAGGCATCACAGATCAAAGAAAATGTCGCTTCGCTTTCCAAGCTTGACTTTACATCCGATGAGCTTGCGGCGATTGACGCAATATTAAAGGACTGACAAAAAATATCGGTGAATTGCCCTGACTTTTTCAAAAACACTTGCAAATATAGTAAGAATGTGATATAATATCTAAGTTGTCGGAATGTATCGGCAGCGTGTAGTACAGTATTACAGTAGGAGGAAAAACAAATGGCACAAAAAGGTAATCTTATGACGTTCAGACCCGATATAAAGGTGGTCGATGCAACGATCAGGGACGGAGGACTGGTGAATAATTTTTATTTCACCGATGAGTTTGTCAGGGAACTTTACGAAACAAATCTGAAAGCCGGAGTAGATTATATGGAGTTCGGTTATAAGGCTTCGAAGGATTTGTTTGACGTAAAGGAATACGGCAAGTGGAAGTTCTGCGATGAGAAGTCGATAAGGGAGATCGTTGGCGACAACCCGACTGATATGAAAATATCAGTTATGGCTGACGTTGGACGCACGGATTTTAAAAAGGACATTATCGACAAGAAAGACAGCGTTATTGATCTTGTACGCGTGGCGACCTATATAAATACGATCCCTGCGGCTATAGAGATGATAGAGTACTGTCATGAAAAGGGTTATGAAACAAGCATCAACATCATGGCAATATCAACCGCCAACACAAAGGATATTGAGCAGGCGCTCGATCTTCTCGGTCAGAGCAATGTTGATATGTTCTATATCGTTGATAGCTACGGAAATCTCTACCCTGAACAGATACGCGAATTGACAGAGCTTTATGTTTCCCGCGCCGAAAAATACGGCAAAAATGTAGGTATTCACGCTCATAATAATCAGCAGATGGCGTTTGCAAACACTATAGAGGCTGCGGCTCACGGTGCAAGCTATCTTGACGCCACTATGCTCGGTATGGGACGCGGTGCCGGAAACTGCGCGATGGAAGCCTTGCTCGGATTTTTAAAAAACCCAAAATACCGCATTATATATGCTCTGCGCTTTATACAGACTCATATGCTCGCGCTTAAAGAGCAGGGGCTTGTATGGGGCTACGACATACCTTATCTGCTCACAGGTATTTTCAACCAGCATCCGAGAACAGCTATAGCGCGTATCAAGAACAACGATACCGACTATGCGGATCTCTACAAGGAACTTTGGGATAGAGAATATTAATTCACTGAACGTCAAGACAGTATATCTCCATGTATGGGATATGCTGTCTTTTTATGTATGACGGAGTTGTTATATAACCGCCCTTGGCGGGAAAGCTTATACTACAAAAGAACCGCCTCGATAAGAAGCGGTTCCTTTTTAGGTTAATTTTTCGGCTTAAAGAAAGACGGAACGTTTATGTTATCCATACCCGGTTTAAGTTTTCTTGAAAATATCGAGTCATCGGAGTAGGAATAGTCGTTTGTCGAATCTGACGGCGTGTACTCATACGAGGAAGCCGTTGCTGATGTCTGCTGCTCCTGATGTCTTTTTGTTCGGTTAAGTATGCCCTCGCCGCTTTGTTCCGCAGCTTTTTGGCGTCTGGCGCTTGCGTCAAGACCTGTTGCGACAAGAGTTACCTTGATCTCATCTTTAAGCTCATCATCGATGCCAGAACCAACGATAATGTTGGCGTCCTCTGATACCATATCATGCACAATAGTTGATACCTCTCCCATATCGACAAGCGAGAAATCGCTGCCGCCGATAATATATAAAAGCACATTCTCTGCGCCTGATATGCTTGTCTCAAGCAAGGGACTTTCTATAGCCGCGCGCACAGCATCCTGCGCCGCGTTCTCGCCTTTACCGATGCCGATGCCCATATGAGCAATTCCCGAATCCTTCATAATGGTTCTTACATCAGCAAAGTCGCAGTTTACAATGCCCTTCATTGTAATTATTTCGATTATGCCCTGAACACCCTGACGCAGAACATCATCCGCAAGCTTAAACGAGTCATTAAGTGTTATCTTCTTGTCCGCTGTCTTTAAAAGAAGGTCATTGGGGATAGTAACGATTGCGTCTACCTTGTCCACCAGCTGCTTTATGCCCTCCTCGGCGTTCTTCATTCTCTTTGGGCCCTCAAAAGAAAACGGTTTGGTTATAACAGCAACAGTCAATATGCCAAGACTCTTTGAGATCTCCGCAATTATAGGAGCCGCGCCTGTGCCTGTACCGCCGCCCATACCGGCTGTTAAGAATACCATTTCAGTATCCTTTAAAAGATTCTTTATCTCATCCTTTGATTCCTCAGCAGCCTGCTTGCCCACCTCTGGGTTAGCGCCTGCGCCGAGCCCGTTGGTAAGTTTTTTGCCCAGCTGAAGAACCGTGGGTGCAAGAACCGCTGAAAGCTGCTGCGCATCAGTGTTTACACATATAAAGTCAGCTTTCTTGAGACCGGACTCAATCATTCTGTCAACAGCATTGTTTCCGCCGCCGCCGACACCTATTACTTTAATCCTTGCGCCATCCATTTCGCTTTCTACCTCCATATCTATAGGCATTACGCTCATATTAGCTCCTCCTTATCTGTATTAATACATTCCTATATATATTTTACTATGTTTTTACTTGTAATTCAATAGTTAATTCGGTTATAATTTGTAAAAAATATACTGCAGATTTATTGAATTTTTTGTGCAATTAGCACTAATTTTCCGGCTTTGTTGTTACCGTAACAATTTTTGTGGATGAATTACCCTTATTATTTGCCGGCGCGGGACTGTTTGTTGGAGTATTTTTACGCTCATCCGCGGAATCATTGTCTTTTTCCTCGTTTGTCGTATCCGAGGTCAAATTCGCGTCCTGTTTTATATCCGGCGAATATATCGACTTGCCGGAGGTTCGCAGATCCATTGTTCCACGGGCGTTATCCGCAAGCTCACTGGTGGACACGGCCTTTTTAAACAGTCTGATTTTTCTTTCTATATCAATATGAGAGCCGCACTCCGCATCTATTCTGTCGTCATATCGGAAACAGATATTGTTAAGATCTCCTATATCGATATTGTCCACTTCAGCCGTCATGCCGACCTTTTGTATTACGCCGAGTATTTCGGATGCAACGGCTCTCTTTTCGTCATCAATAATGCGAAAATTTCCGTCCTTTTCTTCAAAATCTCCATAGTTCATCAGGAGAGGATAATCCTCGGAATAATCTTCGGTGCGCTCAAGTATTTTTCCATCGGCGTCAATCACAAGAAATTCTCCGTCAATTCTGACACACGCGGCACCATATACTTCGCTTACAATGATATGCAGTGCCGGAGGAAAGTATTTGCGCTTTATTGTTATGTCATCAAGGTATACTATCGAGCGCATAGCCTTTTCAACATTGCTAAGGCTTGTTTTAAACAGGTTCTTTCCTCTAAGATCGCCTGTTACCGAAGCAATTTCCTCGGTGCTTACTTTGTTGTTCCCCTCTATTGTAACATACCTTATATTGAATATGGGAGTAAGAAAAACAAGTATGATCAATATAATCAGCATAAGCACCGAAAAAAGACAGCCTCTGCGGCGTTTGCGCTGCCGCTGCCTGTGCTTTTGAGTTTTTATGTGCTTCATCCTTATATCGTTTTGCACAGCGCGTTCAGACGGCTCCGTGCCGCGATAAGCAGAGGATGAAGCACCCGTTCTTCTCTGTCTGTTTTGATCCAAAGCATATCACTCTCTTATTCTTGTTATTTCAACGCCGAGTCCGGTAAGCTGTTTTTCGATAGCTTCATAGCCGCGGTCGATATAGTCCGCATTATCTATCACGGTCACGCCCTCCGCCGCAAGCGCAGCCGTAAGCATCGCCGAGCCGCCGCGCAGATCATACGCTTCCGTATTAACGCCGCAAAGCCTTCCTCCTCCGCGCACAACAGCCGTTCGCCCGTGCAGTGTTATATCGGCTCCCATCCTTGAAAGCTCCGCTGCATGACGAAAACGGTTCTCAAATATGGTTTCCGTAAACACCGCCGTCCCCTCCGCCGTACACGACATTGCCATAAACGGCGGCTGTATATCTGTCGGAAATCCGGGATATGGCATGGTTCTGATTGTGGGGATATTCATAAGACGCTTAACCGGTTTCATTATCACCCTGGTCTTTTCGGTGATAAATTCCGCGCCCATATCCTTCATTACACACAGCATAGCGCTCATATCACCGGGTAATACATTGGTAAGCTCCACCGCCCCGTGCGCGGCGGCGCACATCGCAAGATAGGTCGCGCCCGCTATTCTGTCAGGGATGATGGTATGCTCCGTTCCGCCGGAAAGTCTGTTTACGCCGTCTATGCGTATCACGCTTCCGCCGCCTCCCGACACTCGCGCGCCCATGCGGTTTAAAAAGCACTCAAGATCCGCTATTTCAGGCTCGCGCGCAGCGTTGGATATTATCGTGGTACCGTGCGCCGTACAGGCGGCAAGCATTATGTTTTCCGTGGCGCCCACGCTTGGAAAATCAAGATATATATGCGCTCCCTCAAGTCTTTCGGCAAAGCAGCAGATATAGCCGTTTTCCTCTTTTATACGCATACCCAGCTGTCTAAGCGCTTTGAGATGCAGATCTATCGGACGAGATCCTATGTTGCAGCCGCCGGGTATGCTTACAGCGGCTCTTCCGGTTCGGGCGGCTATAGCGCCCATGAAAATGATAGAGGAACGAATCTTGCGCATAAGCTCCTCGCTTATCGTAAAGCCGTACATATCCGCCGAGTTTACAATAACAGTGTCTTCCTCGCGCACAGCCGTACAGCCCAAGCCTCTAAGTATCTCAATCGTATAGTCAACATCCGTAAGACACGGGCAGTTATGTATTATATTCTCGCCGCCGTTCAAGACCGTTGCGGCAAGTATAGGCAGCGCTGCGTTTTTCGCGCCCTGAACCCTTACCGTTCCTTCCGGCACTTTGCCGCCTTCGACCCTCAGCTTTGACATTGTATCACATCTCCAATCATGTTGTATTCATGGTATAATATGTGGATGTGTACAATAATGTTACATTACGGGGTCAGAACCGCCCTAACGGTTTTCGATCTCGTGTATCTTTGCTATTCTGCGGGCGTGTCTGCCGCCGGCAAAATCGGTTTTAAGCCATGTGTCAACTATCATGCAGGCAAGCTCCCTGCCGATAACTCTGCCGCCCATACATATTATCTGCGCATTATTGTGTTCCTTTGCCATTTTTGCGCTGTATACGTCACCGCAAAGTGCCGCACGGATGCCCTTGAACTTATTCGCCGCTATTGAAACCCCTATGCCCGTGCCGCATATGAGTATGCCGCAGTCACATTCGCCTCGCTGTATAGCCCTGCATACAGGTTCGGCGCAGTCGGGATAGTCCGCGCTTTCCTCGGAATATATTCCGAAATCCTTATAATCTATGTCAATTTCTTTCAGATGCTTTATTATATGTCCCTTTAACTCGTAACCGCCCTGGTCGCAGCCTATTGCAAGCATATTTATCTTCCTTCCCGTTTGTGTTTCAGTTCCAGTTCGCGCTCTGCTTGGGATTTTTTCAGATACACAGGTACAGCATCCCGTACAAGGTAATCCCTGGCGGGATCATATAAGGCAAAAGCGCGTGAAGCCAAAGCAGCCGCCCTCGGCAAAAGCGCGTGAAGCGGAGCAAAAGCCGCGCGGCTTTCAAGAGTATTCAGTATAAGCTCTCTGTGTATCACAGCGCCGTCACCTGTAAACAGAAAGCTTTTTTCTTCCTGCTCGGCGCACAGAGCCAAAAGCTCATCTATCGCACACGCCATCGGCTCGAACACTGTTTCAAGCACGCCGCCGCAGGTATTATACGCCGCCGCGTAAACATTTTTGTTTCTCGCGTCTATTACCGGCACAACAACCGCATCGGCATACGGCAAAGCCTCTGCAAGCACTTCAAGCGTATTCACTGCGATAAGCGGCTTTTTAAGCGCGTAAGCAAAGCCTTTCATCGTGGCGACTCCTATCCTCAGTCCAGTGAAAGAACCCGGGCCGGATGAAACCGCGAAAAGATCTATTTGCGATATATCCGTTTCGGTATCCGAAAGCAGCTTGTCAATCATAGGCAGGATCATGCGCGAATGTGTTTTTTTGTGATTTAGAGTATACTCGCACAAAAGCGAGTCATCCTCCGACAAGGCAGCCGATGCCGCAGAGCCGGTCGTATCGACAGAGAGAATTTTCATGCAAATGCTACCCCTTATATTTTCATAATTTCTATCAGTCTGTAATTTTCATTCTCCGCATCGTAGGACTTGGAAATGCGGACATTGTATCTTCGCTCGGGAAGTATGTCCTCAATAAGCTCGCTCCACTCTATCACCGACACCCCATCCGAATAAATGTACTCATCAAAACCTATCTCGTACATTTCATCGCTTGACGCTATCCTGTACACATCAAAGTGATACAGCGGCAATCTGCCCTCATATTCGTTTACTATCGTAAAGGTCGGACTGGTTATGCAATCATCAACTCCCAAAGCCTTTGCGATACCCTTTGTAAAAGCTGTCTTGCCCGTACCGAGTTCGCCGTACAAACATACAACGTCTCCGCCCGTAAGTTCCGCTGCAAATCCCGAAGCTATCCTTTCGGTATCCGCCGGTGAAAATGACTCGTACTTCATCAAAACAGTCCTACCGTCCTACCGTTTTCGTCAATGTCTATCTTTTCGGCAGCCGGAACCTTTGGCAGCCCGGGCATTACCATAATACTGCCCGTCTCAACAACTATAAATCCCGCGCCGTTTGAAACTCTTACCTCCGAAACCGTTACCTCAAAGTTTTCCGGACGTCCCAAAAGCTTGGGATTATCGGACAGTGAATACTGCGTCTTTGCCACGCATATGGGCTTTTTATCAAGTCCAAGCGCTTCAAGACGGTTTATCTGCTTTTGAGCCTTTGCTGTGTATACAACGCCCTTGCCGCCGTAAAACTTCGTTACAAGCGTATTTATCTTATTCTTTATTGTGTCGTTAGCGTCATACAGCTGTGTGCATTTGCTCTCTACAGTGTCAATAGTCTTAAGCACCTTCTCCGCGAGATCAATACCGCCTTCGCCGCCCTTTGCAAACACCTCCGAAAGCGAACATTCAACACCATAGTTTTTACACATATCAATAACAGTCGCAAGCTCCTCATCCGAGTCCGTGTCGAAACGGTTCAGAGCCACAACGACAGGAGCGCCCGTCATCTGCATATTCTGTATGTGCTTTTCAAGGTTTACCATACCCTTTTTAAGAGCCTCGGTATCCGGCTTTTTCAAATCCGCTTTAGCTACTCCCGCATTATACTTAAGCGCCCTTACCGTGGCAACTATAACGATAGCGTCGGGTCGTATGCCGGCAAAGCGGCACTTTATATCGATAAACTTCTCAGCTCCCAAATCAGCGCCGAAACCCGCTTCGGTAATAGTATAATCGGCAAGCTTCATAGCAAGCTTTGTCGCTCTTACGCTGTTGCAGCCGTGGGCGATATTGGCAAACGGGCCGCCGTGTATAAAGCAGGGCGTATGCTCAAGAGTCTGCACAAGATTCGGCTTGATCGCATCTTTTAAAAGCACTGTCATAGCGCCTTCGGCGTGCAAATCCGAAGCCTTTACCGGATCGCCGCTTCGGGTGTAGCCTATGATTATCTCGCCTAAACGCTTTTTCAGATCGTCAAGGTCGCTTGCAAGACACAGCACAGCCATTACCTCTGACGCGACGGTTATCATAAAACCGTCCTCGCGCGGTACACCGTTGGTCTTGCCGCCCATGCCCACAACTATTTTGCGAAGCGCCCTGTCATTTGTGTCAACGACCCTTTTCCATACTATATTTGTAACATCAATATCAAGCGCGTTGCCCTGATGAATGTGATTGTCTATCATAGCAGAGAGAAGGTTATTGGCGGCTGTTATCGCGTGCATATCGCCCGTGAAGTGGAGATTTATGTCCTCCATAGGCACGACCTGAGCATATCCTCCTCCGGCAGCGCCGCCCTTAAGTCCCATTACCGGCCCTAAAGACGGCTCTCTCAAAGCAAGAATACACTTCTTTCCCAAACGCGTCATAGCATCGCCCAGACCGATTGTTGTCGTGGTCTTGCCCTCGCCGGCAGGCGTCGGGTTTATCGCTGTGACAAGCACCAGCTTGCCGTCCGGCTTGTCCGAAAGACGGTCTATGACGTTTTCCGATATTTTCGCCTTGTATTTTCCGTAATATTCCAGATCCTCTTCGGCGATGCCGGCTGTCTTGGCAACCTCCCTGATGTGAAGCATTTCGGCTTGCTGTGCAATTTCGATATCCGTAAGCATTGTTGTATTCCTCCCTTTGAGAGCATTATCTGTAATGTGATCATATTCTAAACTAAAGGAGCTGCTTTTAAGGAACCACTGATCAATTATAGCGCGCACTAAGCAGTCAGGCGGTAATTATCGGTGTTTTCTTAATATTGTCACAGCTCCCGTGGTGTTTTTATCTGTTAGCTAATTCAGCTCTGTCTTCCTTTACCTTGTTAAGAAGCATCCCCAGACGCTTTTCAGCGTCAAGAAGCATAGCCTGCACATACTGGTCACAATCGGTCTTGATGTCTACAGCCTGTGTATGAGCGGCGTTGACGGTTTCGTTTGCCTGGCGATATGCCTCTTTGGTCACCTCATGCTCGTCGATAAGCTTGATCTGCGCTTCTTCGGCGCTCTTTCTTATAGCGTCCGCACGCTGCTCAGCCTCGTCAAGTATTCTCTGGCGTTCCTGCTTGACCCACTTTGCTTCCTTAAGCTCGTCCGGATATACCAAACGAAGCTCCTGAAGATAATCCAGTATTTCATCCTTGTCAAGCATTACCTTTCCTGTAAGCGGAACGGTAGACGCCTTTTCAACTATATCCTCCAGCACATCAATTATTTCCAATACATCCATTTCTGCTTCCATTAAAAACACTCCATTCCTTCCTATATCAGCTTATGTATGCCGGCGTCAGAATCTTGATCTGACCCTCTCGATTATTTCTTTGGGGACAAGTCCCGCGAGCTCGCCCTTATACTTGGCGACCTCCTTTACCATGCTTGAGCTGATGTATGAATATTTTGAATCCGTCATCATAAACATGGTCTCAAATTCCGGATTAAGCGCCTTGTTAAGAAGCGCCATCTGGAACTCGTACTCGAAATCCGCGACCGTTCTCAATCCTTTTATGATAACTGCCGCATCCTGTTCCTTTGCAAAGTCCACAAGCAGTCCCTTAAAGGTTGCCGCCTCCACATTCGGGATGTGGGCGGTGACTTCCTCTATGAACCGTACACGCTCGTCAATCGAAAAACACGGTGATTTGTTGACATTGTTAAGCACGCCGACAACTACCTTGTCGTATACCTTGGCGGCGCGCTCGATTATATCGAGATGTCCGTTTGTGATCGGGTCAAAGCTCCCCGGATATACCGCTGTTCGCATTTGCTTTTTCGTCCTTCTTTTTGTATATTGTTATATGAGTCCTGCCGTAGCGCTTTTGTCTGAGCAGCGAAAAATCTCCAAACGCTCCGCAAAAATCCGTGTCATCGCTTTCAAGCACGATGATGCCGCCGGATTT
Organism: uncultured Lachnospiraceae bacterium; assembly: GCA_964503455.1. Taxonomy (GTDB): domain Bacteria; phylum Bacillota; class Clostridia; order UBA1381; family UBA1381; genus CAZCZR01. Next base: position 20,138 of record CAZCZR010000001.1, on the reverse strand, counting down.
TAGAGCTTGCCTTTTCTCGATGAGCGTCAGTACCGGTTCAATCAGTCCCTTATTGTAGGGCGGGTCAAGAAATATGATGTCAAAAGCCTCGTTGTGAGAGCGCAGATAGGAAAAAGCATCGGTGTTTATGATTTTCGCGCAATATTCAAATCCGAGCTTTGCCCGGTTTTTTTCTATGACGGCTACTGATTTTTTGTCGCTGTCGGTAAGCACGGCATTTTCCGCCCCGCGCGAAAGCGCCTCAAAAGAAAGCGCCCCGCTTCCCGCAAACAGATCAAGCACCGAAGCACCCGGAAGATATTCCGCAATCATACTGAATACGGCTTCCTTCACTTTATCGGCAGTAGGCCGTATTGAGCTGCCGTCAAGACAGTACAGCACGGCGCCGCGCCGTATTCCGGATATTATACGCATTATAACCTCTCCCTTATAAACAACGCGGCATATCACAATAACAGTCTAACATATATATTGTAACCTATTTATGCAGAAAGGTCAACACTATTTTGAAAATTTTCATACAAAAACAATCTTAGACACTGTTTTGTAATATTTTTGTTACTTTTATTAATAAATTTTCATATTTCGACTGCTATCTCAATACAGATTACAGTTCCTCCCATTCGGGATCATCGGTGCCGTTTACGTAATCAAGCTCAGGAACGGGAATATCCGTCATCTCAGGACCTATATAAAAACCGGTCTGCGGGCACTGATTATACGCCGAGTTCTGACACGCAACGCTCATTCTGTAAACATGGTCATGCATGAGTGTATACATCTTATGTTCGGTAATGTCGGTGGTGGTATAAATGCGCAGCTCGGTGTCGTCGCTGTTTCTCCATACCGCCTCTTCTCTCCAGTCGCCGAACAGATCCGCCTGAATACACGGAGTGCGCTTCATCCAGTTATTTGTAAGCGTACCTTCGGGCGCAAGTATTGTTACAAGCTTATTATTTTCATAATCCCACTTGTAAATTCTCGGATAGCCTCCGCCGATTTCCTTGTCAAATTCGCCGTCAAGCAGCTCTCTTAACAGGTCGCCGTCCCACCATATGCCAAAATTGATACTGTCGGGGCATTTGTCCGCGATAATCTCTCCGTCAAAGGTATAGAGATGATCGTCCATTACCCATACCTGACAGCCCTTGTATCGCGGGTCGATCTTGGCGGTAAGACCTCTTGTAGTGTCTTTTCCCGTAAAGAAGCCCCATTTTACCTCGCCCGTAGCCGGGTCTCTGACCTCATATCCGTACTCCGCATCAAAGTCCTCATGTATCTGGAAGTACTGAAGTCCTTCCTCGTCAGGCATGAACTTGCCGAGGTTCAGGCAGTCGCCGTGACCGAAGCCGGTAGAATAAATTCCCGTGCCGTCCTGATCAACAGCCATAGCGCCGTATACTATCTCATCCATTCCGTCGCCGTCAATATCGCCGACTGCAAGGTTATGGTTGCCCTGATTGGTGTATTCTATGTTTTGGTTCTTATCGGCTCTAAAGTGCCAGCGTTTTACAAGCTTGTTGTCTATCATGTCATAAGCCACAAGGTTAGTGGGTCTGCCGTGATCATAGTAACCGCGGCACATCACAACGCTCGGATTCACGCCGTCAAGATAAGCTATGCAGGCAAGGAATCGGTCAACTCTGTTGCCCCAGCTGTCGCCCCATTCGCTCACATCGCCTCTTGGCGGAGTATAGTCTACTGTGTCGATAGCCGCACCTGTCTTTCCGTCAAATACAGTAAGGTATTCGGGGCCTTCTATGATAAAGCCGTCCTTGTTGCGATAATTCGCTGCAGGATCGCCTATTACCGTTCCGACGCCGTCAACTGTACCGTCGGCAGTCTTGCACACAAGCTCCGCGCAGCCGTCATTGTTAAGATCGTATACCATCATCTGCGTGTAATGAGAGCCGGCTCTTATGTTCCTGCCCAGATCTATCCGCCACAGCTTTTCGCCTGTAAGCTTGTAAGCGTCAAGCAAAACATTGCCCGTAAAGCCTTTATGCGAGTTGTCCTTGCCGTTAGCGTCCCAGCGAAGCACTATCTCATACTCGCCGTCACCGTCAACATCTCCGACAGCCGCGTCATTTGCGGTGTAGTTGTATGTAACCCCGTCCTCCAGAGTTATCGGCGCAGGCTTATCAAGAGGTATTGTATAGTAAGGATCGGGGTTCACCGTCACGGTCTGACCGGTCTTCTCGACCTTATTCTCCAATACCGCCTTAATAGTGTAAGTATCGCCTTCTTTGCCGTCCTTATCAAGGTAGTTGGTGCTGTCTGTAATAGGATATTTTGTGATCCTTTCGCCGTTGCGCTCGATAATAAAATCATAGCCGCGCTTATATTCGTAAGCGTTTAAGCGCCAGCTTAAGAATACTCCGTCCTCTGTTTTTATCGCTATGCCGCCGCGGCTGAGGCTCTCCGCCTTAGGTATGTACGGCTTTTCTATAATATTTGTTTTTGCTTCCGCTCTTTCGGTTATACCGCTCAATGTGACAGCTTCAACGGCATAAATGTACTCTACGTTTGTTACTACTTTATCGTCGATATAGTCGCAGTCGTAGTTTCTGTCTATGAACTTGTAAAGTCCGTAGGGCGCTTTTTGATATACATTGTACCAAAGCGCTCCCTCGACAGGCTTCCAGTTCAGAGCGACCGTGTTGGGCGTTTCGATTATATTAAGCTCCGTAACTTTTGCCGTAAGCTCTTTTCCGTCAACCACCTTAACCGATACGGTATCCGCCGGCATCGTTTCGAATTTGTGTCCGTAAAGACCCGTAACGGTGTACTCATAATCCTCGCATATTTCAACGTCATGATCTGTAAATTCAGCCATAGGAACGTCGGCCGCTATGACTGTTTCGCGGTTTTTAAGAGTCTTTTTGTACACCCTGTAGCCTATAACGCCGTCAAGCTCATCCCATGAAAGCGTGACAGTGCTGCCCGATTTTTTTGCGTCAACCGATGCGGAAACAGCGCCCATGGCAATATCCCTTTTGGGAGATGCTTCAAGAGCGTTTATACAGGGGTGCTTTCCCTCCGCGCAGGAAACGCGGATAAAACCGTCCGTTACATCGACTGTGATAATTCTCTCTTGGACCGTTCCGTCATAAACCCATACTCCGGTCTTTACGCCGTTTATGTCGAATTTTGTAACAAGATCTCCCTCGTCAACATAATCGCCGGAGCAGAGCCTAACCATGTAGGTTCCGTTGTCAATCTTTGCCTTGAATGAGTTTCCGCCGAATAAAAGTCCGTCTCTTAAAAGCTCTTTCTCTCCGACCCCGCGTTCAAAAGCGTCCGTCAATTTCTCGATACCGTACCCTTTGCTCTCGTCATACAAGGTATTCCCCAATACCTTTGTATAACCGTCTGTCACCGGCTTTTTGCCGAAGTCAAAACTTATGCCGCTCATATCTCTCTCCCTTCCTTAGTCGCCAAAAGTGCCTGACGCCTGTTTTCTTACAACAGGTTTATATCTCTCTCTTTAAAAATTCTTACCGTTTCATCGTCCCATACAGAAGCCTGCACCTCGCCTATATGCGCCTTGCCGAGCATATACATACACAGCCTTGACTGACCTATACCGCCGCCTATAGTATACGGGAGCTTCTTTTCAAGTATGCCCTTGTGAAAATCAAGCGCGAGTCTGTCCTCGGCGCCCGCAATCTTACACTGCGAAACAAGGCTGTCCTCGTCCACTCTTATGCCCATGCTCGATATTTCAAAAGCCGAGCCGATAACCGGATAATAAACTATAATATCGCCGTTTAATTCCCAGTCATCGTAGTCCGGCGCTCTGCCGTCATGCTTTTTACCCGATTTAAGCACCTTGCCTATCTGCATCAAAAATACCGCGTGGTGCTCTTTCAAAAGCTTGTTCTCCCTCTCCTTCGGCTCAAGATCGGGGTACATATCCTCAAGCTCCTGTGTTGTGAAAAACTCTATCTCATCGCAGAAATTATTCTCAAGCACGGGATATACCTTGCAAACCTCCGCCTGTGTCCGCTTCAGCGCCTCGTATATGCGCCTTACATACGCCTTTAAAAGCTCAATGTTTCTGTCCTTTTTCTCTATAACAGCCTCCCAGTCCCACTGATCGACATACATCGAGTGGAGGTTGTCAAGCTCCTCATCGCGGCGGATCGCGTTCATATCGGTATACAGACCCTCGCCCGGCTTAAAGCCGTATCTTCCGAGCGTCATTCTCTTCCACTTTGCAAGCGAATGGACTATCTCAAGCTCCGCTCCTCCCAAAGCCGGCGAGTCAAACGAAACCGGTCTTTCAACACCGTTTAGGTTGTCGTTTAACCCCGTTTCCGGACGCACAAAAAGCGGCGCCGATATTCTCTGTAAGTTCAGCGCTTTTGTGATCTCCTTTTGAAAAGTGTCACGCACGAGCTTTATAGCTCTTTCCGTTTCTCTGCCGTCAAGAGAAGGCCTATAGCCTTCGGGTAATATTGAAGCCATGTGGATTATCAAACCTTTCTTTATAAAAATACTTATAACTCATTATATATTATACATCATTTTTTACCGTTTGTCCATACATTTTTTAAAAATAAATCACAGTTTTACACAAAAGTTCATATTCGCTTACAATAAACTTATATCCGGCCCATGCGTAACGCAAAAAGCCGGAAAGAAGTTCATGCCTCTCTCCGGCAAAATTTGTGTACAAATCAGCGGTTCATTAACCTATCTCGCGCATAAGACGAACCATTTCGATTGCACTCAGAGCGCAGTCATAACCCTTGTTGCCCGCTTTTGTTCCGGCACGCTCTATAGCCTGCTCGATATTTTCGGTCGTGACAACGCCGAACATTACAGGAACGCCGGTTGCAAGCGACACTTGAGCAATACCCTTTGACACCTCGTTGCACACATAGTCATAGTGACTGGTTGCGCCGCGTATAACCGCTCCAAGGCAGATCACCGCGTCATATTTTCCCGATTCCGCCATCTTTTTTGCGGTAAGGGGTATTTCAAACGCACCCGGCACCCATGCAAGCGTTATATCGTCCGGACCGACCTCGTGGCGGAGCAGACAGTCCTCTGCCCCGCTTACAAGCTTCGACACAATAAACTCGTTGAACCTTGATGCGACTATAGCGATCTTCATATTATCCGCTACAAGCTTTCCTTCAAGTACTTTCATTTTTAAAACTTCCTTTCGCTTTATATTTTATTTGTAATTAAGCCAGTGACCCATTTTCTCCTGCTTGGTCTTTAAGTAGAACGCATCTGTTTTTTTCAAGGGCATCTGTATAGGAACACGCTCGGTTATCTCAAGCCCGTAGCCGTCAAGACCCTCTATCTTTTTGGGGTTGTTTGTCATAAGCCTCATCTTCGACACGCCGAGGTCGGAAAGTATCTGCGCACCTATGGTATAATCACGCATATCGGCGGGAAAACCGAGGGCAAGATTTGCCTCTATGGTGTCCATGCCCTTGTCCTGAAGCTCATAAGCGCGGATCTTATTTATAAGTCCTATGCCGCGTCCCTCCTGACGCATATAAACGAGAACACCTCTTCCCTCTTCGGCGATTTTTTTCATTGCCGCGTCATACTGCTCACCGCAGTCGCAGCGCGCCGAACCAAGCGCGTCACCCGTAAGGCACTCCGAATGAACTCTGCAAAGCACCGGCTTACCGTCGTCAATCTTTCCTTTTGTCAGCGCCACATGATGCTCGCCGTTCAATTTGTTTACATAGCCGTAAATCGTGAAATCGCCGTATCGGGTAGGCATTTTCGCCTTCGCAACGCACTCTACCAATATCTCGTGGCATTTTCTGTAAGCAACAAGATCGGCAACCGAACAGTAGGTCAGCTTGTTTTCCTTGGCAAACTCCGCAAGATCAATATCTCTCATCATCATACCGTCATCGCGCATGATCTCACAGCACAGCCCGCACGGTTTCAATCCCGCAAGACGCATAAGATCCACCGTGGCTTCCGTGTGACCGCGCCTTTCAAAAACACCCATCGGCTTTGATATCAGCGGGAACATATGCCCCGGACGGCGAAAGTCCTCAGGTTTTGCGCAGTCGTCCGCCACCGCCATAGCTGTAATTGAGCGTTCATACGCCGAAATTCCGGTGGTCGTTGACTTGTGATCGATCGAAACGGTAAACGCCGTTTCATGATTATCCGTATTTTGCTTAACCATGGGCGCAAGGTCAAGCTTCTCCGCCCATTCCGCCGACATAGGCATACATATAAGACCCTTGGCGCGGCTTGCCATAAAATTAACCGCCTCGCAGTCGGCAAACTCAGCCGCGACTATCACATCGCCCTCGTTCTCACGGTTTTCATCATCTATCATGACAATCATTTTGCCGTTTTTCAGATCGGAAAGCGCTTGCTCTATGGAAGCTTTATTCTTCATAACGATCATTCCTTTCATATAAATCCGTAACGCGACAGAAGCTCCGTTGTGACGGCGGAACCGCCGTTTCCGCTTCCTTCTTTTACGGACATAAGCCTTTTAATATATTTGCCGACAATGTCACATTCAATATTGACCTTGCTTCCCTCTTTCTTATCCAAAAGAGTCGTTTCGGCGCCGGTATGCGGTATTACCGACACCGCAAAGCTGCCGTCACCCGCATATGCTGCCGTAAGACTTATTCCGTCAACAGCGACAGAACCTTTTTCGACGATAAGCGATGTGACGTCTTTATCGGCGTTAATCATTATCCATACAGCGTTGTTTTCGCGTTTTATTCCGCTTATCACGCCCACGCCGTCAACATGACCCTGCACTATATGCCCGCCGAATCTTCCGTCGGCAGCCATCGCCCGCTCAAGATTTACCTTTGAGCCGTTTGAAAGCTCCGAAAGGGACGATCTTCTGACAGTTTCGCCCATAACGTCCGCAGTGAACACACCACCGCCGAACGAGCATACCGTAAGACACACTCCGTTGACAGCTATGCTGTCCCCGATGCGCATATCCGAGAATATCTTCTCTGCCCTAACGCTGAGTCTGCCGCCGCCTATCTTTTCTACGGTTCCAACTTCCTCAATAATGCCTGTAAACACACTTATCACCTCGATTTCGGTTCCGATGATATTTGCCCGACCTTATATTCCGCCATTATATCGCCTCCGATGACCTCAACACGCTCAAGCTCCAGCCGCACAGAATCCGATATGCGCTCAAAACCCGCGCCGCCGACAGGAGCTTTCGCCCCTGCTCCGCCTATTATCATCGGAGCCGTAAAGGTCACTGCTTTGTTTACAATACCCGCCTTAAAAGCGCTGAAATTCAGCTCCGCGCCGCCTTCAAGCAAAACGCTGTCTATCTTCTGACCGCCCAGATACCTCATAAGCTCCCGAAGATCCGCTTCTCCGTCTGCGCCGGCGGGGATCTTCGCACATATCGCGCCGCTTTTTTCAACACGCTCAATATCAGCCGCATTGGCATTAGTATATGCGATGTAAGTTTTTATATCGTCGGCGGTTTTTAAAATATTGCACTCTGACGGTATTGAAAGGTGAGAGTCGGCTATGACGCGCACGGGATCCCTTGCGCCGCCTATGCGGCAGTTGAGCATCGGATCATCGGCTAAAACCGTGCCTATGCCCGCCATTATGGCAAAATACCGTCCGCGCATGGCATGGACCCTTCGGCGCGATTCCTCGTTTGTGATCCATTTGCTGTCGCCTGTCACAGTCGCGATCTTTCCGTCTGCAGACATTGCGTATTTGGCAACGACATACGGCATCCCGGTTGTGATGTAGTGGAAAAACACTTCATTTACCGCATCGCACTCCCCGCGCAGAAGATCGGTCACGACCTCAATTCCGGCTTCTCTAAGTATTTCCACTCCCCTGCCCGACACAAGAGGATTCGGGTCGGGAGAGCCGACAAAAACGCGGCGTATCTTATGGGCGATAACCGCATCGGTGCATGGCGGCTGTTTACCGTGATGGCAACAGGGTTCAAGGGTTACGTACATATCCGCGCCCTCAGCGGACTCGGTCAGGTTTTTAAAGGCGTTTCTCTCCGCGTGAAGTTCTCCGTAACGTTCATGAAAACCCTCACCTATGATTTTGCCGTCCTTGACTATGACCGCACCCACCATAGGATTGGGATTCGTGTGTCCCTCGCCGCGCTTTGCAAGCTCTATGGCGCGGCGCATATATTGCTCATGTATGCTCATAAAATCATCTCCGCATATAAAAATACCGTTTACCTCAGGGATAAACGGCTGCAAAACGGCATTTATCTTCTTTCATCCGGACTGTAACCGTCGGTTCCGGAATCGCACCGGATCAACCCTTTCAGGCTTGCGGACTTTACCGCCGGTGGGGACTTTCACCCCGCCCCGAAGATCATAATTTATACATTAATATCATTATACATCAATACCGCGCTTTTGTAAAGGGGTTTTTGAAAAAAAGTTGTGTGTAAAGCGAAAAAATCGGAGCAGCGAATGTACCCGTGATTTTTTTGAAACAGTAATATACAAACAATGGCATATAATGAGAAATTTTAATTTTTTTCAACCTTTTTTCAAAAAATGCTTGACAAGCGTAAAAATTTGATGTATAATAAAATACGTTGTTACGGCGATATAGCTCAGCTGGCTAGAGCACGCGGTTCATACCCGCGGTGTCAGTGGTTCAAGTCCACTTATCGCTACCACGTCGCGGCGAGTCCTTTGGGCTTGCCGCGATTTTTATATGATTACAGCAAAAGGCGGCAGCATTTGTGCTGTCGCCCCTTTACCTTTGACCTGCTCGGTCGGGTTTGCCGGTTTGCCGATAAATCGGGATTCATATGATTATTTGCTGATAATCAATAATTTATTATCGCCTTTTTGAAATTCATATTCCGTTTCAACAATTTCCGTCCTGTAATTTTTTTGGAAATAAGCTATTACATTTTTAATCAAATCCGTACCGTTTGCGTCTAAATCAACAATGGGAAAAATCCTTATTTCTTTACACACTCTGAGCATTTCTGTCATGGATGCAATATGAAAATCATACCCCAGCGATGTGTACATCAATAGAAAATGTGAACTTAATCCAATATCGAAATAACTGTCAGCATAGGGCAGTTTATTTGGCAATTCGTGAAATACATAACGTCCCTCGGACCTGCCCTTTTCGTAGTCGGATAAAAATTTTCTCATAGCGGACATACGAGTATTTTCAAGGTCGTCAAGGTCTTTTATATTCTTCCATACATAATTATCCGTATTCTCCCGCATTTGCTGCATAACCTCAAAACGGACTTCCTCTATTCGCTTTTCAATATCCGATCGGGAAAATTGATATATTATATCAAAAGAGGTAACATTTCCATTCCGTTCCGTCATTTCACAGTTAAAGCAGGCGGGACCGTCTCCAAAACCCGCGATTCTCTTTGACATATCTTCTTCGTTTAACCGGAACATCAATTTATATTCATTCATATTTCTGCCCCAAGGTACAACGCTGTTCAACTTAAATGCCATTTAATTTCCCCTTTGTATTTCTTGATTTATCGCTCGGTTAATTGGACACGCATATAGAGCAGCCGCGGAATTATTCAAGCTCAAACGCTCCGGTATAGAGCTGGTAGTACGTGCCGCGCTTTGCGATAAGCTCGTCATGCGTGCCATGCTCTATTATCCTGCCGTGTTCAAGTACTATTATCTGATCCGAGTTTCTGACGGTTGAAAGCCTATGGGCGATAACGAATACGGTTCTTCCCTCCATGAGCTTATCCATACCGTCCTGAACCAATGCTTCCGTTCTTGTATCTATGGACGAGGTTGCCTCGTCAAGTATCATAGCCGGTGCATTATTCACAGCCGCGCGCGCTATGGAAATGAGCTGACGCTGTCCCTGTGAAAGACGCGAGCCGTTGCCTGTAAGCATTGTGTCATAGCCTTCCGGCAGTCTGGTTATAAAATCGTGGGCATTGGCAAGCTTTGCCGCCTCTATACATTCCTCGTCAGTCGCAGGAAGACGTCCGTAGCGGATATTGTCCATGACCGTACCCGTAAACAGGTTAACATCCTGCAATACTATGCCAAGCGATCTTCTAAGCTCCGCCTTTTTAACGTCCATTATATTAATGCCGTCATAGATTATCTCGCCGCTGTTTATATCATAGAAACGGTTTATCAGATTGGTTATTGTGGTCTTGCCCGCGCCGGTGGAACCGACAAAGGCTATCTTCTGACCGTGCTTTGCGTGAAGCGTTATATCGTGCAGCACAGTCTTTTCGGGAACGTAGCCGAAATCTACATGGTTAAGCTTTATATCTCCGCGCAGTCTTGTGTACTCGTATCCACCCGCGACAGGCTTTTTCCATGCCCACATACCGGTTCTTTCCTTACATTCTATGATATTGCCGTCCTTATCCTCACGGCAGCGGACTATGACTATATCGCCGCCCTTGCTTTCGGGCTTTTCATCTATAAGTTCAAAAATACGCTTCGCTCCGGCAAGCGCCATAGCTACCATGCCTATCTGGTTTGACATCTGGCCCATGGTCTGGGAAAGCTGACGCGACATATTCAAAAACGACACGATAATGCCCAAGGATACTGTCGAAATTCCCGCAAGACCCAGATTCGGCGCGTCAAGCACTACCATTAGTCCGCCGACAAGCGCCAAAAGCACATACATCAGGTGTCCGGTGTTATTCAGTATCGGCATCAGTATAAGCGAGTGCGTGTTTGCGCGGCAGCTGTCATCGCAGAGCTGCTCGTTTATCTTTTTGAAGTCGGATTTTCCCTTATCTTCATGACAGAACACTTTCACAACGCGCTGCCCTTTGATCATTTCTTCGACAAAGCCCTCCTCCTTGGCAAGCGTTCTTTGCTGCGCAAGCATATATTTCGAGCTTCTGGAGCCTATAGCCTTTGTCACAAATATCATAAACACCATTACCGCCGTTACAAGCAGCGTCAGATATACGCTGTACGAAAGCATCATCACATATATCGACACAACCGAAAGCACCGCCTGTATTATCGCGGGCATACTCTGACCCATGAACTGGCGCAGAGCGTCCGTATCGTTGGTGTAGGTACTCATTATATCGCCGTGGGCGTGCGTGTCAAAGTACTTGACGGGAAGGCTTTGCATACGGTTGAACATATCGTTTCTAAAATGCATGAGCGACCCTTGGGTGATTCCCGCGAGAAGCCTTGTATACAAAAACGAAGCCAACACACCCAACGCATATATCGAAACCATTATCGCTATGTATTTTATCAAATCGCCCCATACTGCGTCCATGCCCGCCGTTATTCCGGGAGTGATACATTCGTCAATGAGCTTCTGTAAAAATATGGTGGATATAACTCCGGAAACGGAGCTTACAAGTATGCACAAGCCCACAAACAACAGCCTTGGCTTATAGTACATACCCATGTAATTGAGGATCCTGCGCATAACATGATCCTTATATTTTGCATTTTTTGCAAGTCTTTCCTCATCAGTCATCCGCTTCAACATCCTCATCTCCTTTCGTCTTTGTCTGCAAATCATAAAGCTCGCGGTAAATTCCGCCTGCATTGTAAAGCTCAGCGGGCGTGCCGTACTCGGTTATATTTCCACCGCTCATTACGGCTATATGATCCGCTTTTTCTATGGAGGATACTCTCTGCGCTATGATTATCTTTGTGGTGTCGGGTATCTCCGAATTGAACGCCGCCTGGATAAGCGCATCGGTGCGCGTATCGACAGCCGAAGTCGAGTCATCAAGAATAAGTATTTTCGGCTTTTTCAAAAGCGCTCTTGCGATACAAAGCCTTTGCTTCTGACCGCCGGAAACGTTGGTGCCGCCCTGCTCTATGTAGGTGTCATATTTTTGGGGGAACTGCTGTATAAACTCGTCCGCCTGCGCAAGACGGCATACACGCTCGATCTCCTCATCCGAGGCGTTCTCATCGCCCCAGCGGAGGTTTTCCTTTATCGTGCCGGAGAAAAGCACGTTTTTCTGAAGCACGACCGCAACAGCATTTCTAAGCGACTCCAAATCGTACTCTCTTACATCCCTGCCGCCGACATACACGGTTCCCTCCGTGGCATCGTAAAGACGCGGTATCAGCTGAACAAGCGTAGTCTTTGAAGATCCTGTCGCGCCGATTATGCCGAGCGTTTCGCCCGATTTGAGCGTGAGATTTACCGAATGAAGCGAGTCCTTTTTAGCCTTTTTTGAATAGCGGAAGGACACGTTGTCAAAACGAACCGAGCCGTCCGGAACTGTTTTTACTCCGTTTTCCGGTGATGTGAGGGTGGAATCCGTTGAAAGCACCTCGCCTATTCTTCTTGCGGACTCCTCAGCCATAGAGATCATGACGAACACCATGGAGATCATCATCATTGACGACAGTATCTGCGTTCCGTAGGTGATAAGCGAGGAAAGCGCACCCGTGGTAAGCTCCGTCGCGCCCGACGCGATTATAGCCTTTGCTCCGAAAAACGATATAAGCACCATAGCCGCGTAAATGCAAAACATCATTGTAGGGTTGTTTAAGGCAAGTATCTTTTCGACCATGGTGAAGTCCTTACAGACCTCGCCGGAAACATCGGAGAATTTTTCCTTCTCGTACTCCTCTTTTACAAAGGACTTTACAACGCGTATGCCCGCAACATTTTCCTGTACGGAGTTGTTCATTGCGTCATATCGCTTGAAAATACGCTTAAATATCGGCATTACCTTGAAGCTGATGTAAAAAAGTATAACGCCAAGCACCGGAAGTATCGCGAGGAATATCATCGCCAGCTTATGACTTATGGAAAAGCTCATAAAGAACGAGAATATCAGCATCAGCGGTGTGCGTATGGCAATACGCGTCGTCATCTGATACGCCTGCTGCACGTTTGTAACGTCGGTCGTCATTCTCGTCACAAGCGATGATGAGGAAAAACGGTCTATCTCCGCAAAAGAAAAATCCTGTATGCGGTCATACAGATCGCTTCTCAGGTTTTTCGCAAAGCCGGTCGATCCTTTTACAGCCGTATGCGCCGATACAACGCCAAAAAGCAGCGACACTATCGCCATTATCGCAAGGATAATGCCGTACTTGACTATCGGGGTCAAGGAATCGCCGGTCATATCGTCGATCATATTTTTCATAACAAGCGGAATGATACATTCCATCACTACCTCCAGCGCCACAAAAAGCGGCGTCAAAAAAGCGTACTTCTTATATTCACGCACGCTTTTTAGAATTGATTTGATCATTATGTAAAAACCTCCTTGTGTACAAATCAGCTATATTTTATATTTTTATTATATATTTTCCAATTCAGTCATAAACATACCGTAAAAATCGTCCCAGTCATCGGGCGCTTCAACTCCGCCGCCGTTAACGCTTCTGAGCATAGCCGCGCAAAACGCCTCACCCTGTGTCGCAAGACCGTAAACCGTTATGTTTTCATAGCCAAGCCGCGCACATTCATCGCAAAACGCCGCGATCGGATCGCCGGCTTCTCTTGTGGCAAGCAGTTTGCGCCGAACTTCCGCGTCACGGCGAGCGCGGCGTTCAAGCTCGGACAGCTCATAGGCTATATCCATATGTATTCCTCCTTTGCAGACCATGCAGGCTGAAAAAGCTGCCGGACGGCAGCTGTGTTCGGAGTTTACTCGATTTCCCACGGCATAACATCGCCGTCCTCGCGCAGATAATCTATTATCCGCCACACGCCCTCGCCTGTTTTCGAGTCAACGAAGAATATCTTCTCGCATCCCGCCAGACGAAGCCAGTTTTCAGCCATGCGCGTATTTGCGTATGGGTTGTTTATCTGGGTCACTATGCCTATAACATCCCGGTTGCACATAGGCGTGATACACGGCGGAAAAAGCGTGTAGGGTTCTCTGGCGCTTACCAAAAGTCCCACAACGTTCGCTTCATAGGTGTACATTGCAAGCGCCGCTCCCAGACCTTTGGTCTGGATATACTCTCCGGGGGTGTCGATTATCACATCAAAATGATTCACATACTGTGTCTTGTGATAGTGTATTTTCTCACCCTTCAGCGCCTGAGTAAGGGTGGTTTTCCCCGCCTCGCTCCTGCCTATCAGTATGATCTTTTTCATATCAGGTCTTTGTTATGCGGCATACCGAAAAGCCGAGAGTATGCTCGGTATACTCCATTATCGCCTTTAAGGAAGCCTCCACGTCCGAAAAAAGGCCCGTTATTATAAGCGTACCGCTGAAGCGGTCAACAAAGCCGAGGTTGACGTTCGAGGTCTTGGTGGCAATATCGGCGCAGATAACCGCCGTTTCCGCCGGACTGATGGTTAGTATTCCTATAGCCGCCCGCGCATAGTCGAGGTCGGGATTAAGACCGAGCTTCTGGTAAAGTATCGGATCGGGACCCGCGATTATATGCGAAAGCGTTATCTGCTTGCCCGGAACAAGCTCTTGAATTATTCTTGTTTTCTCGTTCTCATTCATAATATGTCTCTCTTTCCAACATTTTTATCGGTAAGTACTTCTTTTATTATAGCACGTTCTCCCCAAAAGGTCAAGGGGAATACGCGGTTCAATTTCGGTTATTAAATGAACAAAGTGTGAACATTTGAGATTGCTTCTCTATAATATGGCCTTAATACAGCGGGATTTCGTCTAAGGGACGTCAATGGCGCCGTCCCCGCGAATCTCTTTTTTCGGTTATTGCGTCATACTTGTCATTCAAAATTTATCACCGTGTCGCACTCGGCAAGGACTGCCGGTTTATGGGAAACTATTATACAGGTGCGTCCTGTCATGGAGCGTATCGATGCAAGAAGCCTTGCCTCGGTCTGCGAATCAAGAGCGGATGTCGCTTCGTCTAAAAGCAGTATAGGCGCGCCGTACACAAGCGCTCTCGCGATTGAGATCCTCTGCGCCTGTCCCTCGGAAAGTCCAAGTCCGTGTTCGCCTATCACAGTGTCGAGTCCCTTTTCCTGCGCGCTTATAAAATCCCATATGCCCGCGGCGCGGCAAGCCGTCTCAAGCTCTGGTTCGGACGCATTTTCTCTTGCAAAGGTGAGATTGTCGCGTATGGTTCCCGAAAGTATCAGATTTCCCTGCGGCACATAGGCAAACATACCGCGGGTTTCGGCATTTATCGGTATATCGCCGGATTCCGTTTTTATGCTCATGCTGCCCGAATCAGGTGTCAGGATTGCCAAAAGAAGCTTTATCACCGTACTTTTCCCCGCGCCCGACTCGCCGGCGATAGCCGCCACGGTTCCCTTTTTTACAAAAAAGCTTACGTCCTTTATCCCGTTGTCCTCATTGTAGGAAAAGCACAGATCGCGGACTTCCATGCCGGTCATATCATCATAGACCTTTTTAACGTCTACCGCGCCCGAAGTGTCATCATCGGGCAGAGCTTCCAGTTCAAGCAAACGTTCTGTAGACGCGATCACGCTGTAGATCATCGGCACCATGCCGGAGATTTCTTTAAACGGAGATTGTATTACACCTACAAGCTGAACCATAGCCATAACCGTTCCGACAGTGATCGCTCCCGCTGAAAGCCGCCATGCTCCGTAGCCGAGTGTGAAGTAATATCCCGCGTTGAAGGCTATGTACATCGCCGCGTGAGCCGCCATCGACGCTTTTGTGCGTCTTAGCTTTAGGCGGTAGCTGTCGTTTTGAAGCTCCTCTGCACGCTGTGTTACACGCGCGCCGCTTCCGAATGATTTTACAGCCAGAATATTTTGAATGATTTCCTGCATAAAGGATTTGACTCTGCCATCCGCCGCCTGACAATCCTTATGCAGCTGCTTGAAGCGTTTGGAATACAGCCTTGACGCAGCCACAAGCACCGGCCCGCAGGCAAGTATCAGCAGCGCGAACATCTTGTCAAGCCTATAGAGCATCACAAAACCGCCGATTATGCTTGCAGCAAGCATGGCACATTCCGGTATCAGCGAGATGACGCCGCTTGCTATGACCTCCGCGTCGGAGCTTAACCTGTTCAGCAGGTCGCCCGAATGGTATGCCGACACGGCGGTGTAATCCTTGCGCATAAGCGTTCGAAACAGATGCGTCCGCATTTCTATCGAAAATCCCGCATTCGCCTTTACATTTGCAAAATTTACCGTTATCGACACTCCAAGCTGCGCCAACAGCAATATCGCAAGCTTCACGCACTCGTCCAAAAGGCTTCCCTGTGCCTGATGAGTCGCTATATCCAGCACTGTTTTTGACACAGAGGCAAACGCCAGCGACATCAATGACATTGTGACTGTGAGCGCCGTCAAAAGCAGTATTATCGGCACAGAGCGTTTTATCCGCGCACCAAGCCACTTTCTGACTGTTTTGGAAATTATTTTATCATGTTTTTTCATTATTCAGTCAAAGCAAATTCCATATCTATAGAAGCTCCCACGCCCATGCCGAACGCATAGTCGCTCTCGATATCCGCCCAGAATACACTGCCCTTTGAAAGCTCGGTGTCCTCTTCCCCTTCGTCAAGGTCAAAAATATCGCTGAGATTTAATATCTCATCGCTTATAAGCTCACACTTTACCCTATACACGTATGACGCATTGGTCTTTCTTACCATTGAGGGATAATAGGTCATAACAAACTCGGCGCCGCTGCCTTTTTTGATCAAGGACGCGACATTTTGCGCCGTGAGAGTGAACAGGTCGTCAAAATTCGCGGGGAAGGAATTTTCCGCTTCAAGCATCTCCTTCGGAGTCATTGAAAACGAAAGTCCGTTCCTGAGCCAATACGGCGTGTCGTATACCGTGTCGCTCACGCCGTAGATAAGGTAGCTGTAGTCGGGTTTTGAGTCGGTGCGCTTAAGAGCGGGACGCTTGCTTACCTTATATTCGGTCTTTGCTTCTCCGGTTGCGGGATCGGTCGTCTGCGCCGAATATATGACCTCAATGCCGTTTGCGGCGGTTGCTCCCCATTCGGGAGCGTCCATTGAAGCACAGATGACCTTCGACACCTCCGCTCTTGTTATCGTGTCGCCAAGGCGCTGATCGCCGTCACCGTCACCGCGCATTATGTTCGCGGCATACGCCCAAGCCGCCGCTTCGCCGGACTGTCTTGCCGCATACGGAGCGTCCGCGCCTGACGGAGAGCCTGCTCTTTTCCATAAAATATTGATAACATCGCCGCGCGTGATCGCCTCATCGGGGCGGAAATTGCCGTCCTCATCCGGATCGACGCCGCTTGCCGTGATATAGCTGTAGCCCCAAAAGTCCTCGCTTACATCGGAGTACGATTGCGACACGTCTTGAAGCGCGCCTATCATTTTTACATACTCAGCGCGTGTAACGCTGTCATCCGGCGCGAAAATGCCGTCATCTTTGCCGTTTACCGTACCCTCGCCGACAAGTCTGTCAACGTATGGATATGCCCAATGCTCCGATGGAACATCGGTAAAATCAGCCGCAAAAGCTGTTCCGGACGCAAGGGTCAGGGCAGCGGCAAGTATCGGAATAAGTTTCTTTTTCATAGGTTTTCCTCCTGATATTAATTATATATTATTAGCAATAAACTCATCATAGGTACACATCCTGTCGGTAATTGTACCGTCGGGATTGATGCGGATAATGCGGTTGGCTATTGTCTGGACAAACTCGTGGTCATGCGAGGCGAATATGACATTGCCCGCAAATGCCGTAAGACCGTTATTCACCGCGGTTATCGACTCAAGGTCGAGGTGGTTTGTGGGCTGGTCGAGTATAAGGACGTTTGAGTCGTATAGCATCATACGCGAAAGCATACATCTGACCTTTTCTCCGCCCGAAAGCACCTTCACCGGCTTAAACACCTCATCTCCCGAAAAGAGCATCCTTCCCAGAAAGCCGCGTATATACGATTCCGTCTGCGTTTCGGCATTGTCCGGCGCAAACTGACGCAGCCAGTCGATCAGATTTAAATCACAGCCGTCGAAAAATTCCGAATTATCCTTCGGAAAATAGCTTCTGGAGGTGCTTACGCCCCATTTTACCATGCCTTCGGGGACGGTTATCTTTTCGGCGAGTATTTCCATAAGCGCCGTTACCGCAAGCTCGTTTTCGCCTATGACGGCGATCTTGTCATCCTTTCGCATTGTAAATGAAATATCATTCAAAAGCGCGGTATCGCCGGATGTGTAGGTAAGGCGGTCCACAGTCAGTATATCCCTTCCGACTTCTCTGCCGCGTTCAAAGCCTACAAACGGATAGCGTCTTGACGAGGCGGGCATCTCTTCAACGGTGAGCTTTTCGAGTATTTTCTTTCTTCCCGTCGCCTGCTTCGACTTTGACTTGTTCGCCGAAAAGCGCGATATAAACGCCTGAAGCTCCTTTATCTTCTCCTCATTGCGCTTGTTCTGCTGCTTTATAAGCTGCTGCACAAGACGGCTCGACTCGTACCAGAACTCATAATTGCCCTTGTACATCTTTATCTGTGAGTAGTCGATGTCAACGATGCTTGTGCAGACGTTGTTTAGAAAATGCCTGTCGTGGGACACTACTATGACCGTGCCCTCGTAATCCATTATAAATTCCTCAAGCCATGCCACGGCGGTCAGATCGAGGTGGTTTGTAGGCTCGTCCAGAAGCACTATATCCGGCTTGCCGAAAAGCGCCTGCGCCAAAAGCACCTTAACCTTATCGTTCGCGCCCAGTTCCGACATCTGCATATAGGCGACATCCTCCGAAAGTCCCAGACCCTGAAGCAGCTTCGACGCGTCCGATTCGGCTTCCCAGCCGTCCATCTCGGCAAATTCCATTTCAAGCTCTCCCGCCTTGACGCCGTCCGCGTCCGTGAAATCCTCCTTGGCATAAAGCGCTTCCTTCTCGGTCATTATCTCATACAGCCGCGCATTGCCCATTATCACCGTGTCCATAACGCTGTAAGCGTCATATGCGAAGTGATCCTGCTTAAGAATCGACATTCTCTCGTCCTTGCCGGTAAAAATCTCTCCCGACGAAGGCTCCAGCTCGCCTGAAAGTATCTTCAAAAACGTGGACTTCCCCGCTCCGTTCGCACCTATAATGCCGTAGCAGTTGCCGGGTGTGAATTTCAGCGTCACATCCTTGAACAGGCTCTGCCCGTCAAAGCTAAGACTTACATTGTTTACTGTTATCATACTGTATTCCTTTTCTATAAAATTGATATATATGATTATTATACAACATTATTTGCCGTATTGCAATAGCATGAAAGAAAAAATCCAAAAAAAATCATGCACATTTACAGGCGCGGGCGCATATAATGCATCGAGGTGATCTTATGGGGAATTTAAAGCTAAAGCTTGCCTGCTGTCGGTTTTTACGCCTTAAAAATCTGGGGCTTGCGGCGCTGACATTTTCAGCGGGTGTAATATCGGGGCTGTTTCTGCCTGTCTATTTTATAGCCGTTATCGAAACGCTGATGATAATTTTTCTCGGCTACCTGTGCTTGTTTGTGTGGAATTAGTAAACCGGAATTTTGTATGAGGTGATATTCTATGAAAATCGTTGTTATGAAAATGCCTAAGTTTTTCGCGGGGATTATGCGATTATTTATGAAATGATTGATTTTTCGCAAAAACTATGATATACTATATCTACATACTATACACGGAGGATATTGCTTTGAATAATAACAATACGGTAAAAGGCATCGTTTTCTTTGACTATGACGGCACAGTATGTGATGAAAAGGAAAATATATTTATGCCTATGATGCCGCAACGTTGCTGCTGTGTAAAAGTGAAGGAAGTTCAGCCGCCACATTCTTTGAAGATTTAATCAGGCGTAAAATTCAGGAATCCGAGTCTTTCTTTGCCCTGCTTCCGCAATCGGAGGATTTGCTGCACTCACTTGATGTACTCTTGACTGTGCAGTTTGATATGTACCGACAGATATTGAAAAACGGCTATACCAAGCAGCAGGCGGAAAACTGTATGAAAATTATGATGAAGTTCATGAATGGCGGCTGGAAAACTGTCATGCAGGACTTCCTCGATGATAAAGGAGAGATTCGTCAATGAAACAGAACGGATTTTACTGGGCATTGTTTGCTCCGATGATAAAGAGCAGCATAAGGACACGGTTTGGAAAAGAGCTGGCTGATATGGCTATTAAGAACGGCAAGGGTCAGTATCGTACTCTTGTTGCCCAGGCGCCGGAGCTCGGCAAGGGCAATCCGATGGCGTCCAATGCGTATTTTGCCTATGTCTTTGTCGGTGCGTGGC